>WJKS01000095.1 GCA_014728985.1 Candidatus Aenigmatarchaeota archaeon
AAACTGAACTGGGCGTTGAGGTGAGGTCTGAGAACAGTTATGTGTTCACTGAAAGGATAGATGGTCCTGGTGGGATGCCGCTCGGTTCACAGGGAAAAGTTAACTGTTATGTTGATTCTCGTGAATCCCTGGTTGCCTGTTGGCTGACGATGAAAAGGGGATGTATAACAAGGATTTATCATAGTTTTCCGGTTGAAATTCTGGATAAATGGAGTTACGGGGATAATCTGGAGAAAATTAAGGTCAAAAATGTTGATGAAATTGATGATAATTTACCATTAGTTACAGGAATTAACCTAGAGAAAGATGACATAGGAAAATTAAATGAATATAATAAGAGATTCAGTACGGTATTATCACCTGTGATTGCGTTCAAAGAGGATGAAATCGAGGAACTCTGGGGTAAGATAAACAAATAAGTCTTAAAACTCCTAAATATATTAGATAAGCATGGTTCCTTACAAGATTCCTAAGGAAGATTTTGTCTACCAGATCGTCAGAGATGTTGTCAGGAAAAGGGGTATAATAGAAACACAAGAAGAATTATGTGAAAGAGTTGATAAGAGACTAAAGAAATACAATAGGAACTTCGTAATCTCACCAAAAAGAGTGAGAAGAATCGCAATAAAAGTACCAAATATTAAGATAAAAGTGAAGACAAGAAAATCTCCAAAAATCAAGAACATCAAGAGATGTCCTGCTTGTAAAGGAAGACTCAAGAAAATCTATGGCGTTAATCTAATAGACAAGGAGGTCCATGTTGGATATGCCTGTAGTAAATGCAATTTCTCCTCTGACTTAAAATCTCTTGTTCCAATGAAGTATGTATTTATCTGGGATAAATAGCTTATTTTGATTGGTTCTGTACTTTTCAATACTTTTAAATACTAGCGGTAATATATATAGGAATAGATATTGGTACCAATAAGGTGGTAATTGAAATGAGAAATCGGGATAGTTGCAATTTAGAAGCCTTAAAAGAAAATCCCCAACTCTTTGATAGTTTAAGAAGAGGTGGTGAAGAAGTTTCGATAAATATTCCTGGTTACAGCGAACACACTGGAACAATTATATATGTAAATGAGGCTGGTGTATACTATTTGAAATGTGGGCCACTACTTTATCCACTCGGTATCTGGGATTAATTGCATTTTATTACCAAGATCGATCAAGGAGGTAATCTATTATGAGAGGACAAGGTTATATATCACTCGATAAAGAAGCAAGTTTAGATACAGGGCATGGTGGGATGTTAATTCATGTTTACATACCCGAAGAATGTATTGCTGATGGAAGAGTTGTGGGTTTGAGCACATTTAACGGCAATGTTCCTTATTCGGGAAGAAGGGGTACTTTAAGCATGAGCAGTTTGCTTAAAAAATCACCGGGAAGATTTCTAATAGGTCACAAGGAACTATGAACCCATCTGATCCTCAATTCTACTAATGACCTCTTCCTGATCCAATTCAGTGCTATCAATAACAATGTCTGCGATATTTTTCTGCTCATTTCTATCGATTCCATAGATTCTTTTCCATTCTTTTTCCTCAAGTTTTTCCCTTTCCTTTAACTTTTCCCTGGTTTCTTCAAGGCTAATATCATCTCTCATAGATGTTCTTCTAGCTCTCTCATCAAAATCACAGTCCAACCAGACTTTCAGATCAGCCAAGTCTTTCAGAACCCAGATTGACAATTTTCCACAGATGACTATATCACCCTTCTTAGCTAATTTACGCTGATAATCATCTATTCTTTTGTGCAAATCTTCACTTTTCCCCCTTTCAGTCTTCCAAAGCTCCAGTGCCTCAGTTGTATCATCCTCTTTTTCAGACGGTTTAAAGAATTTTTGTCCTGGTGAGAAATATTTTATCCCCAATTTATCGGCAAGCATCCTAGCAATAGTCGATGTACCTGCACCCGGCTTACCACTTATCGCAATAACAACCATTTAACCCCTAAAAACAAATAGTAATAGGTAAAGAAATAATTGTGGTAAGAATGAAAATTCTGAGATCGTTGATTGGAATACTACTGATAACTTTTGCTTGGGTCGATCCTTTTGAGTTAGGACTTGAATTTCAGATTCTTCTCTTTATCCTGGGCTTTGATTTAATGGAATTACTTGTTAAGATAGGTGTATTTGTTGCGGACTTGTATTTTGATATCTCTGGTTTAGGTATTTATCTGGTCGCTCTAATAGGAATAGAGGCCTTGGTATACGCTCTTAAACTCAAGAAACTGGTTGGTTATATAGTTAAACCGTTAGCAGTTTTTGGTATAGTATACCTTAATGGATTGGGATGGCAATTGGGATTAATTGTCGGGGGAATAGATTTATTGTTAAACTTCTCAAAAAAGTACATCTGATTGGTAAGCCGAGGTCGCGTAATCCGGTATCGCGCAGGTCTGGAAAACCTGTGTCCTTCGGGACTTGTGGGTTCAAATCCCTCCCTCGGCGTAGAAAGTTATTTTCTATTAACAGTAGATTATTTAATGAACTTTTATGGGTAACTGGAAATAAACCCATAAGGTGAAAATTTTTCACTATTCCTGAATAATTACACAACTCTTAAAACTCCATATAACGAACATTATTTAGATGACTATGGCAACAGAATTTACTGTATTGGGAAATCTAGCAACTTCGTTTATTGAGTTACTGCCAAACATGATAGGGGCGATTTTTCTCCTACTACTAGGTTGGTTACTAGGAAGGATTGTAGCAGAACTACTCAGAAAATTATTCAAGAAGCTAAAGGCAGAGAAATACTTCAAAGTAGACAAGGGAATCAAAGTAACAGAAATCTTTTGTGAAGTAATAAAATGGATAATATATCTTACGTTTATTACAGCGGCAGTAGACGTACTAGAGATAGCAACATTGACCATGTATCTGAACGAGTTAAATGAACTCATAATAGGCTTAATCGGAGGAACAGTAGTTATTGTAGTATCTTATCTAATCGGTAGATACGCACAAAAGCATGTAAAAGCAAGTAAAAAGGAATATTCGGGATTAATGGCGAAACTAATCTTCATTTTTGTAATGGTAATAGCAATTTCCATTGCATTTGAAGTAGCAGGAATACCGAACGATCTCATAAATACGATTATAATAATATCAGTGGCATCAATAGGACTCGGAGTAGCGATTGCTTTAGGACTTGGTCTAAAGGACACAGTTGCTAGGTTAGCGAAGAAATATGAAAAGAAACTTTAGGATTTTTTTATTTTTATTTTATTTATTATCCGAAGTTTTCTGAAAACTTTTATTAACAATTAGGTGTGGGAATTTGGCGAGGAAAAAATCTAAAGATAAAAAAATGGAAAGTGGGATTTGTGTGGGTTTAGGAGTATTTTGTTTCCTTGGTTTCTTGGGAACTTTTATATTTCAGGCTGATTTAGGACAGAGTTTGCTAGTATCGTTTATATTATCTCTTGCTATTGGAATAGTATTCTCAAGAAAAACGTAGTATCTTTATTTGTAAAAGTTTCAATTATTACTATGAAAAAAACTGTTCTATCAAGGTCAAGAAAATCTTTTTTTATTGGGTATATTTTTGCATTACTTTTCTTGTCAATGATTTTTTTCATCTATATTTTGGATATATTTCCACCGCTCTTTATCTACTTGCTATCATTCCCTGCCATATATCTGATTCTTCTCCCGGAATATTCAATTCTAAATGATAAATACATTATCAAAGATGAGAATATCGAAAGTGTATCAGGTATCATTGCAAAAAAGAAAAAAATTATTCCCTGGTCGTTAGTATCAGATGTATCTATGAAAAAAGGTGTTTTAGGAGTATTCTTAGATTTTGGAGACGTTTTTGTGAATAGTATAGGCGGAACTAAAGAGAAAATTATCATGAAGGGGATAAGTGACCCAGAAAAAATATTGAGAAAAATTGAAAACAAAATAGGCAAGGGAAAAATACTTCATTAACCAACATCCTTAAAACTCATTAATTTATCTCACCCAAAATAGACTATGAGGATTTATGTTGAAACTTATGGGTGTAGTGCAAACCAGTCCGACTCTGAAATAATGTTGGGTTTACTGAAAAAGGAGGGTTTCAAAATTGTTAACTCTTCTAAGGAATCTGATTTGAATATCCTAAATACCTGTATAGTAAAGTCACCAACGGAAAACAGAATGAAACACAGGATAAAAACTTTGAAAAGAACTGGTAAACCCCTAATTGTTGCGGGATGTATGTCCAAGGCAGAGGGGAAAATGATCCAAAAAATAGCCCCTGAAGCGTCATTGATTGGACCTAATTCAATTCAAAATATATGTGAGGCTGCAAGGGAAGCATTAAAAGGGAAAAGAACTGTAAAGATAAAAGATTTGAAAAGTCCTAAAATATGCCTACCAAAAATTCGGATAAATCCTGTTATTGATATAGTACAGGTTTCGACCGGTTGTCTGGGAAATTGTTGTTATTGTCAAGTCAAATTTGCTAAAGGTGAACTGTTCAGCTATTCATCAGAATTAGTTGTTAAACAGATTAGAGAAAGTCTAAAACAAGGCATTAAGGAGATATGGTTAACTTCCCAGGATATGGGTGCTTATGGAAAAGATATCGGAGAAAATCTTCCAGAACTACTTGAGAAGATAGTGAAAATTGAAGGTAAGTTCTTTGTAAGAGTAGGAATGATGAACCCGAATCATGTTAACCTGTTCCTTGAGGAATTGGTAGAATCTTATAAATCAGATAAAATATTCAAATTCCTTCATCTACCGGTCCAGTCGGGTTCTGACAGGATTTTGGAAAGGATGAACAGACGTTACAAAATTGACGATTTCAGAAAAATAGTTAATGTCTTTAGAAAAAAATTCCCAAAAATTACGATTTCAACAGATGTAATAGCGGGGTTTCCAGGTGAAACTGTAGATGATTTCAAACAAACACTGAGACTATTAGAAGAAATAAAACCTGATGTAGTCAATGTATCAAAATATTGGCCAAGACCTGGAACAAAAGCATCTAAAATGAAACAACTTGACAGAAAAATAATTAACCAAAGAACAAGGGATCTATCCGAATCAGTAAAAAAAATCCAAAGAAAAAATAACAAGAAGTGGTCAGGATGGGAAGGAGAAGTTCTGATAGATGAAAAAACCAATAAAGGGCTGATTGGTAGAAACTATGCGTATAAACCTATAACCACAAAAGGTAGGTTAGGTGAATTTAGACAAGCAATAATAGAGAATAGTTAAAAACCAGTCTCAGAAACCATTAAAAGGCTTTGAGATAATCCTCTTCGTCCCATTCATCTTCAATTTCTGGGTCAAATTCTTGTTCTTCCATCTTTTCCCCCTCAATCCAATTATTCTTGGTTAATCGATTATTTAATGATATAGATAGTTCAGAGTATATTTGAACATTAAGTATTTAAAAGTTCAGGAAATAGGAAAAACAATTGATCCTAAGTAAAATTCGTCTTATTATTTTTTCTTTTTCTTGGTTTTTTTCTCTTCCTTTTTCTTCTTCTTACTTCCACAACAGAAACATCCCATTATTAATCACCTAAATTAATTATTCGTGAAATTAGTATAAGAATTTTCCCTGACCATCAATCACTTAAGTCTAACAGTTCTAAAGTTAATTATGGGGCATACAATTTACCTCCCTGAGAATCTTGCTAATTATAATTTTGGATTAGCTACAGTCATTGGGATAATTATTCTCGTTCTGATTATTGGGATCATTATTGGGATCTCTAGAGGTAGAAGAATTAGAGGGAGACCCGAGTAAAGTATTAATATCTGGCTAACATCTAATAATTCATGTCAAGATATGTTGATCCGGACCTTTTAGATCATACTGCATACGCCGTAACATCCTATTCTGAATGTTTAGGTGATGGTACTTATAGAATTGATGATCCTTCACCTATAATGGCTCATCTGGCTCGAATATTCCCTGATGTTAATTTAGTTGATGTTAATACAGCATATGAAGCACTGGGTACTAGAGGTATACATGTATTGAAACCGAATAGATAAAAATACTTTCTAATTCAACCACTTATTCAATTTACTTTGCCTGACACCAGAGACTTCTATAAATGGACTCGCTCTTTTCAGAATCACGCCAGCTCTTCTGAGATCAGGGATATTTTTGAATGGTCTTTTTTTGAGTATTTTGTCGGATATTTTTGGGCCTATCCCAGGAACCTTTAACAGTTCTTCCCGAGAAGATTCATTAACATCAACTAACAAATCAGTTTCCTTGGCAATTGTGAATTTAGGATCTTCTTTCAGATCTAATCTACCGTCATCCCCGAAAATGAATTCCTTTGACTTGAACCCATAGTCCCTGAGCAAGAACGAACTCTGATACAACCTATACTCTCTCCAAGGATTCTCAGGATCTTTATTTTCAAGGGGCGTATTTGGAACAGGCTCAAATTTTGAGTAATAAATCCTTCTGGCATCCAATTTTTGATAAATATATCCACTTATCTTGATTATTTCCTTGTCAGTTTCATCTGAAGCTCCTACTATTATCTGTGAGTCCATTCCAGCTCTACATTTACCTTGCTCTTGTACTTTTTTGACCTCTTCCGACAACCATCTGAGCCTTTTAAGAATATCCTGCTTAAAATCCAAGTGTAATTTCATATCTTCATAATGACCCTTATTTGGGAATTCTATATTTATCCCGACCCTGTCTGCAACTTTGACACCCTGTTTTATCAAATCTCTTGAAGTTCCTGGCATTACCTTGATATGGACATAATCAGTAAAACCCAATTTTCTCATTTCCTGGACAGATTCTACCTGTCTTCTAAAAGAATAATCTGGATCTCTTTTCACAGAGGAAGAGAGGAATACCCCCTCGATTTTTCTCAACTTGCGAAGTTTGACGGCGACCCTTGCAAGCTCTTTGGGTTCCCATTCCTCCCTACTTTTACCTCTGTTAGCCCTGAAAGGGCAGAATTTGCAGTCATTCATACAGCGATTGGTCATTAATGTCTTAAGCAGAGGGGTTGTTCTATTACCACACGAGGCGTGAAATATAGGTATTGTGTGCCTATCGTACTTTGAACCTAGAGTTAGTTTCTGGTATTTCTGTCGCTTAAACGCCATCTTGGTAGAAATTATCATGGTATAAGAATATCTGAATTTGGTAACGGTAGGGTTGGAATGAAATTTATCACACTCCTTGATCAACGAAATGTTTAAATAGTATTTACCATTATTAATTAATTACCTGAGTCGGAGAATTTTATCCATTTGAGCTATGTGCTCTTCTTTTATTTTATAGGATTAGGTGGGGTAGGCACGGTGGGAATTCCTCCAAGAGGTTTCGAACCCACATCTTACCCTGAGTCAGAGAGTAGTTTTATCCAATTAAACTACGTGCCTCAACTCTTACCCCAACATAATTAGTTCTAATTAAGGTATCTGAGTTTGGTAACGGTAGGGTTGGAATGAAAGAAAAAGTAATTATATCCCAAATAATTTCTCGCAGTTCTTCTCAATAACCTTATCTATCTCTTCAACAGGTAAACCTCTTAATTCTGACATTCTTTCAAGGACATATCCCACATTTTGAGGAACATTAATTTTCTTAGGATAAGGTGATAGGAACGGTGAGTCTGTCTCGGTGAGTAATTGTTCTAACGGAAACCTTTGTGCTAATTTTTTGGTATTTTTTGATCTCATAAGATTAGTACCGATTGAGATATAGTATCCTTCCTCCTTGATATCTTTCGCTAAGGTCATGTTACCAGCATAACAGTGAAATACAACGTCTTTGAAACCATTCTCTCTGACTATGTCAAAACATTCCTGTTCAGCTTTTCGGGTATGAAGAATTACAGGTAATTGTAATTCTTTAGCAAGGTCAAGCATTTGTTGGAACACTCTTTCCAATCTAAGCTGTTGCTCGGGTTTAGGGTACCAGTGTTTATCCAATCCTATTTCCCCTATTGCTACGATATCATCCTTGTGTGTGCGAACAAGATCTATGTACTCATCAATTTCCTGATCACTCATCTTAACTATATCAATCGGATGTAAACCCAAACTAAGATAGATAAACCCATCATGATCTCTTTTTAATTCTAGTGATTTTTCTACATCACCTGGGTATCCACAGTTAATTATTGCTTTCATTGATTTTTTTGCGTCTTCTATTATTTCTCCGTGTTTTTCTTTCAGACCTTTGTACAGTAGGTGACAATGTGTGTCTATCATAAGGAATAGATTACTCGAATGATATTAAATGATTACTCATCAGAAATCCCAAGTCTCTTCAAATCATTTGTCCTCAAATCTCTTCCAGTAACATATCTCCATACTGGTGGTCTCATAGCCGGATCTCCACCATATAACAAAGTACAAGCAACTGTTATTAAATCTCCTTTATCTCTACCAAAAAATCTACCTATATAATAATCCTTGACAAGTCCCCATTTTCTTCCTATAACAGGTTGGATTTAATCTGTTGGATAAAAGGCTGGTCCTCCTGCTACAGGATCATATGAAACCCATAAACCTATCCGATCAGAATGTCTTGTCAGTAACTGAGGAGCTACTTCTTGAGGCTGACCAGTAACAAGATGATCATGTCTATCCCCTAAATAATCAAGTAAATGTCTTGGATTACCAGGGTCCGCTTCTCTTAACCATCTTAAAGTATTCATTTCGAATTTGGTTCCTAGGCCTATTGGATCTTGACTTGACATAATTAATCTCCCAATATCGAATATACTATTGAATTATTTAAACTTCCCTTCTAAATAAATCTCATGCCACGTAAACATGTTTATATAACAGAGGGAGCTTCAGGTGTATTGAAAAGATATGGTATCAATTTACCAGAGGGGTGGTATGATACCAACAGAGGAACTATAGGTGCTTTGCTTGCAAGAGAAGGTGTCCCGAATGCTCAAGTAGGACCAGCTACAAGAACAGCAATGGATTATGGATGTTATGTTGCTGACGTACCTACTCCACCCCCTCGAGTTATTCC
>WJKS01000096.1 GCA_014728985.1 Candidatus Aenigmatarchaeota archaeon
ATTCACCGTCTATCTCAATTACTGGTACTCCTCTTTGACCGGTTTTCTCTATCATCTTCATTGCCGCTTCCCTGTCTTTACCTACATCTATGTATTCATATTTAACCTCATTCTCATCAAAGAAATCCTTTGCTATTTTACACCATGGACACGTTTCAGTCCCATATTCTATTACTTTATGACTCGCCATCATAACTCACCTCTTTTCTTATTTTTTCTATAGTAACTTTTACCAATTCTCCTTCTTCCAATCCAAGCAACTTAACTATCTCGACCGGAATATTTATACAATTACTGGAACCACTCTTTCTTATTCGTCTTATAAAGTTTGCTTCCATATCTTATCAAATAAGATTTAATGATATAAATACTTATAGTTTTGCCTTATTTTTGGCCAAAAAATCACAATTTTGACCCCGTTTTAACACCTATTTAATTCAAGAATTTTGGTGTTTAAGAGGGTTAATTTAAGCTTTTCTGTAATAAAATACCTCTAAAACTTTTAAATCATACTATTAATTTTATTAGGTATGTCATTGGAATTTGCCGCCACTCAAGTGGGTGGAACAGTATTGGTAATGGGTCTCCTTTTTGGAGTAGCCTTAATACCTTTGATAGGAAGTAAGATATTTAGGGGCTAGTTTTTCTTTTTCCCAATTTTATTCTTACAGGTACTTCTGAAATCTTTTTTCATTTAATTTTGTTTTCTGGAGGTATTCCTTTTCTATATCCATTTCAAGAATATTAGAAAGTATTATCAAATAGATAAAACAGTCTATGAGTTCCTCTTTGAGTTTTTCAGTTCTCTCTTTACTTGGTTTACTACCGAGATTTTTTCTGTCTCTACTCACTTTTTTTATTATATTCGCGAACTCACCCAATTCCCCGGTTAATGCTATAGTCATATCTTTCAGGAAGGATATTTTCTGGTCTATGTCACCTTTATCGGCCCAGTATTTACCAAAGTATTTTTTATCAAAGTTGACTTGAAATTGTTGTAGTTCTTTTAGTGTCATTTCTTTTACCATAAGCCTCACTTTCTTAGTTCTTCAATAACATCTTCTATCGTACCAACTCGGTTAACAGTGGAATGGAAATAAAATGTAGATCTGTCATTGAACTCTCCTAGTACGAATATTCTTGGTTTACCGGTCAGGAGATTTGAAATTATCGCCGTTCCAAATTCCACGTGCATTCCTCGATCGACCTTTTCGGTGGTTAGTAATATGAATACATCTGCATCTTTTACAGCAACGACCTCTTTCTCTGAAAGATCCCTTGCTTTCTCTGGATTTTCTTTGTATGGTTTTATCGGTTCATGTTTTGTCCAGTCATAAATTATTTTATAACCATTTTTCCTCAGTTTTTTGTAAATTTCCTGGACTTTATCCTGATTTTCGAATTTCGATGCAACGTAAATCCTCATTATTCTACCTCCCCGGTTCTCCTTTTGAATTCTTTCACAAATTTATCAAATTCTTTATCATTCATCTTATTTAGCTTCATTAATCTTGTGCTTCCACAGACCTTACAGCAAAGTGAGAAACCCTTGAATATGTCCATGTAAGTATCCACTACTTTTCTGCAATCCAAACAATACCAATAACCCATGTTTCACTTTTTAGGGAAACAAAGAAATAAGCTTCATTCAAGTTAATATCCCAGCTATCAGTTCAGTTAAGATCAGAAAATAGCCAATATTTACAAAAAGTCCCAGAAAGATGGATAGAAAATCTGTGGGATCATCTGAGAAAAACTTTATAATTATATAACCAAATATGCTCTGAACCACAATGAGTATAATTCCATAAATTCTCAGGTTTATTATCAATGACAAAGAACCCAGATAACTTACCCCCATAGCCAGGAGGAAGAAGAAAAGAGTCATATGATTGGCTCCCCCACCTATTATACTTGGTACAATTGAACCCAATATCAGAAACACCATTCCTTCCATAAAACCTAATTTTATTGAAAAAAGTATCAGAAGTGCCATCGAAGGACTTAGGTCAAATGGAAGTTGCATTCTACTCTGGAAAAAATTGAAAACCATAGTAACTACAAGGAATACGGTAAAGATTAGAATATTTCGAAATAGAAGAAGCCCGATTATCCCTACTAAGATTCCAATACCCATACCTACTATAGTCTTCTTATTTTCCTTTAAAACGTCTAAATTCATTATTTTCAACTTTCGGGAGTATTTTTCAGCCTCTTCTTATACTCACTTTTACTGACCAATCCAAGTTTATACAAAGGAACAACCACATGCCCTATTCCGCAGTTTTTGGGTAAATTTTTTGAATCAAACCATTCTAAAGCATCACATTTATTCGGTTCAAGTATTTTTGGTTCACCTGATTTAATTTTAGAAAGAAATGATTGACAATGCCAGTGTACCTTGGATCCCTCAAGTATCTGATCATGATATTCTATGGGTTCTACTACCTCAATTTCTACCCCTATCTCTTCTCTCACTTCTCTTTTGACAGCGTCCTCAGAATTTTCCATGAAATCAACTTCACCACCGGGAACTGACCACATTCCAGCGGTAGTTCTTTCTGGGGCTATTGTGTCCGGTCTTTTGAGAAGGAGGACCTCGCCATGACCATTTGTTATTATTGCACCTACTCCTAATCCTATATAATCCTTACCGGGTTTCATGAACTCTCACTTTTTACAAATAACTTTTAATTATCGGGATCAGTTCTTTTCTCATCATCAGTCCCTCCCTTTTTGCTACATTATCAGTGAATTCGAGTTCTAGGGAATCCTCGAGAAGTTTTTTACTATCTTCATCTACTACCATAAATATGTTGAATCCTTTCTCCAGGTCCATTCCTGTCAGGAAAATGTACCTACCTTTATTATCTTTTTTAATCTTCTGAAGAGCTTTGATTAGTTCTTCTTTTCTTTCATTTAATGTTTTTTCCAGATCAATTATCTCCAATTGTGCGATATAAAGAGACTCTTTAGTGAGTTGTTTTAGGTCCCCAGATAATATCTTATACATATTTTTACCACTTAAATCCGATTTTGACCCAAACATATCCCTTACGAAGTTATCTGGGATATTGACGAAGTCCTTTAACCACTCCGCTGCCTTCTTATCCCTTTCAGTTGTTGTGTTTGATTTAAAGTTCAGGGTATTGGAAATAATAGCACCATAAAGGAGAATAGCAGAATCTTTATCCACAGTTACTTTGGAATCCATATGTCTCTCGACTATCAGTGTTGCTGCAGCACCTACTTTTTCTATCTGACCTTTAACATTTGGGTAATTTTCTAAAAGATTTCTTTCAGAATAATGATGGTCAATGATTTCTATGACCTTTTTGAGGTCTATCTTATCCGATAAACCATCTGGGTTAACATTATCAACGATAACAATACCATCAGAATCTTCAATAATATTATCTCCCTTCTTTGGGAAGGGAATTTCGAATTTCTCAAGAACATATTTTGCCTCTGGATTGAGTTTACCGAAGTAACCACTCTCGGTATCAATCCCTAATTCCTTAAGTAATTTAGAATAAGCAATCATGCATGCAGTTCCATCTAAATCAGGATTTTTGTAACTTGTGACAAGGATTTTTCCCTTGAAACTCTCACTTTTCAATTGGATCGAACATCACACCCTCTTCTGATCTCTTATATTCCAGTATCTCCTCTTCGGCGAACCAAACTTTAATCTCCTTTTCAGCATCCTTTACACTGGAAGAAGCATGAACCAAATTTTTCAGTGGTCTTTCAAGTTTATTCGCAAGTTTATAATTATCAACTGAGAAATCCCCTCTTATTGTACCTATTTCCGCCTGTGCAGGTTCAGTTGCTCCACATAACTTTCTAATCATGCTAATAGCGTTAGGGCCTTCAACAACTGCAGCTACTACCGGTCCAGAGGTTATATAGTCAACTAACCAGTTTTTAATATTTCTAGCATATTCCATGTCATCATAAGGAAATTCCATACCTTTCTTTTCATATGCCTCCCTACCTTTTTTAGCAACAGATTTAAACCAATCAATATCATCCTTTTCACTTGGGTAATGATCATCCGCTTGTTTTCTTGTTGGGTAGACCATCTTCATTGCTATTATACTCAGTCCGATATTTTCTATTCTTCTAAAAGACTCGCCGATTAAACCTCTTTTTACCCCATCTGGTTTAACCATAAATAAAGTTCTTTCCCATATTTTCCCCATAAATTCACCTCTAGATTACTTGGATTTTTATCAGTTAAAGTTTTTGTAATTAACTCTCACTTTGATACCAGAATTATAGTAATATTTGACTCCAAAAAGTTACATACTCGACTGATATATTTTTGTGCTCACACCAAAATAATGTTATTATTATTTAGTGATTACGATATAGAAATACTTAAATAGTAGTTGTTACTATATAATGGCATTAGGTGAAAACATGAGTGGAGCAATTCAGGTAGGAAAAGAAGCAGTTTATTTTTGTATAAATCCAAGTGGGGATTTTGGAGGTGAAATTCCGGAAGAGAAAGTATTCGGTAACTTAGGAAAACATTGGCCAGCTTATTATGTATTTATCCAAACAAGAGTAGGACCCCCTATAGAATCACTTTGGGTTTTTCCTGATCCTCAAGGCCCCGAAGCAGGTTGTCATTGGGATGATATAAGAGGAACATCATATTTAGAAGGAAACCCTTATGAAAGAGTAATTTTACGTCCTTATTGGGTACCTGAATGGATACTACCCGAAATAGTTGATTAGTTAATAAAATTACAGTCGTATATATCCTAGTCCTAATAAAATAAGACCTATAGAGGCAATAATTAAATCTAAAAACCTTAACTTAACTCTCACTTTTCAAGAATAAATTTCTGGAATTCTACTAATATTCATGGAAAGACAGGCTTCAGATAAGAATATATTGAACCAGTTTTGTAACGATTTTTGTGAAATACTGGAAGATCATGTGGAATACATAGTAGTCTCAGGATTCGTTGCTATAGCATCAGGTAGGACTAGAGGAACAGAAGATATAGATATAATAATAAGAGAAATGAAAAGGAATGATTTCGAAGAATTACATAAGAATTTGGTAGAAAGAGGATTTGTTTGTATACAAAGCCCTGATTCAGATGAGATTTATGATTATCTGAAAAACAAAACTTCAGTGAGATATTCCCGTAAAGATGTTCCCTTACCTGAGATCGAACTTAAATTCGGAAAGGATAAGCTAGATGATTACCAGTTCAAAACAAAGGAAAGATTACCTTTGATTGGATTAAATGTATGGTTCAGTTCGGTTAATATGAACGTAGCTTTTAAGGAAGAGCTATTGAAATCTCCTAAAGATCTGGAAGATGCCGATTATTTGAGGAAAATATACAAAGATAGAATCAATGAAGAAGAAATAGGTAAAGTCAAACAAATGATTAATGAGTTGAGGCTATGAGAGAAACACATCAGGATCAAATAGAAAGATGGGCTGATTTCGTCAAAAATAATCCTGATAAATGGAGAAGTATTCATAATCAATTTATCAACTCACTTTTTCAAAATCATCAAAGAATTTACAAGGAACTATCTAAGACAAGAGAAGGGAAGAAGAAGTTAATTGAAATATACGGTATAAAAAATCTGGAAGGGTTCCCAAGTTTACAAGATTAACTCTCACTTTTGGTTGTTAGTATAATCTGGAAACATTGAAAAACATACCCACCAATAATTAACTATGACTACGGAAATTCGGATTGATAGGAATGTTCTCATTTTTGGTGCGGTTATAATATTAGTCATAATAGGCGTTCTTGTTGTTCCAAAATTAATTAATACTTCTGAACCCAAGAGTTTGGGTATGGTAACAGTAGAAATGAAGACCAATAAGGGTACAATTAAGCTTGAGCTTGATGGGGAAAAGGTCCCAGAAACAACCAAGAATTTTCTTAAATATGTTAAAGACGGGTATTATGAAGACCTAATCTTTCATAGGGTTATTGATGGTTTCATGATTCAAGGTGGTGGCTTTGAGTCTGGAATGAAGGAGAAGTCTGCTACTTATCCACCAATAAAGAATGAAGCAAAAGAAAGTGGGCTTGAGAATGATCGGGGTACAATATCAATGGCAAGAACAAATGATCCCGATAGTGCTACATCACAATTCTTTATCAATCTGGTTGATAATGATTTTTTAAACCCAGGTGGTAATGACCCATATGGTTATGCTGTTTTTGGGAAGGTTACTGAGGGTCTGGATGTTGTAGATGCTATTGGTGGGGTTAAGACTCACTCTGTTGGGATGCATCAGGACGTTCCTGTGAATGATGTGGTTATTGAGAGTATTGAAGTTAAGAAATAATCTCACTTTTTATATCTCAACAACCATTTATCTTATAATATTACTAGTGGTTTACATGAAAGTTTTATTGGTTGTAAGTGATACTCATCAGCATTCTTTACAAAATATCGGTAGAGGGGTCCCTGGTCTTGAGATTAAACATTACATTGGTCCTGATAATTTAACTGCTTTTCTAGGGGAACATGGGGACGAGTATGATGCTGTCGCAACGACAGATTATCCTGCATATAATGGTCTATTACCTTCACTTATGGTTCACCCTGGTCCGAGGATTATACTTCAGTTATCTGGTACAGAGTCTATTCCAGAAGGTTTCAGAGGAATTTACCATCCAATTACTGATGGACTTAGGAGGTTAGTCAGTGAATCTCAGTAAATTTCTAGATATTATACTCTCACTCTATATTTAATTTATCCCCTATTCTTATTTCATCTATCCATGAACTGTCTAATTCAATGAAATACTCATACTTTTTCTTTGGTTTATATATCTCAAAAGGTTCTAATTTGACCTTATCGGTTACTTTCATGTCTTTATTTAGGAAGAAAACACTTATTGGGAAACTCATAAACCATGTGTGGACACTGCCTTTACCTCTCACTTTGAATACCATAACATCATTTTCACCGAATTTTCTCCACTTCAGATAATCATAGATATACTCATTCCTTATTTTGTATGGAATTAGGCCTATGATTGCTCCAGTACCCTTTCGGTCTATTACATTAGTTGCTATTATCTTGTTTTTTGTTTTGTTAATCAATTTCATATCATTTCTTTACCTTTTTACCTATTTCAGCCTTTCTAGAACCCCTTTTCACCGAAAATTTCTTCCCATGTTTCTAAAATTAACTCTCACTTTTGTGTAAAAATAGATATTATGTAAATTAAAAGTTATTTTTTATAATATAATTTAAAGATATCATCAAAAATATTGTTATGATTAATATATTTTTAGAATATTATTTAGCTAAACTAGTTTCAAAATTTAATATATTAAAGCGGATATTTTAGCTCAAAAATGCCCTTTTTTAGAGTTATTTTTCGGGTGAATACCATAGCCCAAAAAGCAATTTAATTCACTTTCTCTTTAACCCAATTTTTCCAATATTTAGATAGCCTTTCCAAGGCTTTTGAGAACTGTTCTGAAATTACTAATGGCGAATACTTGTCTTTCCTATATATTAACCCAAATTTTCGTAGTACATCAAAGGCATCATAAGCTGTGCCCCTAACCAATCCTTCTTCTTTGATTATTTCGTTCATGGTTGCTGGATTATCTTTGATGTAATTTAGTATTTTATCCGCACATTCACGCATTTTAGGCTGTCTAGGAAATACTAACTCAAGAAACTCATCCCATTTAAGTTCATTCAGATCCACTTTCCCAATTACCCAGGTTTTTATTTCCATCATTAATCACTGACACAATGATATAATTATGTTACTTCTATAACTTAAACGTGTCGGTCTAGAGCATTCACTTATATATTAAGAGACAAACCCCCATGATAAATCGCTGAAAGACTACCATCTAGAAAGAGAATGCTAAAATGTGTCACTATTTAACGTCACTTACTCTTCTTTGTTCTTTTCCCGTATCCTGGATAATTTCATTAATGTTCCTTCAACAGAGTGGGCAAGGTCTTCTCCGTCTTCTGTAAGGTTAATGATCTTGATCCTACCTTGTTTTTTAAATGTAACTAGATTTAATTCCTCAAACTCGTCCAATAGTTTTATTGTATGTGAGTATGTACAGTCAATTTCCTTAGATACCTGGGTCGCATACTTTGGTCCCTTTTTCAGTGTAACCAGCATTCTAACAGGCTTAGTCCTGAAAAACAATTTTATTAATTCGGTTTCTTTAATCGCCATTTCAATCCTAATTATATTGGCTTTTCAAAGTATTTATATATTTTGGTGGTTTAATAAAAAAATATATTTTGCTAAATAAGTTAATCTAAACTATAGTAAAAAGTTATATATTATAGTAAATAAATAGAAAATGGGATAAATGAAACATATTTTAAAAAATATATAATAAACTATATTTCTCACTATCTTTGAAGTGAGTTTGAGAGTGATTTTTGAGAAGTGAGTTGTTACTGGTAAGAAGTTAAAAATCTTGGAGGTTAGTTTTGACGCTCTAAGACGGTCTTTGAGAGTAATCTAATTCAAGGAACACTTATTTAACTTTAAACAGTAAATAATTTTATATTAAATAGAAAGATTTATATTCAGGTAATTTCAACTATAAGTATGAATTTGTCTGATATCTTGCTTCTAACTTCGGTCGTGGGAGGTCTTCTCTCAATTCCTTTTATTGTTACAGGTCCACTTTCTGATAATATCCCAACTGGGGAGATAGTTCTGGGAATGGAGGCTAACGATGTTGAAAATATTCCAAATAAAATGACAAAGGTATTCAGTTCTGAGAGGTATGAGAAAACATATGAAACAGCTTTTGGTAGGTTCATTTTGAGTATAGCCTCTAATGAGGTTAGTCAGGAACTATCAAAACCAGGAATGGTAACCCAAGTTACAGAAGATATTGAAAAAACTGTTTGGAAAATAACAACTCAACAATATTCATTAGAAGTAATAAGAACTCCTGATTCAGTAACACAGACTTGTACTACCCCTGACGGTGAATTAATTAAGATCAAACAAAGAGGAGAGGTTACTGAGACATTCCAAGGCATGAGTCAGGACAGTGTTATTGAAACCTGTGCCCAGGCAGAGGAATCTTTACAGATTGAGGTTGAAAAAATGGAGCAGATCAAGACCGAATCTGAAATACCATCTACCGAGACAAAAGAATCAGGTGTGAGTATACTAATCAATGAGTTTATGTCTAATCCGGATGATGAGGACATGGAATGGATAGAGTTATATAATCCCGGAGAATCCGATCTTAACTTAACCGGTTGGACAATTGAAGATGATTCAGCTTCTGAAGAAAGCTTGGATGATTTCAGTATATCCGCGAATGGATATCTCTTGTTGAATAAATCTGACGGAGACTTTGGATTCGGGCTTACAAACACTAGAGACATAATAATACTAAGAGAAGACGGGGTTATTGTTGACCAGGTTGCTTATGGTAGTTTCAACGATGGAAATGTTGAAGACAACCCACCTGCCTCATCTGACGATGGTAATTCAACTGCTAGAGTACCAGATGGTTCAGATAGTTGGCAAATAGATGAATCACCTACACCAGGACAAACGAACAGCTAATTGGTTCTAAGATAATTTTTGTTAACTTGCATAGCTTTTTTATCCATTATTTTCACGGCATCATCCAATATAGAATTACTTTCTTTTTTCAGTTCTTCCAAGTGTTTTTTTGTTTCAATAAGTCCTTTTATTATCAGTGATGTCCTCTTGAGTTCTTTAATTCTTTCCATTTTTTCTTTATAGTCTTCTATTTTGATTTCCTTTCTCTTGGGGATTTGATTTTGTTTGTTTTCTAGTTTTTGTTTTTTAGGGGTTTCTGTTCTTTGTCTTTTGATGGGATTAGAATTTATTTTTTTATAGGTCACATAAGCAGTTATTCCACCCACTGCCGGGTAGAGATAGAGAATCGATATCATCAAATCCTTGGTGATAGGAACTAGTCTGAAGATGAACAGTATGCTGGATGATACAGTAACTCCGATAAAAAGACCGTAGACAATAATTTTCCAAAAGGGTATTGACACAATTAACTATGAGAAATCCTGGATTAAAAAATTAATCATTCAAGTTATGGGATATCTGATATTTACCTGTGATACCTTTTCTGACGATTTTATATGGTTTTCCTCTCCAAAATATAGATGAAATAATTATGTTAGTATCTAAAACAGCTTTAATCATCCTTTAGCACATCTTCCTTCTTAATTCCCCTTTTCTTGGCAAATTTTTTTCCGAAATCAACTAGGTTCTCAAAATCATTTACAGTAGGTAATTCCAGTCTTTTGAATATTATAACATCCGTCCTACCATATACTGCAAATTTTGTTCCAGATTTTATTTCCATTTCCTTCCTTATTTCTTGGGGTATAACAACCTGTCCCTTTGGGGATACTGTTGTTACCTGTATTTCTTGATTTTTCAAAATTTTCACCTGGTAAGATTATTTTACTTTCTTACTTAAATATTTATCCATTCTATTGATATAAATTCCCTTCAGAGTGTTTTCTTTTAGATTAAGTAAAATATTAAAATCTATGAAAAAGTTATTTAGTAGCCTCCTCTGACCATATTTTGATTTAAGTAGAAATATTATCAAATAGATTTCTGAAGGACCTTAGTTATAAATATCTCAATCCTCTCCTAATAGTTATGAGATACATAGTAACTGATTATGATCAGGTACCTCCTGGATACGTTCCTGAAGTAACTCGTAAATATTATCCTGACATGAATCATGGTCAAGGAACTCCTATTGTTTATCCTACTAGAGGAAGATGGGTTGGTAGAGGAATGAATACTGGTACAGAACCAATTTATCCGATTGATACGGGAATGAGTCTCCCTCAAAGACAAGAACCTTCAAGAGATGCCATTTTAGACACGGCTATATCTATAGGAAAGAAAGTACTAGAAGTTAATGCCAGGTTTGTTCATTTGATGATAAAGATTGCGAAATTGGCTGGATATATTTAATCCAGATCATCTAATGATGATGATATCCGATAACCCATACTCTCAAGATGTCTCTGATGCTCAGTTTTCAGCCCTCGTCCAACTTGAAGATCGATCTCTCTTCTATAGCAAGTCCCCCCCGAGTATTCTCTGGATGATAACCCCATAATCTTAATTTAATTACTACAGAAAGACATTCTTCTCCTTGTTCATTATCCACGACATGTATGTGACGCATATGATATCTAAATTGGAAGTTATTGTACAGTCAAAGGAGGAACAGGTAGTTTCTATGAAATGATCAATGCTCCATGTTCTTCACCTCTTAACGCTATGAGACTTTTAATGGAAAGTCTCGGTCAGGTCCGTGCTATGCTGCTGGGCCTGATCGAATCCGCTACCGCCAATGGGGCTGAGCCCGATGAGTTTTGGGCAAGCCAGCAGCTTGTGTTACAGTACCTCCAGTATCTCAAGCAAGCTGCCGTTGCATTAGCGGCCGGTGTTTAGTTTTGACTCAATAGCAGGCATACTACAGTCTGCTCAATAAAAGTTAACCTGATCTAAGGTTAACATGTAGCGTAAGTCTGCACCTGGCCAGTGCAGGCCACGATAGGATAATTCCGCATAGCGGTGCAGCCAGGGAAAGCGATCCACCCTGGTCAGAGTGGCAAGAAAGACAGGTAAGAAACCAGGACCAATTGGTTCGAGTAAAGGTTGCAGAATTCATCAGCAATGATGGATTAGGAAACGACCTTAACTATAGGAGTTCTCATTCCCGCCTATAGGGGTTGCTGCAACTACCTGATTCTGAACGTTTCCAATCATTCTTATTCACTTCAAAGGAAGGAAAATCCCTCTGAGGATAGAAAAGGAATAATTCTTTTTTTAATCATCATATATATCATTATTAGATATATTATAGTAAAATAAGCAAGAAAAATAACAGAATTTCTCTCCCAAAAACCCATAAACTATAACTAATTACCCACCAATAGAATTACTTATGATAACCATAACCTTCCTCGGGACAGTATCAGGGATACCCAGTCTGTCAAGAAATCACCCGGCAATAGTTCTTGAACATTTCACTGACATCA
>WJKS01000097.1 GCA_014728985.1 Candidatus Aenigmatarchaeota archaeon
ACTTTCAGAAGTACTGGTACTGAGCTTAATTTTTTAACTATTCTAAATACTTATAAAATTCTATAAACACTAATTCTACTCATGACTAGAATAGCTACCGTAAACCGTGACTTATGTAAAAGAGATAAATGCGGCTATCTCTGTAAAAAGGTTTGTCCTATTAATAGAAAGGGCGAAGAATGTGTAGTTATTGATGAGAAAACAGGATTCCCAATCATTGATGAGGGATTATGTATAGGTTGTGGTTTATGTGTTAGTAAATGTGATAAGGCAGGTTATAAGGCCTTGCATGTTGTCAATCTCCCGGAAAAACTTGAAGAAACTCCTATTCACAGGTTTGGTAAGAACCAGTTCGTTCTTTACCGCCTTCCATTCCCTAACCCAGATAGAATAGTAGGACTTGTTGGTTCAAACGGGTTAGGTAAAACTACAGCCTTGGAAATCCTCTCAGGACAGATGAAACCAAATCTAGGCCAGGAAAAGGAAGCAAATTTGTCAGAGATAGTAAGAATGTTCAGGGGTACAGAACTCCAGAATTACCTCGAACGACTCGAGTCCGGTGAAATGAATGTTTCCTACAAGCTCCAAAGAGTTGATAAAATACCGTTCGCCTTTAAAGGAAGGGTTTCAAAACTCCTTGACAATACAGACGAGAGAGGTATCCTAAACGATCTCATCCAGAAATTTGGCATTGAAAGGATAATTGATAAAGAAATTGACAAGATATCCGGAGGAGAGCTCCAAAGAGTAGCAATAACAGCCGCTTTAGCAAAAGATGCAGATATCTATTATTTCGACGAACCCACTAGTTTCCTTGATGTTTTCCAGAGATTAGAGATATCCAAGAGTATCCGTGAATTCTGTAAAGGAAAGTCAGTAATAGTAGTTGATCACGATCTGGCCACACTTGATTTCCTCGCAGATAACATCCATATATTCTATGGTGTACCTGGTGTTTATGGTATAGTTTCAAGCCCATATTCTGTTAGAGTGGGTATCAATGCCTTTTTGGATGGTTATATCAAGGAAGATAACGTAAGAATAAGAACAGAACCAATAACTTTTGAGTCAACTTTCATCGAACAGGAGTCAGGAATAGAGCAGATGATATCTTTCAAGGACGTCGAGAAAAAATTGGGTAATTTCCAGCTCAAGGTAAATCAAGGCAATATCTACAAAAGAGAGGTTGTAGGAATATTAGGTGCTAACGCCCTTGGTAAAACAACTTTTGCAAGAATCCTATCAGGGGAAATAAAACAAAACAAAGGAAAAATAGATGGTAAGGTCAAGATATCCTACAAGCCACAATACCCCAAAACAGACTTTGATGGAACTGTAAGACAACTTCTCAAATCGGTAACAAGTAAATTAGGGACCGGTGATTATAAGTCCAGGATTCTTAGACCTCTTGGAATAGATAAACTACTTGAAAAGAACGTGAATAAGCTTTCAGGAGGAGAGTTGCAAAGAACTGCTGTTACTGTCGCTTTGAGTAAAAATTCAGATATTTACCTTTTGGATGAACCTTCTGCATTCATGGATGTAGAGCAAAGGCTTAATCTCGCAAAGATGGTGAGGAATTTGGTTGAGAGACAGGAAACATCTGCTTTAATAATAGACCATGATCTCCTCTTCCTAAGTCAGATATCCGATAGAGCAATGGTCTTCTTGGGGAAAAGTGGTGTTGAAGGTCACGTAGAAAGACCAGAAGCAGTCGAAAGCGCATTCAACAAGTTCCTAAGGGAAGTAGGTGTCACCTTCAGAAGAGATAAGACAACTGGTCGCCCAAGAGCAAATAAATTAGATTCCCAGCTGGATCAGGAGCAGAAGGCTAATGGCAATTACTTCATGAGTTAAATCTTTAAGTTTTCTTAACCTATTAGATTGATACATGCCAAAAATATCCGTGGTAATTCCTGTTTATAACGAAGAAGAACAGTTGGAATGGAGTGTTAAAGAGGTTCTAAAAGTTTGTAAAAAGAATTACAAGGATTTTGAAATTCTTATTGCAGATAATGCATCCACTGACAGAACATTGGAAATTGCCAAAAAACTGAAAAACAAATACAAACAAGTTAATTACATACATTTGGACCAAAAAGGACGAGGAAGGGCTTTGAAAAGAGCATGGACATCAACTGATGCGGATATAATGTGCTATATGGATGTTGACCTCTCAACTGACCTAAGGCATCTCGGGCAATTGACCGATGCTATAGAGAAAGGATATGATATATCATTTGGTTCAAGGCATCACGAGGAATCCAAACTGGAGCGCTCACTTAAGAGAGACGTCCTTTCCAAGGGTTATAATTTTCTTCTGAGAGCATTCCTAAATTTCCCATTCAATGACGCTCAGTGTGGTTTCAAAGCAATAAACAGTCAAATAGCAAAAGAATTAGTACCAGAAATTGAAAATAATGAATGGTTTTTTGACACAGAATTAATAGTCAAGGGACTTCATGCTGGTTACAGGTTAAAATCAATACCTGTAGAATGGATAGAGGATAAAGGAAGTACTGTTAAAATAAAGAAAACAGTTGAGAGTTATTTGAAAAATATTTTTAGGGTGAGAAAAGAGTTGAGAGGAAATGGAATATGATACAATAATACTTGGTGGAGGATTAACTGGACTATTTGTTGGATATAAACTAAGTAAAAAAGGGAAGAAGATTATAATAATCGAGAAATCAAAAGAGTTGGGTGGTTTACTTGGGTCTCTTAAGACGAGAGGTTGTCCGATTGAAAAATATTATCATCATGTCTTTAAGACGGATAAGAATTTCTTGGAATTGGTTGATGAGATAGGTATAGAAGGTTTTGGTTGGAACAAATCAGATCTTGGTTTTTACACTGATGGTAAAATACATGACATGTCAACACCTTTTCATTTAGGTACTTTCAGCCCCCTGAATTTATTGGAAAAAATACAGTTTGTTCTGCTAGCGTTAAAAATGAAAACCTCAAAAGATTTTGAGAAACTGGATAAGATAACTGCCAAAGAATGGATAATCGGAAATTCAAGTAAGGGTCTTTATAATAAATTTTTCCGGCCTCTTTTGGAGAGTAAATACGGGGACAATTCCAAAAAGGCGTCCGCAGCATGGTTTATCGAGAGAATCAACATGAGAACTAGCGGTGGATTAGGGAAAGAAAACTTGGGTTACATAGAATGTGGATTCCAGCAATTAATTGATAGATTAGAAGAGGAGATACTTAGAAACGGTGGAGAAATCCTAAAATCAAAGTCCGCAAGTAAGTTGTTAATAAAGAACAAAGCAATACAGGGCGTAAGTTTGGGAAGAAAGAAGATAAAGTCTAAGTATGTGGTAAGTACCATCCCTTTACCAGAGCTTGCTAAGTTCAAGGAACTACCAGAAAAATACAGGAAAAGGATAACATCGCTCAAATATCAGGGTGCAATGTGCCTGTTACTCGGATTGAAGAAAAGCTTATCTGACTTTTATTGGACAAATATCATTGATGATTCTCTTATAGGTGCGATAATAGAACACACAAATCTTCAACCCATTGAGAATTACAAGGATAAAGTTGTCTATCTGGCGAGTTATCCTAACTATAGTTCGGATTTGTGGAAAATGTCAGATAAGGAAGTCTTTGAGGAATATTTCACTGATTTGAGGAAAATATTTCCAGAAATCAAGAAAAAGGATGTTAATTGGTGGAAATTAGCTAAAGACACAAATGCAGGAATACTTTATGAAACAGGGTATCAGAAAAAAAGAGTAGGTAACAAAACTCCAGTTAAGAATCTTGTAATCGGTGGTATGTTCAATCACTATCCTGATAGGTCAGTAGAAGGTGCCTTGGTAGTAGGTAATAAAATCTTAGAATTAATTGAAAATTGATTTTTACCAGGATTTAACTCTATACTCCAATAAACTCATTAAAGATATTAGTCCCTTCCTGAATGTGGCCTTCGATTGTTTATCTTCTCTAGAAGAATGGCCAACGGGTACCTGCATACCTTTATAACCCTTCTTCAAGGCCTTATGGACTAATTCAAGATCTATCACCCATTGCTTTGTCTCAATTTTTATGTCCTTCAGGATACCTGCTTTGAATACCTTGGGTTTACCATTAATATCAGGAAAAGGTATTTGGAACAACAAATGGCAAAGAGAATTCCATAACCTGGAAACTATTAACCTGATCAGAATATCCTTCCTATCCTTTCTCCACCCAATAACTATATCATATCCCTTATCCACCCAGTCGATAAGTTTGGGTATATCTTCAGGTCTGTTCTGCAAATCAGCGTCTATGAAAGTTATGTATTCGCCTTTACAGGAATTGAATCCGGTTCTTAATGCGTCTGCATACCCTTTATTCACGTCCTTTACAATTAATCTTAACCTTTTGTATTTTTTCATTAATTTCTTAACTATATCTTTGGTTTTGTCCTTGGACCCGTCGTCCACGATAACAAGCTCAAAATTCAGCCCTTTAAGAGAATTAATTGTCAGTTCAATCACTTTTTTAATATTCATTTCTTCATTATAAGCGGGTATAACGACTGATAAGTTTGGTTTCATTAGACTAAATCCTCCTTAACATATACTGCTAATTCTACTGTTGGTCTTAATGTGTATTTAGATAATATATACCCTTTATTCCCTTCTAATGTTTGACCTGAATCCTCAGAGACTATTATTACATCTGAATCCCAGTTTTCAAGACCAAAGCCTTTTTCCAAGCCCCGGTTAATTATTTTATCTGAAATATCTTCCCCTTCTTGGTTATTAAGAGTGAAATCGTCATACCAGATAGTTCCTTTAGCAAATGCCCAGTTTGCAAGTATGGGTTCAATCCATATATATTGGGATTTATCCTCTACACAAAAATCAGTTTCTAGGTATTCCCAATCCCGAGTTCCTAATATTTCATCAGACCTACCGATAATGGTACTTGGAAAATCATTCAAGTCTGCTCTTATTAATATCCTTGCAAATTCACCTGTTTCATTTAATTTTTCAAGGTTTTCTGTTTTTACCCAGGAACCAAGTATATAACATCCGTCATTCAGATATATTTTACTTTGCCAATTAGAATTAGAGCCATTAACTGATGAAATCTTGATACTTCTATTACCACTATGAGAAACCTCAGAGTCCCATACTAGTTTCGCATCGCCGCCCCAATTGTACCTATCCCAATTTTCAGGGTTTTCAACCTTCTGTAAAAGATATCTCACTTGTCTGAAGTCCCTAAGATACCATGAAAGTGGATATTCGGTTTGTGGAACTGAAACTATCACACTAAGATCTCTGCCATGTTTGTCCCCCAGGTCATTCATTAAATTTACTAAATCCTTCAGGTCATTGGTGCTTTGTACAAAAGCTAAGAGATTTTCAGGTTCATTCTCATACTTGTTAAAATTTAGATCTATTGAAATTCCAAGGTTTATCAGTATTAAAATCCCTAAAATAATGTGGAACAATATTCTGAATTTATTTGATAAATTTTTTGATATATATCCGAACAAAGTACCTGCAGATAAACATAAAGGTAAAACAACATGAGTAACATTATTAGGTAGTTTGTAAGGCATCCAAAGGTATATTGCGACCGAAAGTATTGTCCAAATCGAGATGAAGCGATTAAATTGGGTATTTTCTTTTATTACTAATAATATTCCCAATAACCCACCAATAAGAGCAACGAATTCATAATTAAGGAGTATTCTTAGATAGAATGTATATGGTCTGTAAAAACCGCCCTTTTCAACTCCTCTGTCAACCCAATGTAACATTGGTGATATTGCAGATTCCAATATATCTTCTGGATACTTAAAAAAGGCAGAATAAAATATTGAGAAAATGAAGATGAAAATTACAAATGAGATACCCAACATTTTCCAATTCTTACATACCCAATCAATGATAGGTTTTAAACCGTCCCTTATTTTTTTATCTAAGTTACCCTTCTTTGATAGAATAGAATAAATCAGTTCTATACCCAAAAATAGCCCAAATATCCCGAGAAAAATGTAAGCATTCTCTTTGGTTGTGAAAAGTAGGGCAAAACTAGCTATGAACAGGAAAAAATGTAGTTTATTTTTAGTTTTTTGATAGAGAAAGAATGTGCAAAAGGTTGCCAGATTGAAAAAGACATGATAAGAGTCATGTAATCCGAATCTTGAATAGTAGACAAGCGATGGTGAAATTACAATGAGAATGGTTGCTATCAAAAAACCTTTATTTTTGAAACAGTTTCTTATCAAATAGAGTAGTAAAACAGTTAAGGAACCGAATAAAGCTGGCATTAGCCTTAAAGTGAAGTCACTTAATCCGAACAACTTAAAACTTAAAGCTCCAGCATAGAAAAGAAATGGTCCGTGAAAATCTGGATTATAGTGATACTCGCCCTTTTCATAAAACTTCTTTATACCATCAGCATATCCTCCACCCTCGTCAAAATGGACCGGACGCCTTTCTAAGTCATAGAATCTTAAACCGACTCCCAGTAGGAAGATTACCAAAAGTATTACCAATTCTTTTTTCATTTCAATCTACCTTGTATATCTTTGCTTCAGTAGTATTGTAAACTAAATCAAATAAATCATTGAACTGATTTAAGTTTTCTTCTGAATATTTATCTTTTTCAAGTTTACCCACATAAATGTAAGAAATATTGTATTTTTCTATCAATTCCATGCTCTGGTTATTGTAGATTTTATCAATATCAACAGCTCTTTTTGATATTTTATCAAGGGATTTTGGTCTCCATTGCTGTTCGTGGCCTTCCCAACCAACTAATGTAGGCAAACCCGTGTTAAACGAAACACATGAAGTCCATTGAAATGATTGCCCTTTCGATTCCAGAATCACCGGAGTGTCTTCTATATTTTCATTTATCCATTTAATTGCATCGTAATCGCAGAAATCCACATTTTTTAGATAATCTCTACCGTCTAGGGTCTTACTTTTACCGAAAAAATTATAACCATTTTTGGTTTTACTGTAGGTGGCAAATACTGGATAAATTAAGGAAAATAATAACAAAAGAATGAATGTCCCGGTCCAAATTATGTTAGAAATTGTGCCTCTTTTGAGAAAATTATTTTTTATGTAATAGAAGAAATATGACGATGAGATGGACATTAGTACCCATATCTGCATACCTACTTTGAAAACAGTATTCACCCTTTCAAGGTCACCAGTAAAAGAATCGTCAACAAACAGGAATTCGATCACAATTAAGAGTCCAATACTTATGAAAAATAATGTTATTGCGAATATATTTTCGCGGTTAATTTTTTTTAGGCCAATTTTTTTCCATAGTAGTATTCCAAAGATCACCAAAATCAGGAATAAAGATACTAATGGAATATTCAAAAGTCCGAAAGTTATAATCAGAAGAGCTGCTATACTAATCGGAATAGAAATATTAAATTTTTGGGTTTTAATTTCTAGAATTTTGTTTTTCTTAGAATAAAAATATAGGTAAGTCAATGATACAAATAAAAAAAGCCCGTAGATTATAAGATAATGCTTTGTCAATGTTTTCTGTGAGGTAAATCCTATAGCTCTTGTGGATTTCACGCTTAGATGGTAAGGTAAAAATAAAATAAGACTTAGGATAACTACAACTGATGAAAGGATCAGGGTATTTTTGATAAGGCTCAAATTAACTTTTTTTGAATTTTGTAGACATTGCTGAATTAAGATCACAACTAAAGTTAAGCCAAGGTAAGTTGGATAATCCCAGGTATTGATAAATGCCAGAGAACCAATCAAAAGAGATAAAATGATAATTTCAGGTAAATCACTCTTAAGTAAATCCTTTGATTTCTTTTTTGATTTGATCAGATTAAGTACAAGTCCTATACAAATCAATGTGAATGGAATTGCCATCATGTGTGGATGCATGTCTGCATGGAGAAAACTGAAATAAGGAAATTCATTGATTGTTCCGGGAATTATGTAATGCGCACTTGACCAATAGTTAAAGGGAATGAATCTCCCAGTTTCCACTACCTGAAATAAACCCCTAAAGTTACCAATAAAACTAACTAAAATGGATCCAAGTAAGGCAGATCCCTTCTTTTTGGTCAGATTGTAAATGATTGAAAAAGAGTTTATTAAAGTCAAAGAAAAGAATAAAGGTATAGCCAGATTATAGGTTATCCCAGAACTTATTCCCGAGATTTTTGTCAAATTTGAGACCATCATATGTCCAAAGTAATAATATTGCATTTTTTCTCCAGTAAACCAACAATCATTTAAAGGAAAGGCCTTTGTCCTTAATATACAATTCAAAAGCATGAAGTCTTGAGGTTTTTCTGCATCAACTATACTGTTATCAAAATAGCGTACAATTGTGAAGGATAGAAATGATGAGATAAATAATAGCTCAACTAAAAGTAGGTATTTGATATTATTTCGGACGAAGTCCATTATTTCCTTTTTACTTTTGATAAATGACCATATTGAGACCGAGGCTATCAGTAGAATCGATAAAATTATACTTAAGGCAGAGTATTCTGAGATTCCTAGATTGACAATAATCCACGTAAAATAAGTAGATAGTAATATTCCGATAGACTTCGAAAATACCAGTCCCTTATCCTTAAGATTTTTGAATATCCTAAACAAAATAGGAGTCATTAGAAAACATAGAAATTCAATAATGAGCAACCAAATTAGAACCGGGATTATTTGGAACATGATCATTCACTTAATATATTTTCCCAATTAACTTCATAAATTTGAACGTCAGAATGATTATATATTAGTGTATAGTGTTCTGGATACTTAGAGAATTTTTTCAGGCCTTCAGGAGAATAAGATTTATCTTCTATTGAGCCTCGGAAATCAATATTGAGCTCGTTATAGTATTTTTCTAATTCTCCTATGTAGATATAATCAATTTCATATTTTTCTAATAAATCTAAAGCCTCGATATTATCATTGGTATTATAGATTTCATCCATTTCTCTCCATATCTGATCTATTAATCCCCTCTCAATGGCGAGATGTAATTCCATGTGATCAGTAGAGCCAAGGACCGTTGGTAGTCCCGTATAAACTGAAACTCTAGATGTGTATTGGTATGGTCTGCCTGGAGCTTCAAGTATTGTTGGGGTACCTTCTATATTTTTATTTATCCATTTTATTGCTTTGTAGTCATTTGGGTGTGTTCTATTAAGGAATTTAATTCCATTTAAAGTCAGTTTTTCTTCTTGTGGAGTCAATAGATTTGTTTTTTGAAGTGTAGAAAATATTGGGAATACAAGGTAAGAAAGGAAGATAATAAAGAAGACCATAATAGATACCTTTGAGAGGATAGAACGAAATTTAGTTCTTTTTATGATTAAATAAATAAAGTACGTTGAAATTATACCTAGAGTTATGTAAAGAGTCCCATAAACTTTATTCATAAAGACGTATCTACCTTCTAAATTAACTAATTCGCAAATGAGTATGTACAAACAGGAAAATATCAGTAAAATCAAAATAAAGCTTAGTTCACGGTTCTCTGTTCTTAAAAATTTGAATAAAGACCAAGTAATTGTTGGTAAAATTAACGCTAAAAGTTGAAAATCAAAAATAAAATATTTGATATTTAATTCCGGTTTCATGGGGAGATAAAATTCCTCATATCTTCTGAAAAAGTTTAGAAATACCACCGACAAGAAAATAAGATATATTATTAATAAAAATAAAGCTAACTTTTTAAATCTAAAATTTTTGTAAATATCATCGAATATGAAAGCCAATATCGCCAAAATCTGTAGTGAAAAAACAACGAAAAAATGGTATAAACTGGTTTTGAATATTTCTAAACCTATTCCAGTTCTTTCTGTGGTGTTTATATATTGGTTCTGATCATGGGGTAATATTTCTAGGATAGGACTATTTAACCTCTGTATCATTTGACTGTTGATTAAAAAGAATGAAATAAAGCTCAGAAATACAATTAAGATACTTGCCAAAAATGAGAATATAATATTGGGTTTGATACCTTTAGATATCTTCAGATCATTGAAGAAAAGTAATATCCCTGACAAGAGCAGCAAGAAGGGGTAATCGTATATGTTTATTGTCATTGAAAATCCTATCATCAGTGACAGAATAAGTAAGGCGGGTATTATGAAGTTTCTTTTTTTCTTTAGAAGTTGGAATGTAGTTTTTCTGGAATTAAATATGGAAACTAAAATCAGAATAACCGCTGCCCTGAAAGGTAATGCCAAGAAATGTCCATGCAAATCTCCCCAGATGAAACTCCAGAATGGAAATTCATGTATTGCTCCTGGTATTATTCTACTTGGCCACCACCAGTTATAGCTTCTGATTTTACTCAGAAATGATCCTCCCTGCGGAGGGTAATAATTATCAATATACCAGTTTATACCAGGTTTTAGATAGCTTACAGCTTCAAACAAACCCATCAAATTACCGCAAAAAACAATTAAAATCACGGCAAATATAGCATATTTGAATTTTTTGGTGAGATTAAAAACAATACTGAAACATATGACTGAGAGTAGGGACATATTCAGAGCCAAGGCTAGGTTGTATGCATAATGAGTTGGTACATTTGTTAGTATTGATAGAACTGCGATAATTAGATGACCAGAATAATAGTAATTATCTAAATTAGCAGTAGAAAACCATGTATGCTTTGGGGGAAATGTGTCGGTTCTTTTTAGAGTATTGGTGTAAGCTAAATCGTAAACACTCTCCCCCCCGTATATCCCAGGATAAAAGGATCTTATAAAACAGAAAATTAAAAACGTCGATAGGAAAACAATCTCTGTGGTTAATATTATTTTCCAAAAAGTCCCGTCATTTAGATTTATTTTCTTAAATATTCGTTTAAAATATACAAGATATACATCGATCAGTAGCAGAATTAGCCAAGAAAGAAATATTGTTCTTACCCCAAATTCGGACATTTTGATGACGCTGAGTATATAGGAAATATATGTTACGAATACAGCTCCCATTATTTTCGAGATTGCATACCCTTTATCTTTTAAATTTTTGAAAATTGTAAAGCATATCGGAAATGCAGTGATAGATAGTAGTTGGATAAAAATGTACCATGTTATCAGTGGAAGCATAAATCAACCTTTATAAATCTATACATCCTAACTATTAAAATTATGAGTAAAAATAAGAAATTCCAATTAATTTCTATAATTGTCCCAGGGTATAATGAGGAAGAAAATATAGATATGATAGTTCCTAGACTCCAAAAACTTGAACTTAAAACTGAAATAATATTAGTTGACGATGGTTCTGTAGATAGTACCTATGAGAAATGTTTAAAGCAGTCAAAAAAATATAAAAACGTCAAGGTTGTCCATTATCCGGAAAATAGAGGCAAGGGTTATGCGATTAAACAAGGTATTAAGAACTCTGAGGGTGACATAGTATTACAAATAGATGCGGATGCTCAATTTCTACCAGAGGAGGTACCTAAACTCATAGATCCGATATTGAAAGGAAATGCAGATGTCACATTCGGTTCAAGATTCATGGAAGATTCTGTAGTGAAGGAAGGCTCTTTAAGTAATAGGAATAGAATAGCTAATAAAGCTGATTCTTGGTTAACTAGTATATTTGCTGGAAATAAATTCACGGATATACAAGCAGGATTTAAGGCCTTTTCGAGAGATGCTATAGATAAAATAGATTTCAAAGAGGATAAGTTTGGTTATGAACCTGAAATAGGTATAATAGCTTCTAAGAAGAACTTAAGAATAGTAGATGTACCTATAACATATGCTCCAAGAGAGGGGGGTACGTCTAATATTAAAATAATTCAAGACTCGATATCTATATTCTCAGCGATAATAAAGGCTTGGGTATCAAATTAAAGGTCTTATTTGTAAACAGCCTGATCTCTGGGACCAATTTTCAATCTCCATTTCACATAGTCTTCAATTGCTTCTTCCACTGTTTTTTTTGCCTTAAACCCTACTTTTTTCCCAATTTTCGAAACTTCTGATCGATGGACAAGTGTCTCATGAGGTAACATCTCCTTATACTCTATCTCTAAATTATTCTTCCCTAATTTTTCCATGGTCATTTCAGCAATTTCCAGAACTGTCGTTACCTTTCCAGTAGCGAGATTAAATGTATCGAAACCCTCAACTCCCGAAACTAAAATAGTTCCTTTCACCGCATCATGTATGTTTGTGTAATCAGCTGCGCAGGAAATAAAGTCACCGTTTTCAAAAGTCCCATGAACAATGGGTTTCTTTCCTTTTAAAGCTCTTTCAGCGAAGATGGAGAGCTCCCTATCTGGTTGACATCTTGGGCCTATTACATGGTGATATCTTATTACAGGAACATCCAAACCATAATAGTCAACATACATTTTGCAAAATTCTTCCGAGCAGAATTTGGATAATCCATAAGGACCTTCTGGTTTTGGGGACATTGTTTCCTTGAAAGGAGGTTTCAATTTACCATAAACCTTATTTGAGGACGCAAATATGACCTTTGGGGTTGATTCGGTTAGTCTTGACGCTTCCAATACATTTACAGTCCCAATGACATCTACCATTGCATAATCTCTTGGTTGTTTCAAAGCTAACCTGTGACTTGGGAGGGCGGCTAGATGATAGACTTGATCCTTGTTTTTAATAACTTTTTTAGTTTTTTTGAAATCTGTTACATCACCTTTGACAACTTCAAAATTTTTATTACCGTTTTTACTGATAATTTCTTTCACATTCCTCTCAGCTTCTATACCTCTCATAAAATTGTCATATATAGTCACTGAATGTCTTTCTTCCAAAAGTTTTTCAGTTAAATGACTTCCAATAAAACCTGCCCCACCAGTTATTAAAATATTCATTTTAACTCACGTCTCTTTATTAATCGAATTTTAAGTTTTTAGCACACTTAATTTTTTATTCAAAATTTAATTTTATCTTCTATTAAAGCTTGAACGATTTTCCTAGCTTCCTTACTAAATATTAAAATCAATACTAATATTACCCCAATAATACTAGCAAAAATTCCTAGACAATTCCCCCATGTTTTCCCATAATATAATCTAACATTTTCCTGTTCTGGTATAATCATCATAAATGCGGGAGATACTCTATATACCCTTTCTGCACCTTCTACCTTCCAGTTAGGGAAATAGGAAATCTTCACAAGTAATGGTCTTCCTATACAGTCAGTCGTAATTCTTATTTCCTCATTTTCTACTTCTTCATTAACACTACAAGTATCAGTATAAGGTATTTCCTGAATCTGATTTAAATTTTGATAATCGTAAATTATTTGTTCGAATACTTTTTCGTCCTCAGGAGTAATTTTCTCTTTGATAACTAGAGGGGTATCAACTAAATCTATCCTCTCTTTGAACCACTCAAGAGTTATTTCCCTCCACTCATCTGATTGAATCAAAGCAGGTTTATTTTCAATCGGAACAACATAACTTCCATCATGAGTGGTCAATTCATAAACCTCCAGTTCATCTGCTCCGTAAACCATTTCAAAGTCTGAGTCCTCAGTTAAATCTGACTTAACATCTTCAGTCACAGCCATAAGATATTTCACGTTAAATAATTCCAAGTGTTCTTTGGCATTCGTTAAATTATAAGGAAGACACCCATCCGAAAGTAGATAAAGAGGACAGGGACATTTCTTGGAATATTCACATTCCATTGCGTAAATATATGGGCCATTATATGCCGATTGAAAATTCGTTCCTATTAGAGTAGATTTTGAAAAAACAGGAAAAGCCTCTGCGGCCCTAGAACTCCCCAAACCACTATCATGTTTTTTATCCTCGTATTCAAATTCTACTCTTCCTGGACCAGCATTGTTTAGGAAATCATTGACCTTTTGCCATGATTCCCACATAGGTTTGGATTCAAAGCCAGAATAATTCCACTTAATCCAAAATGAGATATAAGACGAGGCCGAACTCACATAATATGTAGTTAGCATAAAAAGTATTATCGGAATTAACCATGTTCCATTCATTTTTTTAATTATTATAGATAGTCCTGCTGCTGCTATCAGGAATTCACAAATATAGGAGATAGGAATAAATTTGACAGACATGAAGTGCTCAAATATCGGAATTTCCAGATTATTTAAGGTCGGGGTTAGGAAATATATTGCAATTGAAGTGAGCAGACAAAGGGTAAGATAAATTATTCTTTTGTCCTTCTTTTTAATCCCGATAAAAATCCCGAATAAGGCTAAAATCTGCATAAACCTGAAAGAGGGGGGAAATATCATCTTCATTATTTCTGAAAATGAGTTCGGTAAAAACCAGAAATGTGGTATTGAATAGCTAGATTTTAAAATCATCGGGACAAGATAAAAAGCAGACAGCATTCCGGCCAACGCATAAACCAAGAAGAAGTATTTAATCCTCGAGATAAATTCTTTCTTATCGGAGGTCACCAATAAAAATATAGATGAGATAAAAGTGTAAGCTGTTATTACGCCATGACTCAAAACTATTAATGCAAATAAAATTCCGTTGAAGATAATGTATTTTTTATCTTTAATTCCTCTGTAGAAAGATCCGAAAAACAGAACCATCAGAGATAAACTTAAGCCCTGTGAAAATTCCCCGGCCAAAGTACTGGGTATATTCCCACCCCACATTGAGTAATGTTCAAGAAAAAGGAATACAAGGGAAAACATGGCAGCAATAATGGGAACTGGAAATTTGTATTTCATGAATTTAAAGGAGAAAAAGGAACAAAAGGGAAGTAATAGAACACCCAACATTGTTATTATCTTGAAAGCCACATGTACCGGTATCAAGAGAGAAAGGATTCCTGAAATAATAAATGAGAGCGGAAAATAAAATTGAAATATGGGGAATCCAGCAAACCAACCAGGCGCCCACCCAAGTAACTTTCCCTTGGGTATCAAATATTCGTGAATATAATGACTCATATAATAATAACCAACAGTATCTCCCCCACCTGTTGATGTATCTGAAAAGACCAAATCCGGTTTGTAGTAATTAAAAAGAAAAAATAGGATTGAAAGAAGGATTAGGACGTTTATAATAATTTCTTTTTTCCCCCAAATTTTTCTAAGGATAATATCACCATTTCATAACTACAAAATATGCGCCAACTGATATTAAAAGTATTCCTATTATTTTCATTGTAGTTACTTTTTCACGGAAAAATATCCATGCAAAAACCGTGGTTAAAATATAGGCAGAACCTATTAGGGGATATACAAAACTTACGTCCTCCATGGATATTGCGACAAGGTATAAAACAGAAGAAAGTCCGTATAAAGCTACTCCGACGAAAACAAACTTATTAAGGAAAACATTGAAGATTTTTGGGGATATCATCTCCTTTAAGCTGACTTCTCCTACCTCATTCATTCCCCTTTTCATGAATATCTGGGCTGAGACACCCATAACCACTACAATACCCACTATTGCTAGGACATTCATCTTATTGACCCCCTTCTCTTCCTTCATCTGAACCCTCTTTAACGAATTTAAATTCCAGTTTTTTACTTTTGATTTGATAAATTATAAAGATTACTATCAGTACTCCTACTATTGCGAAATATATCCATCTTCCTAATATATTTTCTCCCACAGCTCCGAACATTCCGCTTGGGAAAGTGGATTTTTCAACTATCCTGACCATTCCGCTAGCTATAGAAGAATGGTGGTATTCCTCATCATATTCAATTGATGCTAAAACCACATAACTACTACCTTCTAGTCCGGCAAAATTGGATATTTTGAATACCACTTCCTTTTCCTCTTTTGAGTTTAATTCTATATATTTTTCATTGGAATCGGAGGAAAGCTCATTTGGTAAAAATAACTCAACGTTAACATCATGACTTTCCTGATCCATATTTTTCAATTTCAGTACAAGATCCTTAGTTTTCTTTCCATTTACCTCTATGTTTTCAAATACTCCCGTGACTCTTGACGGTTTAGCTGTTTTGTAAGTTAAAGTAACTGGCGACACAGAAGAAAATGGATATCCATTAGCGTCTGTGTATTCTGTTAACAAGACCATAGGATAATTGCCCTCTTTTGGTTCATTGATAGCAGTAACAGTAATATTGGATTTATGAGGTTTATTTATAGGTAAAGTACCTACCAAGACCGTTTCAGAAGAAAAATAATCACTAAGTAAAGATAATTGCACATTATAGGCAGACTCATCCCCAGAGTTTGTAAGGGATATCTGAACTACCTCTTGATCTGTATTTAAGACCTGAGTAGTTATGGAAGTAGTCAAGGATATAGTCCCGGCTAGAACAATTCCTATTAACATTAGAGAAACAACTAAAATTGCACCCCATCTCATAAAAAAATAATAGTTATTGATAATTAAATAGGTATTCTCTGAAAAAAAGTATTTAAATATCTACAATAGTAATATTAACACCTTGGAAAACTTTTAAATATTTTCCAATCGTATTTTGTTTGAACTCGATGATCAGTCGGGAGAGATTGTATGCCAAGCTTGAGCGTGGCTTAAGTTTGTAGTCCTAGTAGGTGAAATTTGTTAGTGAGATATAAAACTAGTGTGTGATATCTCCAACCAATTCCGGTTGATCCTGCCGGAGGATACTGCTATTCGAATCCGACTAAGCCATGCAAATCGAGAGTCTTAGGGACTCGATGGACTGCTCAGTAATATGTAGTCAACCTACCCTAAAATCAGGGATAATCTCGGGAAACTGAGGCTAATACCTGATAGATATTCTGGTCTGGAATGATAGAATATCGAAAGATCCGTCGTTTTAGGATGGGACTACATCTTATCAGCCTGTTGGGGGTGTAATGTACTCCCAAAGCTATAACGGGTACGGGCCATGACAGTGGAAGCCCGGAGATGGATTCTGAGACATTAATCCAGGTCCTACGGGACGCAGCAGGCGCGAAACCTTCACAATGTGTTAACGCACGATGGGGGGATTTGAAGTGCTTATGCTTTGCATAAGCTTTTACCGAGTTGAAATAGCTCGGAGAATAAGGGGTGGGTAAGACAGGTGCCAGCCGCCATTCTTTAGAGTGTAAGCTCTTAGAACGGTAAGCGGTAATACCTGCGCCTCGAGTGGTATCCATGGTTAGTTGGTCTAAAGCGTCCGTAGCCGGTCTTGTAAGTCCCTAGTGAAATCTGCTGGAAAACTGGCAGGCTTGCTGGGGATACTGCAAAACTTGGGACCGGGAGAGGGTAGAGGTACTGCTGGGGAAGGGGTAAAATCCTATAATCCCAGTGGGACCACCAGTGGCGAAGGCGTCTACCTAGAACGGGTTCGACGGTGAGGGACGAAACCTAGGGGAGCGATCGGGATTAGATACCCCGGTAGTCCTAGGCGTAAACGATGCCCACTTGGTGTCACAAACCTTACGAGGGTTTGTGGTGCCGGAGCGTAGGTGTTAAGTGGGCCACCTGGGAATTACGACCGCAAGGTTGAAACTTAAGGGAATTGGCGGGGGAGCACACAAGGAGTGGAGGCTGCGGTTCAATTGGATCCAACGCCGGAAATCTCACGGGGATCGACAGCAGGATGAAGGTCAGTCTGAAGGGCTTACCAGACAAGCTGAGAGGAGTTGCATGGCCATCGTCAGCTCGTACTGTGAAGCGTGCGGTTAAGTCCGTTAACGAGCGAGATCTCCATCCTATGTTGCTAACTCGCAAGAGTGCACTCATAGGAGACCGCTGGTGATAAACCAGAGGAAGGTGGAGGCGACGGTAGGTCAGTATACATGAAGAGTGGTCAGATCTTTTAACTCTGAAAACCAAGTTAGTTTATGGATTATTGGCTAATTGGTCTTATTGCTGGAGACGGTCATATAGAGAAGTCCAATAGAATAGTAATTTCTAGTAAATTAGAGGAATTCATTGACTTATCAAGGAATAGTCTTAGTGTGTTCGAGACAAAGAATAGAAAAGTAAGTAAATTTTTTGACAAGAGTGCTAATGTATGGAAAATATCTCTAAGATCGGATGAGTTAGTAAAAATTTTAGAGAATACAGGGATACCCAAAGGAAGAAAATTCGATAAAATAATTTTAAAAATGGATAATTTGGATAGAGAAAAGAAATAGGAATTAGTAGCAGGATTAATAGACGCAGAAGGATGGTATGAAGATGACAAAGGAAGTCCTAGAATAAGGTTCAAGGTTAAAAATGAAAAATTGAGAGATCAAGTGTCAGAAATTTTAAAATTTCTGGAAGTTAACCATGCAAACTTCTGTAAAGACGATTGCTTTGGTTTTTCAGTTCAAGGTATCGATAGAGTGAAGAAATTTACTAACTTGATACCAATGAAACATCCAAAATGGAGAATTTTAGTATCTGCTCTTCGTGGCTGAAGGCCCGAATTTCCCCGGCTACACGCGGCCTACAATGTATGAGACAATGAGTTGCGACCCCGAAAGGGGAAGCCAATCCCCAAACTCATACTAAGTACGGATCGAGGTTTGTAACTCAACCTCGTGAAGCTGGAATTCCTAGTAGACAAACGTCATTATCGTTCGTCGAATATGTCCCTGCTCCTTGCACACACCGCCCGTCAAGCCATCCGAGTGGAGTCCAAATGAGGCGCTCTCTTAATTGGGAATGTCGAATTTGGGTTCCGCAAGGGGGGCTAAGTCGCAACAAGGTAGCCGTACGGGAACGTGCGGCTGGATCACCTCCTTTATATTTTCATTAACAAACACCAATCACTAGGACTACACAATGGTATTATTTTTAAGATTAGTTCTGTAATCTATTTTTATGGAGAACTATATGAAAGAAAGACCTAAGAAAACTATTTTCTCCAAATTTAGACAAGAAGCTATCCTAAAAAAAACCAAGAAATTCGTTCTTGAAGATTTGCTCCCTAATCCAAAAATTAATAAAATAATCCTATTCGGATCTTTAGTTGAAGGTAATTTCGGTGAGTACGAGAGACCTTTCAAAAACAGGAGATACTCTGATGTTGACGTTCTTTTAATAGTTGAAGATGATTTTGAAGTCCCAGAAGAATGGGGGGAACATTTCCATTGTGATATCTATGATGTTTACAATTCTCATATGATGGATGAAGAAATATTAGTTCAGTATATAGTATGTAGAAAGAATAGTTATCAGAATAAAGAACATCAAAAAGAATCGGAGAAATGGGGAGTTCCTTTATCTCTGGAAAAAAGTAAGCACAAGAATATTATTATTCATGAGAAATAACTCTATGCGGTTATTTTATAAACTTTTATACTCAAATTAATCAAAGAATTAATTGGGGGCCGATAGATCAATTCGGTAGATCGTCTGGTTTGCATCCAGAAGGCTAGGGGTTCAAATCCCCTTCGGTCCATCCTGTCCCAAATACTACATCATCTAGATACCTTTCGGTCCATACATATTTCACATCATAATAGATTTTTAATTCAAATCACCAATTAATTATTATGCCTAAAACCAGAGAAAAGAGGGAAATAGTAAGATTAGGTGGTAAATTAAAAGAGATAATTACAGTAAGAGACAAAGAAGGAAAGATAATACATAGAATAATTTCGCCTCTCATGATCGAGTTTAAGCTTAAAGATGTTCTCCAAGTGATTATCGGTGCTACTATTCTAGCTGTACCTGTCGCATTCACAGAAGAAGTTTGGTTATTAGGTGAGACTTTACCCATTTTGAACATCGGAACATTTCTTTTCTTATCGGTTCTATTCATAGGTACTTTTGATTACTACAACTTTTACAGAAACAGAATAGAAAAACACTGGCAAGAATTTGTCAAAAGAGTCTTTTTCACTTACATTTTCTCATTTATTGTCGTAGGAATTATATTGTATCTAATACAAAAAACGCCATGGAACACAGATTGGTTATTAGCGGTGAAAAGAATTATTATAGTAACATTCCCATCTTCGATGAGTGCAGCGATAGCTGATACTATTAAATGAACCTAACCTAAATACGAATAAACTTTAAGCAAAAGTAGAACCAAATAGTAATTAGTGATTAATTATGGTTGATAGCTACGATGATGACTACGATGGACTCAGTGATTCTTATGATATGGATAGTGACGATTTAATCAAAAAAATGAAAAAGAGTTTTGATGAAGAAACATTTGAATTGGTAAATAAAATAGCTGGCATGTCCTCGAACAACACTTTAATTAAAATTGAACAACAGCTTGAAAGGACCAATAAAGTACTTGAAAAAATAAAAGATTCTTTAGAATTCATTGCTCATAAAAGATGAAAAATGAAGGAAATGGGTTATTATTAATAGAAAAAAATATTTTTCTAAATTCATCTATACTTATCATGAAAAATTCTTTCAAATCTATAACCGAGGTTTATGATTTAATAGCGGAAAAATACACAGAACTATTTTTTGAAGATTTTTCAGACAAAGAGAAAATAGATAAATTCCTTGAGCTTCTGCCAGAAAATTCGAAAATTTTGGATGTCGGCTGCGGGCCAGGGCAATTTACAAAATATTTTCTTGAACTTGGTTATGAAGTTGAAGGGATAGATACTTCAAAAGAAATGATAAAAATAGCCAAAAATAAAATCAAAAAAGATATCTTTAAAATAATGGATTTGAGAGATTTAGATTATCCGGATAAAAGTTTTGATGGAATTTTTGCATCCTTTTCACTGATACATATTCCCAAAAAAGAATTAGGATTAGTTCTAAACGAATTCCACAGAGTCTTAAAGAGTGATGGGATTATCTACATTTCCGTTTATGAAGGAGAAGGAGGAGTTATTGTTGATGAACCATTAAAAGAAGGGGCTAAGATTTTTCTGAAATTGTTTCGAGAAGGAGAGCTAAAGAAAATTCTTTTAGTTTCTGGTTTCAATTTAATTGATTTTTCAAAGAAAAGCGTAGAGATTAAAGGTTCATTAGGACCTGATTATCTCTTTGTAATAGGAAAAAAGAACTAGATAAAATTAGATTCCCCCCCCCATTATCCCAAGAATAGCATCTTTACTCCAGTTCTGGAAAGAATATAGCTCTGGTTAATTGACCTATACCTGCGATCAGAAAGTTTAATGCGACTAGTATTTTAATGGTCTCAAGTGGCTGTCTCCAAACAAAGTATGCTAAAACCAATGCCATTACACCTGTAAATGAAAGTATTACCCTCATTATACTTAATCTTTTTGTCCTCCCCATGATAGAACACCTCAGAAATATGTGTGGATTTCAATCTTATAAAATTGTGTTCTTCACCTACTAATTTGACTACTGTAACAGTAGTGATTTAATTGCTATTTTAACTCAGAGAAGAGGTTAAAACTTTAGACTCTATATAATTCTTGATTCTATGTTTCCGATTATTAAATACAAGGATTGTGATGAAAAGTTAATCAAAAAACTTAAGTTAGATCTAATAACTCTGAAAGAATCTATTTTAGGATATTCTCCATCAGATTTCAATAAAGGAAAGCTTGATAGAATTAGAATAAGAGTCTTCAAATTTTCAAGGAAAGAGACATGTAACGAGTTTTTCATAATATCTGGAAACAAGAAATACGTCTGTCTTAATGCATCTTTTTTAAAAAGGAGATATTATGCGGCTTTACAGCATCTTCTTCATGGGATAAGTCACCGGTTTTCACATTTTAGGGATGAGATAGCGGATGAGATCTTCTGTGAGTTTGTTTCCTATTCTCTTTTGGATGAATTACTAGAGAAGAGAGGAAAGGAGTTCAGAGGGAGAATTCTGAAAAGTATTGAAAGGGAGTCTCCTAAGGAATATAATTATTACTATAAAATGGCCAGGAAACTAAATAAAATGGAGGACCGGGTTCTTTTGAGAATGAATAACAAAATAAAGAATAGGAAAATATCTAAGAAAAATGAAAAGATGTTTTTTAAAAAATTTCTCAAGAAAAATACAAATGTTTCTGAGGAATTGGTAGAAGATTTACCCGAACTAGAAAGGGATTTTAAGGTCCTTTAGCATAATTCGAGTAAACTATTTAAATATTCTTATACGAATATTATTCTTGTAATTAGGTGCTTGAATGTTTCAATAATTCGATGCATTGGTTTTATCTAATTACATTTCTTTGGCTGTGATAGACGAACTGTCTCTCTGATACCAGATGAAGAGAAAGGACACCATTTGAGCCAAAAACAAACAATATGCAACTCTTCAGGATGCTATGAAGGGCGAAGTGAAGAAATCGATGACCGTAAGCGAGAGTAATGATTCTGTCATAGGTTTACCAACAGCAAAGATCTAGGTCGTAGATTCTGTTTGGTGGATGGTTAGGCTTTGGAATAGATTAAGGACGTGGTAAGCTGCGATAAGCTTGAGGTAGGCGCATGCAGCCTTTGATCTCAAGATCTCTGAATGGGAAATCCTGTCCTTCGGGACATTCCGAGAGGAAGTTTGACGCGGGGGATTGAAGCATCTTAGTACCCGCAGGAAGAGAAATCAATTGAGATGCCGTGAGTAATGGCGAATGAAACCGGCATAGGGCAAACCGAACTTATTAGCGATGAGTTAATAAGGATGTGGAGTTATAGGACTTGAGTCTTCCCTAGCTTGTGAATTTAAAGTCCCCTGGAAAGGGGTACCGTAGAGGGTGATAGTCCCGTAGAAGAAACAAGAAGGGAAATGTCAAGTATCCTGAGTACCGTTCCTTGGATATGGATCGGGAATTTGGGTAACATTAATATCCAACCCTAAATATAACCGAAGTCCGATAGCGAATTTAGTACCGTGAGGGAAAACTGAAAAGAATCCTTATCGGGAGGTGAGAAGAGCCTGAAACCAGACAGATATAGGCAGTTGCGGCACGAAAGTTTAACAGTGTTGCAACATCCGTTTTGAAAAATGGGTCAGGGAGTTTGCTTCAGTGGTGAGATGAAAATCTTAGCGAAAGCAATATGAGCGTAGCTTCGGCGTGGCTCAGGGTGTGATAAGCGCCTATAAATCACTGGGGCAAGACCCGAAGCCAGTCGATCTAACCCTAAGCAAGTTGAAGTCTGGCGAAAGCTGGATGGAGGACTGATACCGATGCTGAGGACCAATCGCTCGGGTGACTTGGGGTTAGGGGTGAAAAGCCAATCGAGACTGGAAATAGCGGGTTCCTCGAGAAATGCATCTTAGTGCAGCCGGATCGGAGATAGATGAGAGGGTAGAGCTACCAATTGGATTGTCAAGGGTCGAAAGACTCAGCTTTCCTGTTAAACTCCGAATCTCTTATCGTCGTAGAAGATCCAAAGTGAGGGTGTCCGGGTAAGCCGGGCCTCCAAGGTGGGAACAACCATGACCAGAGTTAAGGTGTTTAAATATCAACTAAATGTTGAAGGACGTTCAAAACCTCAGACAGTTGGGAGGTAGGCTTAGAAACAGCCATCCTTTAAAGAGTACGTAACAGTTCACCAACCGAGGTTTTGGGCTTTGAAAATGGAAGACACTAAGTTGATTACCGATACTTTGGACTCCGAAAGGAATGTGGTATCGAGGCGTTCTCAATGGGTAGAAGCAGGGTCGTGAGTTCCTGTGGACCGTTAAGAAATGAAAATCCTGATGCGAGTAGCAGCGTAGTTGGGTTAGAGCCCCAACCGTCTTAAGGGCAAGGTTTTGCCAGCAATGTTGATCATCTGGCAGTTAGTCGATCCTAACTCAAGCCTTAACTGAACTTGGGGAAAGGGAAATCGGTTAATATTCCGATACCATGGAAATACGCGTGGCAACACAAGTAAAAAATCAGACACTTTGAGATAGGTGAACGCAAGTCAGCCATTGAAATTTGGGGAGACTCGTCAAGAGGAGAACCAAACGAAGGTGGAAGAGCTTGCCTTAAGGTAAGTTTTACTGATTCTTAGAGTCAATGAAAATGGTTTTTTAAAGAATTTTTCATGTTCGTACTCAGAACCGACACAGGTGCCCCTCTCTGAAAAGGAGAAGACGTCCTAGGTTAACTCAGTTTAGGGAATTCGGCAACAATGGCCCCGTACCTTTGGTATAAGGGGTGCCTGCAATCTTTAACCGGATTGCAGGTCTCAGTAACAAGGAGGAGGCGACTGTTTAACAAAAACATAGGGGACTGCCAGGGAGAAATCCTTTGTATAGTCCCTGAGGCCTGCCCAGTGCCGGTGTGTCAAAGTTGGCTTCAACCAACCTAAGCCCCGGTAAACGGCGGCGGTAACTCTGACCGTCGTAAAGTAGCGTAATCTCTTGCCATTTAATTGATGGCCTGCTTGAATGGCTTAACGATCTCCTCACTGTCCCAAACTGAGGCCTAGTGAAACTGCAATTGTGGTGAATATACCACAGACCTTCAATGGGAAGCGAAGACCCCGTAGAGCTTTGCTGTAGTTTGGTGCTGTGCTGTGGATTTGGTTGCAGAGTGTAGGTAGGAGTTGTTAATGCTTGACTTTCGGGTCAAGTGGAGACGACCATGGAACACTACCCTTCCAAAAACGCAGCGCTCACCGCGATAGCGGGACAATGCTAGATGGACAGCTCGGCTGGGGCGGTACTCCGTTGAAAAGTCATCAACGGAGCCCAAAGGCCAGCTCATTCCGGACAGAAATCGGAAGTAGAGTGCAAACGCAAAAGCTGGCTTGACTGGATTCTACCCAATAAGGAATCCAGCCGTGAAAGCGTGGGTTAGCGATACATCGTGTGCCTCTTAATGGGGCCCGGTGGTATCAGAAAAGCTACCTCGGGGATAATGGAGTCGTGGCCTCCGAGAGTCCACATCGACGAGGCGCATTGCTTCTCCGCTGTCGGCTCCCCCCCTCCTGGTTGTGCAGCAGCAACCAAGGGTGCAGGTGTCCACTGATCAAAGGGGGACGTTAGCTGGGTTCAGAACGTCGTGAGACAGTTCGGTCGTTCTCTATTGAAGGTGCTGTTGGTCTGAGAGGAAGAAATCACAAGTACGAAAGGAACATGATCTCGTAGCCTCTGGTGTACCGGTTGTGAAACGCAGTGCCGGGTAGCTACGCTATAACGGATAACCGCTGAAAGCATCTAAGCGGGAAGCCGGCCTCAAAACTAGACCAACATTCGCAATGCTGTGCGGCAACGTACGGTGTTGTGGCGAAGACTCTTATAGACTATAAGGTTGATAGAACAGGGATGTAAGTATCAAGAGTTCGCTCGAGATATTCAGTCCACTGTCACTAATCGTCTGAGAGATCTAGATCGCTGAAATTGGTAAACCTATGAATTTCTTATTCTTTTTAGAATTAGATTTGTTTAGCGTGAGCTAGGTATTATTTATTCATGAGTTTCGATTTCGATGTGGGAACTTTCAACATCATATCTTAAGGTAGCTTTTCTACCGTTGAGATCTCTTCCTCCACTTAATGGGTCATGGCTCTCGTACCAAGTTCTTTCCCTTTGATTTGGTTCTAACCCCACTCTACCTCCATTTGGTAATCCAACTACTACACTGTCCCTCCAACCAAAAGTAAAAGTTGCTGGTCCGAAGCAACCTAAAGGAGTTTTTACAGTCTCTTTTTTACCTATTGGTAATTGGTAGAACATTTCCAATCACTCCTGTTAATTTCTTTTCAAAATTCTGAATATGACATAATATATAATTTAAAATGATTTTTCTTTACATTGGTAGTTAAAATTAGGTTAGATTATACCTTTTCATAAAAAAATTCTCTTTAAAGTAACGTTCGTATTCAAATCACTGGAAGTATCCAAAAGAAGGACCCAGGTTTTTATTCCTGTCTCTCCAATAAATCAGTATGGTACCAGAGAAATTGACTACTGGTGATGAGATAAGAGTTGTAAGTCCGGCCAGAAGTTTGGCTATAATGTCAGATAGAGATAGAAAAACAGCGACTGAGAGATTGGAAGAAATGGGATTTAAAGTGACTTTCGGGAAACATGTTAATGAAAGAGATGAATTTGATTCGTCCAAAATCAGTTCAAGGGTAGAGGATTTTCATGAGGCTTTTAAGGATAATAACGTTAAAGCAATACTCACGGTTATAGGAGGGTTCAATTCCAATCAAATCCTAGAATATCTTGATTATAATCTGATAAAATCAAATCCAAAGATAATATGTGGTTATTCAGATATCACGGCTCTTTCAAACGCAATTTTTACCAAGACAGGGTTAGTTACTTATGTAGGTCCACATTTCTCATCTTTTGGTATGTTGAAAGGATTTGAATATAGTAGGGAATATTTTAAAAAGTGTCTAATGTCAGAAGAACCTTTTGAGGTAAAAGAGTCAGAAAAATGGAGTGACGATAAATGGTATCTGGATCAAGAGAATCGAAAATTTATCGATAACGATGGATTCTTTCTAATTAATGAAGGGGAAGCAGAAGGAACAATAGTTGGTGGAAATCTTGTAACCTTTCAACATTTGTCTGGTACATCATTTATGCCTTCATTAAAAGATGCTTTATTATTTTTGGAAGACGATTACGAGGAAAAACCGTATCATTTTGACAGTTCATTGACAGCGTTGAGCTTATTACCAGATTTCTCCGGGATAAAAGGGCTTGTTATAGGAAGATTTCAAGAAGAAAGTAACATGAGTCGGGAAAAATTAACCAAAATCGTTAAAAAGAACAGAAAGTTCAATAATATTCCGGTTATTGCCGGGGTTGACTTTGGACATACGTCCCCACAGATTACTTTTCCCGTAGGTGGTAAAGCGAAATTGGTTGCTGAAAAAGCTCAAATAAGTTTGAAAATAACAGATCATTAATTTCCTTTGTTTAAGAGATGACAGATTACCTATATTCCCTTCTTTTTCTTCTTTCTTCTGAACCCTGTAAAGAACGCACCAAAACCAAATAAAACTGTAAGTAAGCCGATCAAAAATCTGATAACAGGTATACTTCTCAAGATTACCCATATGAGCAATCCCAATCCGAATGCAAGTATTAAACCAAGCTTGTTTTTACTCTTACCTATTATTCCTTCACCTATTGCTAATGAGACCAGGATCTTGCTTAGGTAAAGAGCCATCAGGTATAACAGGAATAAGATTATTGCAAAAGGAATTCCGATGATTGTAACTAAAAGAAGTGCAGATGCAATTGGGATTAGAATGATGAACAATAATCCGAAAAGAATTGAAGCTAATGGATATTCAACTATCCTCTGGGACACTGATTTTATGGGTTTCTCCAAGACTAGAATGAGAATTACTCCTATGAAAAACGCTACCAAATATTTTCTCAGGTTTGAGATTACTCTCCCCCTTAATCCACGTCTTTCTCTGGGTAATCTTAAGAACCGTCTTGATGCTTCTTGAGTGAATTCTCCTCTTACTTCAGTACTCTCGGGAATCTCAACCTCATTTGAACTTGTGCAGTTCAGGTTACCCTTTATTATAGTATTAGGTAGTATCTCAATTTCACCTGCGTTAATGTTAACGTCACCTGAAATTAGTCCTCCCAGTTGAACCCTTCCTCCGTTTATCGAGACGTTCTCTCCGACCTCAGCCTTTGTGATAATAGTTCCCCCGCTGATTATCAGATTACCTCCCACTTTTGTATCTTGAGTGACATTAATCTGCCCGCCTACAGCAAAAACATCATCACCAACATCACCCTCAATTCTTATGTTCCCACCTGCGATCCTTAAGTCATCCCCTGTTGAACCCGAAATTCTTATGTTACCACCAGCTATTGTGGAATCTTCCATGGTTTTTCCCTTAAGTTCAATATCACCGCCTGCAACTACTAAGTCTCCGTCAACTTCGGCTTCTATAATTATTTCTCCCCCGGAGACATAGAAATCATCGTCCACTACCCTGTCTGAAGGTACATATATCTCTCCCCCGGTTTTTAATTCAAATGAGAATATACCTGGGATTAGGAATAAACTGATGAGGAAAATTAACAGAAATTTGTTCCGGGACATTTTAGCTCTAATTAATTGGTTTTTTTAAGAATTTAAACCCTCTTCTTGGGTAAGTTATTTAAGTTCGGACTGTTATATTATAACAGTGTTATATTAACACAAATTTTCTGTGTGTTTTAATTTCAGGTGATGTTTATAAGAGTAATAATATTAGCAGCAGTATTAGCGTTTTCGGCGGGTCTTGTGATTTTTCAGATCAATAAACGCGGAAGAGGTGATTTTATGATAAAGGATGACAATTATTCAAATGCTGTATTTGCAGGAGGATGCTTCTGGTGTATGGAGGCAGCTTTTCAGACCGTTGATGGTGTAGTTGAAGTTATATCCGGATATACGGGAGGAGAAGTTGAGAATCCTAGTTATACTCAGGTTTCATCAGGTGTAACCGGCCATTATGAGGCTGTTAGGGTGGTTTATGACCCTGAGAAAGTAATTTATGAAAAGCTGCTTGATATTTTTTGGAAGAGTATCAACCCTACTGACTCAGGTGGTCAGTTTAATGATAGGGGTCCACAATACAAGACAGCGATATTCTACCTGGGTGATGGGCAAAAAGAGCTTGCTGAAAAATCCAGGAAAGCTTTGGAAGATTCGGGTAGGTTTGAGGATCCAATAGTAACTGAAATAATAAAGTTTGAGGAATTTTATCCTGCTGAAGATTACCATCAGGATTTCAGTGAGAAGAATCCGCTCAGATATAAATTGTATAAAACCGGTTCCGGGAGAAAGAAATTTCTCAAGAATACCTGGTCTGAGGATGATCTGAAGGAAAAATTGACCTCTCTCCAATATAGAGTGACTCAGGAGGACGCGACTGAGATACCTTTTAAAAACGAGTATTGGGATAATAAGGAAGAAGGAATATATGTGGACATAGTTTCCGGTGAACCACTTTTCAGTTCTCTGGATAAGTTTGAGTCTGGTACAGGATGGCCAAGCTTTACCAAATCATTGAAAGAAAGTAATATTGTAGAGGAAGAAGATAGGAAGCTTGGAATGACAAGGACTGAAGTCCGAAGTAAGGGAGCGGATTCACATTTAGGTCATGTTTTTGATGACGGCCCTGAACCTACTGGGACAAGATATTGTATTAACTCCGCTGCTCTTAGGTTTATACCCAAGGATGAGTTGGAGCAAGAAGGTTATGGGGAATATTTGGAATTATTTGAGTGAGGTGATTGATATGAAGAATGAACATAAACATATGACGGGTGATCCTGAGATTCAGTGTGAGGTATGTGATGGGGAAGTTAAGATAGTAAATTCAGTTAACCCCAGAGCTTACAAATGTGTTTGCAAAAAATGTAACCATGAATTCAGTTGGGTTTCACCTGAAGAAAGGGATTTGAGATAGATTAGTGTAACTGAGAATTGATGCTTTATATTTTTGAAATTAAATGGAGGTGGAAAAAATGAAAAAGATATTAATGGGATTTTTGATTCTAAGTATGCTAGCGATACCAGTGTTTGCAGGGAAATCATCAGTAGCAGAGTTCGATTATTGGCAAGAATATAGTGGATGGGGACCAGCACTATACTATGGTGAAGATGTTAATATCCATTATGAAGCGACAAATAGATGGGTCTTGAACAAGGAAGAAATGGGAGAGAACGATTGGTACATAGAACAGTCATTGACACAACGTGGGACTGCGTGGATCTATAATTTGGATGAAAATCTCTTAGATAAAAGGAATTTCAGAGTCGTTGAAATAACCAAAGGTTATGTGGACAAAGAGCAGGATTGGTATCATGTGAGAGACGTTGATACACTAGAGGAATGGAATTACCATTGGAAAATACCTGGAGTATATCACTTCTTTGGACATTATCCAAATGAAGACGAAAACTTAGTATATGAGGTATTACAGCCAGAACATTCCACGCTATATGAGGGACCAATATTTTAGTAACCCGAACTTTTCCCCCTTTTTTTTCGGTATTAAAGAGATTACTGAAACTATATGCTTAATTTTACCTTTAAGCCTACTGACTATTTAATTTCCTCTCCTCTGAACTTAAAGGATTCTTCATCTGGTATCAGACCGCCTGTCAGTCATCATTGGATTTGAGGTATAACCATTAATCAGTAAATCAAAGTTATAATTATATTCCTTTCTCGGTAAGAATTTATTCTGGGATTCCAATTTACTATTATGTCGGATGACTTTGAAGGTTACGAGTTTGATTATGAAAGATTAAGTCCTGGTCTAAGAAGACATCTTCTTGAGACAATAAGAGGAGAATTCCCTGAAAAAGTTTATGAGACAAGTTTAGTTGATGATAATGGTGAAGAATATGATGTCGAGGTCACCGCAAGAAAAGAAGGAGATAGAGTTATACGTATTGTTGAAAGAGATTCCAGATACAGTGAAATGGACCCACCAATAGAGGGTCATATTGATACTAAAGGATATAGGATTATTGTTGATACAAATAAAATTCCTTATAGTTTAAGAGGGGAATTAGATCCAAATAGATCAATCAGGGAACAGGTAGAAGGAGAAAGGGAAGATTTGATCACCGAGGCAGTTCAGAGATTTATTGTGGGTGCTAATTATCGTGTCGGAGTCGGTGAAATTACTGAAGAAGAAAATCAGGAATATCAAGATAATATAGAAAGGGAAAGAAAAGATGAAAATAAAGTCCCTTATAATAGACGAGAAATATTAGAAGACCTACTTAAAGTTATTATCATTTTGGGTTCTGGATTATCTGCGTTCTGGTTATTTTCTAGTCAGAGAATAACAGCGAAATTTGTATCAGCAACAGGTTTATCTACGAGCATAGTTTATCGGCTGTTGACTTTTATAATTGTTTTAGGACTTACACTTTTTCTGATAAACAAAAATATTGAGAAGAAATAACCTATAATTTTATCGATTAATCAGTAAATCAAAGTTATAATTGTATTCCCTTGTTATTTCATCAGTTTCTTACAGAAATCTTCAATTTCCTGCGAATATTCTCCTGACTTAACCTTTATCTGCCCTATCCCAAAAGTAGCCACCGGTTTCCTGGTAATCTTTTCCATGTCACTGAAAGCCCTTGAAAAGCCAGACCCATAAGTACAGAAGAACGCAACTTTTTCGAATTTATTCTCGGAGAGATATGTCCTTACTGCTGGTGCCATTGTTCCTGCCCAGACCGGAGTACCTATAATTACGAGGTCATAGGATTCAGGCTTCTTATCGTATTTTATCCTACTTTTGTTTTTCATTAAAGCATCTTTCCCGCCGCCAAAATATCCTTTAAGACCTTTCCTGTCTTTTTCATCGATTATTTGATCTATATCTGCCTTTAGGATTTTAGCTATTTCTTCTCCAACTTTTTTAGTATTCCCGGTTCTTGAGTAGAATGTAACCAGTATTTTCATGTAATCCTGATAAATTATAAGTCTTTCTCTTTAAATTTGAATAAATATTCTTGAGTTTATGAAAACAAAACGAAATAAATTATAAGTTGAAGAAAACTTAAATTAAATTTGATATCTTATGATAATTCCATTTTTCACTGGGCTGTTGTTAATATTCACTATAGCTATACTGACTTACTCCTATTACAATAAACCAAAGGACGGTCTGTTCGCTATCCTTATATTGATCTCATTCATTCTGATAATTAATCAGGACTGGTATGCATCCGCGTTATCAATATCCCTTCTTATCTATTCTCTATTATTTGCAAAAGAGACCTCTTACATTCAGTTAGCGACCTTCTCAATGATAGGGTCCATCGTCTTTGGTTTCTTCCTCTTCAACTATTTCACGGGAAACCAGTTGGTTCATACAACCTGGGTAATCATCGGGACTTTAATTCTGATGTGTTATCTGACCATTCAGGGGATTTTTGAGGACGATCTGGAAAAATATCTTATAATCTCCAATTTCATTCAGACCCTGTTTGTGTTTCTGGATCTTTCTGTAGCCAGTGTATCCGGTAGCATCGCCAAATTAGGTACAATCCAGATTTTCAACTATACTTTTGCAGGATCACTATTATTTTTAACTTTAGGAATATTGTCAAAAGATAACAGGAGAACGAAGATAAGTCAGTTGAGGGGTTCCAATTACAGAAACTCATTAATCACTTTTTGTGCAAGCATAGCAGCATTATCCCTGTCAGGAGTACCCGGATTAAACATGTTTGTGAGTGAGTGGCTATTATTCCAGAAAGCCTTCCTAATTTCACCTGTGATAACAATATTCGGAATATTCCTGGCATTGTTATTATTTGTTATGTATTTCAAACTAGTTTATGTGCTTTCGGTCGGGGACAGTAAGGTCAAGGAGAGATCCCCTGTTCTACTGAATATTATTAGTGTTAGTTTATCGATTATTTGTATACTGTTTGGTTTGCTTCCGAACTTACAATATCTTATACTTGGTTTGGTGGGGTAGAATGGGAAGAAAGAAGACAACATACCTGGGAGGAGAGGATTACAAGATGAACGAAGTACTTCCAAAAGACTTTGACATGTTCTTCAGTAAGAGATTACTCTACCTGGTTTTGGCGATATTGTTTTTGATGGTGGTGATACTGGTTTGACAATGATTAAGAAATCACCTTGGGTAAGTCTTGTTAACTGCTCTGGATGTAATGGGTGCGCAATATCTTGCCTGCCCCTGATTACCCCCAAGTATGACGCAGAGAGATTTGGTATCAAGTTAAAACCGAGCGCAAGGCACGCAGATATATTATTGGTAACAGGACCGACAAATGAAAAAACAAAACACGCGCTAAAAAGAATTTATGATCAGACTCCCAAGGAGAAGAAGGTTGTTGCTGTAGGTAATTGTGCAATATCCAGGTGTGTTTTCAAGAATGGATACAATACCAAGCAAAATGTTGATGAGGTTGTCCCAGTTGATATGTATATTCCCGGATGCCCGCCGATAACTGAGGCTATATTACATGGAATAGTTAAACTGATAGGTGATTTAGATAAAGGTAAAAAAAGTAAAGCTTAAGGATTTCGAAAAAGAAATCAAAAAAAGGAAGAATGGAAGACTGATAGCAATATCTGGAGTTGATGAGGGAAAGGATTTTTCGGTTTACTATCATTTTGACGATAAGAAAGATGTTGAAAATCTGAAAGTAGATTTACCAAAAGATAGACCCAAGATACCAACAGTTGTTTTTGATTTCCCGTCTGCTGAGTTGTATGAGAGGGAAACACATGACTTCTTTGGAATAGAGTTTGAAGGTAATCCTAATCTTCATGAAAAATTGTTTTTACCTGAGGATTTCAAGGGAAAACCACCACTGTTAAAGGAGGAAGATTAATTGTCAGAATCTCATTTTTGGATCAAAGACGGTATTAGATTTGTCTACTTATCTGGGGATAGCCCTTATGAAATTGGTTATAGTCATGGTAGACTTTTGAAGGAAGAAATAGGAGAATTCATTGAAAAAATAAAGAACTTGATAAAGGGAGAATTTGGTGGTTTTTTAGGTACAATAATTCTTAAATTCTTGATTTTTAGGATAAATCTTTTAAAGAAGAAAATACCGCCTGATGTGCTTGAGGAAATGAGGGGAATAGCAGATGGAAGTGGGCAAGACTTAAAATGGATAATTACATCTAATGAGGGTTATGAGGTTTTTGTTTCTCTCCAAGGTTTATTAGGATTATATAGATGTTCATTTTTTGCTGCGCCTTGGAAAGATTCTGATTACACTGTGATTGGTAAGACGACTGATCTGACAAATTATTCGCCTTTGTCCGATATATTCTCAAAAAAGAGAGTAGTTTTCATCTATGATTACAAATGGTTGGGGAAAAAAGTTATCAATCTTTCTTTTCCTATGTGCCTGTCAGGGGATACTAGTATTCTTGAAGACGGTTCTATGTGTGCGTTTAACGATGGTGGATGGGCCAGTGGAATTAATTTTAGAGATTTACCAGTATTCATTATAACCAAGCAGGCTTCGAAAGTAAGTAAAAATGCTTCTGATTTATTGGGAAATATCAAGAAATACAAAACGATGAAACCTTATGTTTATTTGATTAGTGACGGCACAAAAGAAAATTCATTTTTGGTCGAGGCCTGTGAAGGAGATTATTTTGTAAAGAAGTTCGACGGACGTTTAATAAATACTAATCATTTTGAATCAGAGGAAATGAGAAAAAAGCATTATAAGAAAGGCTATGAAAATGATATTCTATATACCAACACCTTTGAAAGATATAATAATCTTAAAAATAATGTTAAGGAGTTTTCTAACCTGAAAGAGGCAATAGAGGTTTTGAAGATACATGAGGACACATTTAAGATAGATAACGGTTCTATTTCAAACCTAGGGACTGTTCAAGCATATGTTTATTTTCCAAGGGAGAGAAAATTACTTATCCCCGATGGTCAGAAAGCCCCTGTTACTCTTAATAGTAAGTGGGTAGATTTCAGCCTAGACGAAATTTTTAACCACAAAAAACAAAGTTGATATTATGCATGATTTTTCGTTACCAATAGGTCCAGTCAACCCCTCGATTAAGGAGCCTGCCTGTATCCAGTTAAATCTGGATGGAAATATGATAAAAAATGCTAAGCTCAATTTGGGATATGCCCATAAAGGAGTGGAGCATCTGCTAGAAGGCAAGAAAATAGAACAGGCCTTATATATCGCCCAGAGAATATGTGGGATATGTTCGTTCTGTCACAGTAATGGTTTCAATCAAAGTATAGAAAAGATTCTGGACTATGATGCTCCCAAGAGAGTTAAGTACATCAGAACATTGGTTACAGAACTTGAAAGGATTCAGTCACATATGCTTTGGATGGGTTTCATGTTCCATGAATTTGGTTTCGAAACCATGTTCCAGTATCTTCTGAGAGATCGTGAGCATGTGCTTCAGTTATTTGAAAGAGTTACAGGTGGAAGAGTACATCATGCAATAAACAAACCCAAGACAGTAAGGTATGATCTCAAAAAGCAGGACATTACTTTCATTCTTGAGAAAATGGATTTACTTGAAAAACAATTCAAAAAATATTTTGGTATTATCAAAAAAGATGGGGTTACAAAAGAAAGATTGGTTGATGTAGGCTTAATTTCGAAAAAAAGAGCGAAGAGATTCTGTTTAGTAGGTCCCACAGCAAGGGCGTCTGGGATAAATAATGACATTAGAGATAAGCATCCTTATGACGCTTATCCTTACTTAGATTTTGAAGTAATTATGAGAAAAAAAGGTGACGCATATACCAGACTAATAGTTAGGTTGTTGGAAGTATTGGAATCAATCAAGATAATCAGGCAACTTATGAAAGGTCTTCCCGAACAAAAAATCCCTGAGGCAAAATTAATATTTATAGAGAAAGGAATGTCTACTTCTCAGGTTGAGGCACCCAGAGGAGAAAATTTCTATTTTACGACAATAAAGAATAATAAAGTAGATAGGGCTAAGATAAGAACACCCACTTTTGCGGTGATAAATATTTTGCCCACATTACTTGAGAACAGACCTGTTGGTGACGTTCCAGTTATACTCCACTCATTGGATCCCTGTTTTTCGTGCATGGAGAGGGTAATTATTGTCAAAGATAAGAAAAGAGAGGTTATTGATGAACATACATTTTTACACAAATATTGTGACCATCATCATTAGCATGCTGATGATGCTTCCGGTAGCTTTGTTACTGGACGGTATCTTCAGGAAACTGTTAGCGAAAGCTCATAATAGAGTAGGACCGTCAATTTTTCAACCATTCTATGACTTATTCAAATTATTTGAGAAAAAAAGAAGCGATTCTGCTGGATACAAAAGTTTATTTTTCAGGGTAGTTCCAGTTCTTTATTTCTTATCAACCTATTCCCTTTTCCTGTTTATATTGGGTGTAATACAGTTCCAGTTTGATTTTATTCTCCTGATTTACATGATTGTTCTTAGCAGTGCTTTGTACATACTTTTAGGATTAGTTTCTAATTCTCCATTTGGCGTGTTTGGTTCTATGAGAGACATGCTGTTGATGATATGCTATGAGGTGGCCTTAACAGTCTGTATATTCAGTTTCATTGTTTACAGTGATGTCCTATCCTTATCACAGGTAAATCAGAGCTGGTTACTATTCAAGTTACCCTTGGTCAGTATTTGTATGGTTGTGATAACTTTGGTTGAAACCAGGATTACACCCTTTGATACCACTGATGCTGAGCCTGAAATAATGGGAAGTGTGGAAACAGAATTCAGTGGTAGAAGCCTGGGACTTTTAGAATTATCAAGACAATTAAGATTCTTATTTTTCATTCTATTATTGATCAGATTTCTTTTCAATCCTGTTAGTGCTGTCAGTTTTATAATATTGTTTATTCTGATGTTCTTTATTTTATTACTCAGTGAAGCTACCAGCGCCAGGTTCAGAACTGACCAGACTTTTAATTGGCTTATTATTGTGTTGATGTTATCGGTTATGGGGTTTATTAGGATACATTTTTTGGTGTGGTAAATGGGGATTAAAAAAGAAGTATTAAAGAATCTTTTAAAGAGACCTTCAACTAGTAAATATCCAGGAAAGGAAATTGATCCTGAAGACAGGTTTAGGGGAAAAATCACTTTTGATAAAAAAGAATGTATAGGATGTGGGCTTTGCAGAGCTTTTTGTCCAGCCGAATGTATAACACTAACCTGGAGAAAGAAGAAATTCGTTGTAAGGGGAGTTGAACATCAAAAAATAATTCACCCAATTCACAAAATAGATATAGGTAAATGTATTCGATGTGGTCTATGCGTAGATGTATGTCCCGTGGATTGTATTTGGTTTACCAGTAAATTTGAATTGGCTGATAAGGATAAGAAAAAATTAATTAGTAAAATGTGATAATTATTTCCCTATGAAAAGGGATAAATCCTCACTAACCTATGACGATTTTTTCCGTTCAGTTTCTGACATCCTAGAGAAAAGGAGCCTTCTGATAATTTTATTTGTTTTTTCAACAGTATTTTTCATTTTCCAATATACCACAGAACTCTCATGGGATTTTACTGTTTATTTGATGAACGCAAAGTATTTCTTGGAAGAAATAAACTTTTTTGAGTGGGCTAGGCCCCCCTTACCGTCATTTTTAATGAGTTTATTTAGTGTTTTTGGTTGGAAAGTATCGCCTATCATTTACATAATCTTCACGTCTTTCCTATTTCTATTTTCTTCTGTAAAATTGGCAAGTTCTTTTGGTTTTAATGAGAATTTATTCTATTTAATTTCTCTATCACCTTATGTTCTCATATACGGGACTTTTATTGGTACGGAATTGTTGGCATTTTCATTAATAGAACTTTTTTTAGCATATTTCAAAGAAGGTAGGGAGAGAATCGCAGCCATATTTTTGGGACTTTCCACCCTGGTTCGGTATCCAAATATCATATTCCTATCTCTACTCGCATTCCATAAAAAACCTAAGAAGATATTTGTCTCTTTTCTTTTAGTAGGCCTCATTTGGGTTCCTTGGCTGACTTTTAATTATATCAAATCCGGGAGCCCCTTGACTAGTTTCTTAGACTCTTATGCGTTAAATATCTCCAACAGAAATAATAACTTTTATCTAGATTTCCGTAACTTCCTTTTGATTGGACTTCTTTTCCCGACCTTTATTTTAGGTTTAAGTCGTTTTGAGGTCAAAAATAAATTTCATTGGATTTTCCTGTTGATATTTTCACTGTCTTTATTTTCATATCTTAATGTTCCTGTTAAAGTTGAAAGATACCTTTTCAATTTTAGCCTTCCTTTAATATTCTTTTCATCCCTTTATTTGGAAGGGAAATTAAACAAAAAAATGATGCTAATGCTTTTCATCTCGAGTTTATTTTTCTCTCTGTTCTTATTCAATCTTAGGGATTATGGTTATGGTGGAAGCGGTAGGAATCTTGAAAAAATTATTGAAGGTATGGAAAAATGTAGAACTAAGTCAAATAATTGGGTTTTTCTGAATCATCTTGGTTTTACAACCGAACCATCTCCTTGGAAGACTAAGGTTTCAGAGGATATAGGAGAGGGTGTCAGGATCTTGTTCTTCAAAAACATATCAGATCCAGCTTACGTTCAAAACCAAACATTCCTTTCAGAGTTTCCGGTAATAAAGGATGGGGACTATTATATTTTATTAGGATATCCTGATGTTTGTCTGGACCAAATACCTGCCACTAAGACCTATATAGAAAGATTTGAGGAAAACACTGGAGAAAAATTAAGTACATGTGAAATAATTTTAGGGAACTTTATATGCGATTTTATGGACCATAACCAAAATCTTGATATTTCAATAAGATAAACTTATAATATGGAAGTTCATAAAATTTTGATTGATGGTAAATGGATTAAGTCCGATTCTGGTGAGACCTTTGAGAGTGTTAATCCTGCTACTGAGGAAGTAATTGGGAAATTCCAACAAGGAAATGGAGAAGATGTAAAAGCTGCCATAGATGCTGCAGAAGATGCATTTGAAAAATGGTCTAGTTATCCTGCTCCGAGAAGGGGGGAAGTTCTTTTCAAGGCTTATCAGTTGTTAAAAAGAGATAAGGAAAGACTAGGTAAGTTAGTAACCAGTGAAATGGGAAAAGTTCTTCCAGAAGGTTTGGGCGATGTTCAGGAAGCAATTGATATGACTGCTTATATGGCCGGAGAAGGTAGAAGATTATTCGGACATACCACACCTTCAGAATTACCTGATAAATTCTGTATGACAATACGTCAACCTTTAGGTGTAGTCGGGTTAATCAGTCCTTGGAATTTTCCTGTAGCCATACCTGCTTGGAAATTAATGCCAGCGTTAGTTTGTGGTAATACTGTAGTTTTCAAACCAGCATCTGATACTCCCTTGTGCGCTATAGAATTAGTAAAGATTCTTGAGGAAGCCGGTTTACCAAAAGGTGTTGTTAATCTAGTCACAGGTCCAGGTTCTATTGTAGGAGAAGAAATAGTAACCAACCCAAAAATAAGAGCCATATCTTTCACAGGTTCCAGGGAGGTGGGAATAGAAGTTAGAAAAAAGGCTGAACTCAAGAAAGTTGGCTTGGAATTAGGAGGAAAGAACGGCATTATAATTATGGATGATGCTGATTTGGACTTGGCTTTGGATGGTGTTTTATGGGGAGGGTTCGGTACAACTGGTCAAAGATGTACCGCTGCTTCAAGGGTAATTATTCACAAAAAAATCAAGAATAAGTTTCTCGATATGCTCTTCGAGAGGACGAAGATTCTTAAAGTGGGTGATGGACTGAAAAAGGACACAGAAGTTGGTCCTTTGGTTAACAAAAAGGCAGTTGAGAAGGTTGATAAATACACACAAATAGGGCTGGATGAAGGTGCTAAACTTCTTTATGGTGGGAGAAAAGTGGGGGGAAAAGGATTCTTTTATCAACCCACAATTTTCACTAATGTTGATGTAGATATGAGGATAGCCCAGGAAGAGATATTCGGACCAACAGTTTCGGTTATTGAAATCGATAGTTTAGATGAGGCAATCAATGTTATGAACTCAATCAATTATGGTTTATCGTCTTCAATTTATACACAGGATGTTAACAGAGCTTTTAAGGCAATTGAGAAAATTGAATCTGGGCTTACCTATGTTAATGCAAGTACAATCGGATCAGAAGTTCATCTACCATTTGGTGGGGTTAAAGATACAGGTAACGGAACAAGGGAAGGAGGAATTGAAGGAATTCATGAATTCTCAGAGACAAAAACCGTTTATGTTGATTATTCCGGAGTTTTACAAAGGGCTCAGATAGATATTGAATAAATTAAAACAGATTATTTATTCTATTTTCTACTAAATTATGCTCATGAAGATAGCTCTTTTTACCGATGTTTACAAAATTTGTGGAGTCTCTAAGATGATCTACCATCTGGTAAAATATTGTGAAAAAAATCGGATAGATATTACAGTTTTCATGGTTTCCCCAAAGGAAAAAATCAAGACAGTGGGAAAACTTAATTCTGGGAAAAACGTTAAAATTATTCGTCTTAAAACCAGATTCTCGTTTGAAATATACCCGGATCTTTTTTTGGATCTAAGTTACAGAAACACAAAAAAAATTGAAGAAGAGTTTGAAAAAACTGATTTTGATGTTATAATTTCACCAACCCCGGGAGTCATGGGCGTAAGGGCAGTTCAATTCTCAAAAAAGTACGAGATTCCTCTAATATTCATACATACCACAAGAATCCCGGAATACGCTGCTATTTATGCGGAAAAAGCGTTTGGGCTGAAATTGTTTGAGGATTCTCTGAGGGAATTAATGTGGTCTTTTATGAAGTTCTTCTATGAAAATTCTACCTTAGTCCTGGCAACCACACCCGAAATGAAGCAAGAGTTGAAAGAGAGAGTAGATATCCCTGTGGAGATTTATTCGCGTGGAGTAGATTCAAGAAAATTCTCTCCAAATTTCAGGAAGGAACATGGTAAAGTTAGGCTTATTCATGTAGGAAGAATATCGGCTGAGAAAAATCTTGATATGATGGTAGAAGTCTTAGAGAAAGAAATATTACCTGACTATGATGATGTTGAAGTACAAATTATAGGAGATGGCCCTTATATCGAAAAATTGGTCGATGAATTTCCTGCCGCCGATTACACTGGATTTTTAACTGACCGGAAACTCTCGGAAGCATTTGCAAGTGGAGACATCTTTCTCTTTCCATCTTTATCAGAAACTTTTGGACAGGTTGTATTAGAAGCCATGGCTTCTGGTCTTCCTGTAGTTGCAATGGACTCCGAAGTTCTAAGAGATAAAATAAAAGAAGGCGAAACTGGTTTTTTGTGTAAATCTAAGAAGGGGTTTGCGGAAAAGATAAGGTTCCTAATAGAGAATCCGGATAAAAGAAAAGAAATGGGAAAAAAGGCTGTAGAAGAGGCTAAAAAATGCAGTTGGGATGGAGTTAATTCCAGATTGATGGAAATAGTTAAAAAAGTAATGGAAAAGACTTAAACCTGTGATAAAATTTTCGATATATTCTCGGTTAGGTTATTTTTGTTTTTTTCTAATTCTCGACTTAATCCTTCACCATAATTTGTATCCTCCACTTTTATCCCGATAATTCGAATTTCGGTTTCTGGGAAAAAATTTCTGAAAATTTTGACAGATATACCATGTGTAGATAGACTTTCATTAAGTACATCATCTATTTGAAAAACTCTGATCTCACCTGCTTCACCATCAAATTCAGCGGCGTCAATAAAATAGATAACACCGGGTTCAAATTCCTTTATTTTACTAATGTAATTTTCGGGGTTAGTCTCCGCCCGGACGAACATCAGATCTTGATCTTTTGTTCTTTTTTTAAGTTTCTCAACAATAATGTTCCCTATGTTATCGTCCTTTTTAAGAGGATTACCTATACCTATAATAACTTTCTTCATAAGTATTTTTTAATCTCTGAGGATTAAGTATTTAGAAAAATTTGGAAAAATAAAAAACCTTAACTTATGGACTAGTTGTGAATCGTAGCTGAGTCTGTATGTCCCGGTAACCCCCCGGTTACATTATATGTTATCGTTATATCGACGTCTCCAGATGTAGGAACACTTGTTATTGTAATTTCATCTCCTGGATTATAAGTTCCTGTCCCGGTTGCACCACTTGGCGTTGAAGTTATATCATCAACTATTATTTCGTTTGGACCATTTCTAATCAATAATGTCCCACCACTGTAATCCACAAACGCGAAATTACTGAAACATGGGCTACATGCTACTGAGCTACTGGTATTAAAAACTCCCATCGCAAATAAAGCTCCGATGACTACAATTATAATCAGTATTGCCCATCCATAAGTCATCAAATATTCCATTGCTGCCTGTCCTTTCTTTCTCATGAATTAACCTCTAATCTAAAGTACCAAAAATTTGGAAAAATAAAAAACCTTAACTTATGGACTAGTTGTGAATCGTAGCTGAGTCGCTGTGTTCCAAACCAGATGCTGTAACATTGTATGTTATCGTTAGATCAACGTCCCCTGAAGTAGAGACTCCAGTAATCGTTATATCCTCACCTGGTTCTGCTGTTGTTGAACCTGCTGTACCACCAGTTACAGATATGTCTTGAATCTCCTGTGGTCCGTTTCTAATCAATAATGTCCCACCACTGTAATCCACAAACGCGAAATTACTGAAACATGGGCTACATGCTACTGCACTTTCTGTCTTAAATACTCCCATTGCAAACAGGGCACCTACAACTACAATTATAATCAGTATTGCCCATCCATAAGTCATCAAATATTCCATTGCTGCCTGTCCTTTCTTTCTCATTTAATGACCTCTGAAATTATTTGATTTCTTCACTTAATAAGTTTTTCTTAAGGTAGAAGGTGATTAAAAAGAAATTAATATCCGAAAAGCAAACAATTAGTTATGACTTCAGAGAGGATTAAGACTGGATTAAAAGGGCTTGATAAACTGATAGAGGGCGGCTTTGTTAAAAAATCCTGTGTTTTGTTATCAGGAGAAACTGGAACTGGAAAAACAATATTTGGATTTCAATTTCTTAAAGAGGGAATAGAAAATAATGAAAATGGATTATACATCACCTTAGAGCAACTTCCAGATGAGATACATGGAGATATGGAAAGATTTGGTTGGGATTATAAGAAAAATTCCCATCTTGTAATTGAGCATATAGAGCCGTCTGAGATTGAACGTGTAGAAAGTATAATAGCAAAACAAATAATAGAGAATGATTCTAAAAGAGTGGTAATAGACTCCTTGACATTGATAGGAAGTTACGTCGGAAATGCTAAGGATATCCGGAGGAAATATTACAATATAGTTAGAACGCTTAAGAAGACTGGATGTACGGCTTTACTCATCTCTGAAATACCTGAGGGAAAGACAGGTCTTAGTCGCTTTGAGATTGGAGAGTTTCTGGTTGATGGAGTTATCCAGCTGAAATGCGGTGTAGAAGTAGTTGGTGGGAAACCAAGAAGTTTGATAGTGAGGAAGATGAGAAGAACAAATCACGATCTAGATGTTCATCCGATAGAAATAAGTAAAAAAGGAATGAAATTATCTTCTAAGTAACCTTAAGCTCAAAGCTGCAGGAAGTTTTACCTTCTGCTATACAAATTGTTTCTTTACAACTCGCTTTTTTTCCTGTCGTCTTTTCGAACAGATTTTTTAATATACCACATATCAAATAGCACACAGGTTCTTTCTGTTCCCCATATTTGGATTGGTATAATTTAGCAAAATTATTATCTTTTATTTCAAAGGTCGCTTCTTTATCAGACATTGAGACCACATGGAGTTTACCGAATCCACTAACGTTGAATAGACCTGTCCATAAATTGGATATTTTATCCTCTTCTATCGCGAACCTTTTTTTGAAGTGATTAATTACAGAATCTGACATCAGATAACCAAACCTTTCCATTTTTTTTGGAGTTACTTCCTTTTGGAATTCAACCAATGCTGCAAGTGGTTGCATACTGAAGTTTAATTCAAATATCTCTATTCCCTTCTCGGTGAAGGATGCTTGTCTTGTCGTCAAAAGCTTGGAAAGAAATGATGATATCATTCTAAGGTCATACTCCTTATCTTGGTTAGTTTAGTCCATTTATCATAGGTCAATGAATCCTCTTCTTCTGTATTAACTTCTACAAGATTCTTGAGGATCATCTTTACCTTATCTTCGTCTACAGTCTTATCAATTATTTTTTTCAGTGATTTCGAGAAATTTTCTGCTCTGTCTTTTTCAATGAAATGTGCTATCAATGCTGCTGGGGTTTGGTACATTACTTCTAGGAATCCACCTTTTGGGAATAGGAATCTTTTGTAGAACTTTTCTCCGATAACGTCTTCTCCTATGAAACTGAATTCTTCTCCAAACTCTTTTTCTAGTTTTTCTATGAATTTGAATAAGGCCTTTTCTGATTTCTCAGTTTTCTGATTTAACTCTCCTATATTAGTTGGATCAGTTTTAATCATAGGTAGCTCAAAGGGCAATGCTTCAGGGAGATCAATCAGAACAACGTAGGTGTGCTTGGACTTCATGTTTATCTAAGGATAATTATGGGTTTGGGGGTATTAATGATTGTTACTAAATTATTGATTATTATCTCTAGTGGTGTGAATGAGTATTGTCAAGAAATTTAAGAATATTTTTTATGTGAAGTGGAAACCGAGAAAGGAAACTTTAGTGTCATTTATTCTTGGTTCACTCGTAATTTTCTCGAGTATTTTGTTGAAATATTTTAATTTAGATACTTTAATTGGAAAAATTGGGTTTTTAGTTCTTAGGGATCTAATAATGGTGTTAATTTTAGGTTTCATCATACCTTTGTAT
>WJKS01000098.1 GCA_014728985.1 Candidatus Aenigmatarchaeota archaeon
AAGGCACTCTTGAGTAATAAGAGGATAAGAGTTTTGGCTATGTAGTTAAATAAAGTTCTCAATAACGCATTTAAATATCTTAACATTATAGAAATTTCATGTATAGCGGCTTTGTTGGAAAAAAACTAACCCGTCCTGGAATGTCTTTTAGAAACCAACCAAATTGCCCTGGACCGATATTGGTTAGAGGCCCATATAAATATATATAAATATAGATCAAGAAGCCTACTTGAGCCTGAGGATTTAGAGATATATCCTGGTAATAATGCAGTATTTGCAGTAGCTTATTCTGAAATAGTTGAAAGAAGGGCAATAGGGAGATTTCATGGAGATCTAAGATTTAGAGAAGAGCATGGTTATACAGGAATCCCAGATTTAGGTGCTTCTATGGAAGAAATTATATCAGAAGGAAAGCTTTTAGGCACCTTTTTAGACGATTTAGCTTGTAGAGGATTCTTCTCAGAATTATTTAGAATTGTGGGAAAGAGAAAAATTTTCCCCTATTTACTTTATAGGGTATATTTGGTAAGAGGAGGTTATTATGGAGAGGGTGATCTTCCTGGTAGGGATATTATTTACAGACCAAGAACCGATAGAGATATAGAATTTTTAAGAGGGGTGTTTACATCTGAGGCAACTAACTGGGATCTAACTATGCTAAGGTTAGTTCATGAAATAGTACATAAGGAGACATTACCAATCATAATGAAAATATTGGGGGTTAAGGGAGCACAATTTGCTAATCAGAGTTTATCTCCCGCCTTCTGGAATGGAGTTGAAGGACTTACAGATGTGATAACTATTGAAGCTATGAAAGGAGCTAATATAGGAACACCAGACTGTCCATTTTATCATGGGAATTTTAATTTCGCTAGACAACTTAGAGGAAATTTTGTTCCAAGGTCTTTAGTCACTAGTAATTATGGTGAATTGGCCTCTATGATATCAGATTTACGACTTTTATGTAGAGGTAAAATATGTTGAAATTTAAAAGAACCTAAAACAAACTGAATATCCCTTTCTGTAATAAAAAGATGAAAAACATCACATTGAAAAATCCTGTACCTAATCCAATTATGAGATAAGCACCAATTCCAGCATCAATAATACTTACAAAGTTCAATCCACCATAACCTATCCCAAGAATTACTCCAAAAAGAAGACCTTTAATAATTAGGTAGATACCGATTATTCTTCCTATATTTCCGGGGAGTAATGAAGATGCTAATAGTACTAATGAACAAATTATATCAAGTAATCCGAGTATTCTTCTTAGCATAATTATTACCTAAACAAAAATGAATTTATCATTATCGAAACTGTACTTGAAATACTAGCCGCAGATGCTAGAAGAGGGTTAACGTTCAAACCCAAACCAACTAATGCACCCGAAGCCATCAGTACAGCAATAATATTGTAAAAATATGTCCAGAATAAATTCTGTTTTATCTTAGTTTTGGTAAATTCACTTATTCTTATCAGCTTTTCTACTAACCTGAGATCATTCCTTATCAGAACTATATCTGATGATTCTCTGATCAAATCCAGTTCATTGTTGACTGATATCCCGATATCTGCTTGGGCGAGTGATGGCGCGTCATTAATACCATCTCCTATCATTACCAAAGGACCCTTTTTACGTAAATTTTTAATTATTTCCAGTTTTTTTTCTGGTGTAATTTCCGAAAATATCTTTTCAACTCCTAATTCCTCCCCGATTTTTTCCGAATTTTTTCTCTTATCACCAGTTAATATAATAATTTCTTTGTTTTTTTCCTTGAGGAATTGTATAAGTTCTTTGGAAGATCTTTTTAGGGTATCTTCTATTCTTATCATACCAATTGGTTTTCTGTCTACACAGACTATCAATTGGTTTTTCAAACTATCCAAGTTATTTTTTTCAATATTGAACAAATCCAAGAATTTTTCCCCGCCTACATGTATTTTTTTGTTTTTATATCTTGCGTATACACCCATACCAAAATACTCTTTGAAGTGGTCTGGTTCCGGTATTCTTCCCGCTCCTTTTAATTCCTTGCAGGTCATTTTTGCTATCGGATGTGATGAATGTTTTTCAGCTATCAGGAAGTAATTCACAACTTCTTCGATGTTAGAACCATTTATTGTAGTTATCTCCTTTACCTCTGTCTTACCTTCTGTTAAAGTACCAGTTTTATCGAAAACATAGGTATTTATCACAGGTAAAGTCTCTACACTTCTTGGGTTTCTGATTACAATTCCGCTCTTAGTAAGAGTTGTTATGGAGAAAATCAAAGCTATCGGGGTTGCTAATACTAATGATGCATTTGAAGATATTATTAAAACTGTCGCTGCTCTTCTAAAAGACAGATACGTGGAAATTCCAATTAATTTCCAAATTACAAATGTAGAAGCAAAAGATAGAATTATCACTATCATGAATAATCTGTAAGTTCTTTTCATTAGCCTTTTGTTCCTAGTTTTTGATTTTTCAACATTCTCAATGAGTTCAACTATGTGAGATAGGTAGGTATCTTCACCAACGCTCTCAACTTTTACTTTTATTAGTCCATCAACTGCAATTGTCCCTGCAATAACTCTATCTCCTTCCTTTTTTTCAACCCCTATACTTTCCCCGGTTATCATACTTTCATCGATACAAGAGCTACCAGAAATTATTGTTCCATCTACAGG
>WJKS01000099.1 GCA_014728985.1 Candidatus Aenigmatarchaeota archaeon
ATTAAAAGATTTAGTGAAGATTAATGACAGGCTTCCCGAAAAGGAATGCCGAAAAAAGATAAAAGAATGGGAGTCTTTATGAAAGGAGGTCCTTAAAATGGCCAGAAATAAACCTTATAGTGATGGACGCCGGATTGGTTCGGTACGACAGAGGTCTCAGACATATAATCCAAAAACTAACCGATGGGTTAAAAGAGATACTGAAACCGGACAATTCAAGAATCAAAAAGCTGACAAGAAACCGTTCAAAGGTGTAAGAAGAGAGAAGTAACCTAGCTTATAACACTTAGACAAAATCCTTGTGTCCAAATTTAATAGCATATAATATGATTTTATTAAATGAATAAATTGGGAACCAATATATTATTCTTCAATAATAACTTTCAAGGAAGCTAGAATGAGTATTAAATCAAAAATTGAATGGACAAACGCTTCATGGAATCCTGTGCGAGGATGCACAAAAATAAGTGAAGGTTGCAAAAATTGCTATGCACAAACGTTCGCTGAAAGGTTTAGAGGAGTACCTGGGCATCCTTATGAACAAGGATTTGATTTAAGGTTAGTTCCAAAGAACATTGATAAACCACTAAACTGGAAAAAACCAAATAAAATCTTTGTATGCTCAATGAGTGACCTGTTTCACGAAGAAGTTCCAATTGAGTACATAATCAAAGTATTTGAAACAATGAATAAAGCGAGTTGGCATACTTTCCAAATTTTAACAAAAAGAACTGAAAGATTATTAAATATTCATTCTAAATTAAATTGGACATCAAATATTTGGATAGGAACAACAATCGAGCTAGAAAAATATTCATACAGATCAAACATAATAGCAAAAATACCTGCAACAGTTAGGTTTTTAAGCTTAGAGCCTTTATTAGGCCCTATCAATAATTTACCTCTAAATAAAATTGACTGGATTATAGTTGGTGGGGAGTCTGGACCAAAAGCTCGTCCTATGGAACTGGATTGGGCCCTTAAAATAAAGAAAATATGTAAAGAAAATCAAATACCTTTCTTTTTAAAACAATTGGGAGGGAAAAAAAATAAAAATGGGGGAAATAAAGCTATACTTGAAGGGCAAGTTTGGCATCAATATCCCCAAGTAATATAGAATATTAATGATTACAACATCAACTTTATGGAAATTGCCTCCTCACACTAAAGGAAAACACTTGGTTCTTAAGAATTATCTCAATGCTTGGTTTCCAATCTTAGGCAAATATAATGGACGAATTTTATTCATTGATGGATTTGCTGGCCCAGGCGAATATAGATATGGAGAGAAAGGATCTCCCTTAATAGCATTGAATACTTATATGAAACATCGAGCAAGAAACAGAATGAGTGCTGAGGTATATTTTATTTTTATTGAAAAAGATAAAAGAAGATTTAATCACTTAAAATCTTTAATTGATCCGTTGATACCCGAACTTCCAAATAATTGTAAAGTAGAAATTATAAATGGAAAATTCGATGGAACAATGAATGAAATTATGGACTTATTGGATGATCAGGAAAAAGAATTAGCTCCATCTTTTGTTATGGTTGATCCCTTTGGCGTTTCAGAAACACCGATGGAGATCATTGAACGAATCTTCAGGAACAAAAAAAGTGAAGTATTTATATCCTTTCAATATGATTCCATCAATCGATTCAGTAAAAAAGAAGAATTTGAACCACATCTAAATGAACTCTATGGTTGCACTGAATGGAAAAATGGCACTGAAATTGAAGATGGGAAGGATCGCAGAACATTTTATTATAATTTATATGAGAGAAAACTTCGTGAGGTAGGTTCAAAGAAGAATGTTATTCATTTTGATCTTTTCAAAAAAAACCGACTAATATATTCCATTTTTTTTGGAACAAAACATATTCGAGGCTCAGATAGAATGAAACAAGCCATTTGGAAAGTTAGCCCTTTTGGCGATTTCTCTTTTAGGGGAGTCCATGCCGATCAATTAACTTTAGTTCTTGAAAATCCTGACTTGGGCCCTCTAAAAGAAGCTATTATACAAGAATTTATGGGTAAAGGTTGGATTACTATTGAAGATATACATGAATTTGTATCATCTGATGCAACAGATTATCATTCTGGTCAGTATAAAAAGGTCCTTAGAGGCCTAGAAAAAAACGATAAGATTGAAATCGATGAAAGCACCAGAAAAATAAAATTATCTTATCCCAATGGAACTAAGATAAAAATAAAACAAGATCATTAATAATAAGATTTCAAGCATAAAAGATTAGGGGAGGAGAATGATGATGGAATATAAGCTAAGTCCCTCAGATCTCACATTTTTATACGATCAGTGTAAACACTGCTTTGTATTAAAAGTAAAACATGGAATAATACAACCAAGCATTCCAATTCCGGGTATATTTAGTGTTATTGCTGGTCTACAGAAAAATTATTATTCGAATATGCGAACTGAAGAATTTTGTCCTGATTTACCCCCTGGTGTAGTTAATTATGGGGAAAAACGAGTAAGGTCGAAAACAATTCAACTAGAAGGATGTAAGAGTTCATTTTTCATAAGTGGCCGATTCGATATAGTGGCAACTTTAGATGATGGCTCATATGCTGTACTTGATTTCAAAACAGCTAAACCTTCAAAAGACAAGAATGATCTTTATAATCGTCAACTTCATGCATACACTGTTGCACTTGAAAATCCAGCAGAAGGAGCCATGAAACTTAAACCCATATCCAGGCTTGGATTACTTTATTTTTCGCCTGATAATTGTGAAATGGTGTCATTAAAACGACAGATACTACAAGGCAATCTGGATTGGATTGAAATTACTCGAGACGATGAATCATTTAATAGTTTTCTAACAGAAGTAATCCAACTATTGGATGGACCTTTGCCATCTCCAGATCCAGAAAATTGTGACTGGTGTGCATTCTTGGAAAGATCAGGGAGGCTCAGAAGCAATACTTCTTCTATAATTGATGCAAATGAGGAGCCGGATATTCAAATACCGACTTGCCCAAAGTGTGGTGGGCCTATGACTCTTAAAAGTGGGAAATATGGTGAGTTCTGGTCTTGTTTAAAATATCCTGATTGTAAGGGAACAAGGAATAGATAGTCGAATAACTTAAAAT
>WJKS01000100.1 GCA_014728985.1 Candidatus Aenigmatarchaeota archaeon
CTCAAACCGGAGGAGAAGCAAAAGTTATGATTCAGGGAGGAATTGTGTCAGTTAATGGCGAATTAGAAACTAGAAGAGGCACAAAATTGTACCCAGGCGACGAAGTAGAGGTTAAAGGAAAAGGTGAATTTAAAATTACCCAGGAATAGGGTGATTAATTTTGGATGTAACAAGAATTTATTTAAAGAACTATCGAAATCTTGACGAGATAGATTTAAAATTAAGTCCATCTTTAAATCTATTTGTAGGATCTAATGCCCAGGGGAAGACTAATATCTTAGAGTCTATTTATCTTCTGGGTACAGGAAGTTCACAGAGAACTAACCGAGATTCAAATTTAATTCAGTGGAACAAGGATTACTTTTTCATTAAGGCGAATATAAAAAAGAGAAATAGGGATATAACGATCAGTTTTGGGTATAATGGTTCTAAAAAGGAAATAAAAGTTAATGGGAATCCCCTTCAGAAAATAAGTGATCTGATGGGGTTTGTCAACGTTGTTATCTTTTCACCAGAGGACTTAAAACTGGTTAAAGGAAGTCCACGGTTTAGAAGAAAATTTTTAGATCTTGATATTTCACAAGTTAATCCATATTACTTTCATAATTTGCAAAAGTATAATCAAGTCATAAAGCAGAGAAATATGCTCTTAAAAGATATAAGAGACAAGAAAAAAAAGGCTGATCTTTTATTTGTTTGGGACCAGCAGTTAATAGATATGGGTAGTCGCTTAATAAAAAAGAGGCTTGATGTAATAGAAAAGCTAGACCTGTTAGCGGGCCTGGTTCATCGTAGAATTACTGACGGTATAGAAAATTTAGAGTTAGAATATGACTGCTCTATTGATAAGTTAAATGCTAATATGAGTAGAGCTGATATTCAGAAATTATACACAGAACAACTAGAAAAAGAACAAGACCATGAAATCAGGCGCGGAGTTAGTTTATATGGACCTCATAGAGATGACTTAAAACTAAAAGTAAATGGAATAGACGTTAGAGAGTTTGGGTCACAAGGTCAGCAGAGAACAACGGCTTTATCTTTAAAAATAGCCGAATTAGAATTTATGAAATCTGAGATGGGAGAATATCCGATCCTACTACTTGATGACGTTTTTTCTGAATTGGATACCAAAAGAAAAAAACATCTCCTAGAGGTGATTAAAGATAAAATACAAACTTTTATAACCAGTACAGATCTTGATATTTTAGACGAAATTACTGGCGACAACTTTTTATTCAATGTAAAAGAGGGCCATGTTTTGTTACATAGCCAGGGGAGTGATTAAATGCTTTTACACATAGGTAATGGTCATATGATTGCAACAAAAGATGTTGTACTAATTGCTGATTATGGTAGTAGTATGTCTTCTAAGGATACAGGTGAATTTTTAGAAATAGCCAATGAAGAAGGTTTTGTAAAAGACTATTCGGGTGGTTCCCCAAAATCTTTTGTGGTGACTAACGAAACAGTTTATTTATCTTTAATATCCTCGTCTACGCTGGCCAAAAGGGTTGATTTTGTAAGGAATTTAGATGTTTGATTTTTGGCCTTAATTTTAATCTTAACTTCAAAGAAGTCTTTATTTATTTGAAGAATAGATGGGTTATCATTTTGTTGATGTCGGAGATGACAATATAGAAAGTCATTAAGATTAAAACCGTGATCTAAGGTCACGGTTTTCATAAGTTAAAGAACGGAGGATATATCAATGAGTCAAGACAGATTTTTAGAAAATCAATACGATGCTGACCAGATACAAGTCTTAGAAGGACTTGAAGCTGTAAGAAAAAGACCTGGTATGTATATAGGTAGTACGACAACTAAAGGATTGCATCATCTTGTTTATGAGGTTGTTGACAATAGTATTGATGAAGCTTTAGGTGGATACTGTGATACTATTAAAGTAATTCTCCACAAAGATAATTCAGTTAGTATTTCTGATAATGGTCGGGGAATTCCAGTTGATGAGCATCCTACCATGAAGAAACCAGCTTTAGAGGTAGTTATGACCGTATTACATGCTGGAGGTAAGTTTGGAGGTAATGGAGGTTATAAGGTCTCTGGTGGTCTCCACGGGGTAGGTGTATCTGTTGTAAATGCTCTTTCAAAATGGTGTGAAGTAAAAGTTTATCGTAATGGTAATATATATCACCAAAAATATAACAGAGGAGTCCCACTAAAAGAAGTTGAGATTATTGGGCAAGCTGAGAGAACCGGTAATGTTACAACTTTCTTACCAGATGACGAGATATTTGAAACAAATGAATTTAAATGGGAAACCTTAAGCAAACGTTTACGTGAACTTGCATATTTGAATCGTGGAGTTAAGATAATTTTAAAAGATGAGAGAGCTGAAGAGGTAAAAGAAGATGTTTATAAGTATGATGGTGGTATCAAAGAATATGTTCAACACTTAAACGAGAATAAAAATGCCATCCACAATCCTATTTATATTCAAAAAGAGGAAGAGGACGCAGCTGTTGAGGTAGCAATCCAGTATAACGAGAGCTATCAACAAAATATTTTCTCCTTTGCTAATAACATAAATACCCATGAAGGTGGAACCCATTTATCCGGCTTTAAAAGTGCTTTGACCAGATCTTTAAATGATTATGTTAGAAAGAATAATCTAAATAAAAGTTCTGAAAATTTCACTGGTGAAGATATAAGAGAGGGTATAACGGCTATTATCAGTGTCAAATTAGTTGAACCACAGTTTGAGGGTCAGACTAAAACTAAGCTGGGTAATAGTGAGATGCGAGGTATTGTAGATTCCATTGTATTTGAACAGTTGTCTATCTTTTTTGAGGAGAATCCCAAAATAGCTAAATTGATTGCTGATAAAGCAATACAATCTGCTAGAGCACGTAGAGCTGCTAAAAAGGCCAGGGAACTAACCAGAAGAAAAAATGCTTTATTTAGCACAGCTTTGCCAGGAAAATTATCCGATTGTTCTAGTAGAATACCTGAAGAGTGTGAAGTTTATATAGTGGAGGGTGATTCAGCGGGAGGTTCTGCTAAACAGGGCCGTGACCGCCGTTTTCAGGCTATTTTACCCCTTAGAGGTAAGATTCTTAACGTAGAAAAGGCCAGATTAGGCAAAATCTTAAATAATAATGAGATCAGAGCTATGATCACGGCATTGGGTACTGGAATTGGTGATGAATTTGATATCTCCAAAGCCCGCTATGGTAAGATTATAATTATGACAGATGCTGATGTTGATGGTTCACATATTAGAACCTTATTATTAACATTTTTCTATCGCTATATGCCCCAACTGATAGAAGAAGGCTATGTATATATTGCTAGACCACCTCTGTATAAGGTGCAGAAGAGTAGAAAAGAGTATTATGTTTATAATGATCGGGAATTAAACAAACTACTAGAAAATATAGGTAAAGATAGAATTTCACTTCAACGTTATAAGGGTTTAGGTGAGATGAATCCTACTCAGCTCTGGGAGACAACTATGGATCCAGATTCTAGAGTTATGATGAGAGTCCAGATTGAAGATGCTGTACAGGCGGATCAAGTATTTAGTGTTTTAATGGGCGATAAAGTAGCACCTAGACGTGAATTCATCCAGTCCCACGCAAATGAAGTTAAAAACCTGGATATTTAGTGGAATTGAAA
>WJKS01000101.1 GCA_014728985.1 Candidatus Aenigmatarchaeota archaeon
AATTTCTGCTAATTAATCACCACTCTCGGAAGTACTGGAAATTACGATAGATATTAATATTTAATTACCTGATCTTAAGTTATAAAAAATGAAGGCGAAAAAAATGGGAGATACTTTAGATGACTTTATGGGAGAACCAGAAGACGAAATCCCCTATATTCCTGGTATAAATAGGCTTTATAGTGGGTCAGATAGATGTAGCACATGTGATGGTATGGCTTATGTAACAATTAGAACAGAAAGAACCCCATTACCATTAGGTACGTTTAAAAATATTAAGGAATGTCCTGTATGTCATGGTACAGGGAGAAAATAATAGAAATTAATGTTACAGGAGAGAAAAATTATGGGTGATGTAGTCTGGGAAAACCCTAATTATCAAAATGACAGAGTTGAAGCCTTTGAAAGATCAGTTTTGGAAGGAGGAGCTTCGATAAGAGTTTGGATGGGTAATGATAGTCGAGGTAATAGAATTTACGAAACTGTTCGGGCCGACGGTGGACCTGTACCCCATGATATTAGAGAAGCATTTGATCGTCAGGAAAGAGATGGACCTAATCCTTGTGGACCCGAAATTAACAGTAAATATAGCCAAAAAGGTAGAGTTGTCAGGGCTTATTTAGACTTGAGCGAAGGAAGGGGTGAAAGAGACAGATATGAATTACCCGTATCTTCGAGAACCATCCATAGTCCTGTAGATACAAGATTGGAGGAGGAGATAGTTATCCTCCAACGAGACGATAAACCAAAAAGAGCGACTCGAGAAACCAAAATTGAAATTACTATATTCTGATTTTTTTGAACTAATTTTCAAAAATTATCTCAGCATCTACTCCAAAAATAGACCTGACAATCTTGGCAAACCTATCAGGTTCTATCGGTAATCTACCCTTTTCAGATGATGGTATTTTAACCTTATACTGATCTTTTTCTCCATATATAACATTGATTCCTATTATATGTGTGCTATAGAACATTTCTTTAACAAAATCCTCAAGTTTAGACATCTCAGAAACTACCCTTATCTGCTTTCCCAAGCTTTTACTAAGTCTTTCAACCATTCCACCTTCCTTACCAATAATTTTAGAGGCGTTCTCTTTGTCTGCGATTATAAGAATTATATCTTTACCTTTTATGGCCCTCTGGACTTCAACATCTTTTAAAAGCGAGAATTTCCTAGATACATTATTCAAAGTCCTGTACATCCTGATTTCATCTATCTTAATAAGTTTATCTCCTACGTTCCTGGCACACTTATCGCAGAGAATATCATTCCTGAGACATTCCTTGCAGATAGGGAATTTCATAGTCAATAATTGTATTTCTGGAAACTTATAAATGAATCAACTTTGATTATCTAATAATGAAAAAGAAAAAATTCACGAGAAGCTTGATGTTTTCTATAAGAGGAATAGTTCATGGGATAACTTCAGAAAGGAATGTAAAGATCCAATTGATTATTGGTTTACTCATAATATCGTTCTCAATCTATATGGAAACACCCAAAATTGAATTTATGCTAATTATTTTCTCGATTTTTCTTGTCCTGACAATGGAAATCATCAATACGAGTATAGAAAGACTAGTCGATAAGATACATCCTGGATTCGATAAAGATTATGAAATAATAAAGGATCTAATGGCCGGCGCAGTACTCCTTACAGCTTTATTAGCTATTATTATAGGTGTACTGATTCTGTTTGAACCAATAACTTCATTATTTTCCTAATTACTCAAAAAAATAAACCTTTTAAATATTCCACTCCAATAATCTTAGAGTTGATAATTATGGAAGAGAGGATATTAACTATAAACCTGAGGAAAAATGGTTTAAAGGTATCCAGAGAACAAAAGGCAAAAAGAGCTATAAGTTTTATCAAAAAGTCCCTTGAAAGACATATGGGTACTGATTATATTGAAATTGGTTCTTCGGTGAATGAAGCTATATGGAAAGGTGGTTCACAGAAAGTCCCAGCTAAAATCAAATTAAAAGTAATAAAAAGTGATGATGGGAAAGTAACAGCAAATATCTGGGGAAAAGTAATTGAAGAAATAAAACCTGAAGAACCAGGAAAGCAAAAGAAAGAACCTGAAGAGAAGAAACCAAAAGATAAAGAAACTAAGAAAAAATCGAGTGGAAAATCCTCTAAATCATCCAACAAATAAAGCGTATTTGCCTGGCTTTTCGACTCCAAGTATTCCTGCTATATCACTGTCTTCTACTTTGTTAACGACTACGATACCTTTCCAACTGGCTGACAAGTCTTTACTTCCACAATTAGGACATTTCTTCTCGGTTGTAAACATTTTACAGTCCCTACATACATATTTTCTTCTTGCCATTAATTATCACTTCTTTTTAGATTTTTTAGTCTGTTTCTTGGCTTTCTTCTTCTCATCTTCTATCCAATGGAACGCACCCAAATTTGGCTGTCTCATTGTAAGTCCGATTTTATTTTCCTTACTAGGCAGCATTGATACCGAAATTATCTTTGCTCGAACAGGATCTCCCTCTTTGAGTGTTTTCTTAGATTCTTTACCCAAGAATATTGAATTTTTCTCGTCAAAACTCACATAATCATTCATCAACTGTGAAACATGAACAAGACCATCCACCGGACCAACTCTTATAAAAGATCCGAACTCGGTGTTATCAATCACGTCCCCGATAACTACTTCATGAGTTTCCGGTTTAAAAGTGAGTAATTCGAAAGTTACCGGAAAATGAGCGGTAGCATCTTCGGGGTAAATTTTTCCTTCTCCTATTTCATCGATCTTAGTTACTACTAGACCTTTACCGAATCTCCTGTCCAGTTTACCCTCATATTCTTCTGCTATACTCTCCTTTACACTTTCATCCAACTTCATCCCGAACTTAGTAGGGGGAACCCTAATTATTGACTTAATCTTGACTAACCTATACATTTATTCACCAAATTTCTCCTGATATAATTTCATTGCCTTTTTTATCCATTTTTTAGCTTCTTCAGCACCTTTCCAGGACTTAACCTCAACTTTCTTTCCCTGAAGATCTTTGTAATGGGTAAAAAAGTGCTCTATTTCCTTAAGTAAATGAGGCGGCAAATCTTTAATATCTTTAACATTCCCATATCTTGGGTCTTCAACTGGAACAGAGATTATTTTACTGTCTGGGTCTCCAGAATCAACCATCTCCATTAATCCTATGGGTCTAGCTTCTATGACGCATCCAGGGAAAGTAGGTCTTTCCATAAGTACGAACGCATCTCCGGGATCACCATCTTCACAAAAAGTTTTGGGAATCAGCCCGTAATCCCCCCAATCATAGTAAAAAGGCGAATACAATACCCTATCCAACTTAAAAACATTAAGATCATGATCAAATTCAAACTTATTCCTTGAACCTTTAGGTATCTCAACTACAACGAATATATCTTCGGGTGGGTTCTTCCCTACAGGTAAATCCTTCCATAAATCCATTTACATCATCTCCAAGCGATTTCTACCTCTTAAGTAAATTATCTTTACATTTTTATGTTTTAATCTTTTAATTAGTTCTTTATCATTTGTAGCTACTATTGTTTCCTCGCCGGATAAATCTACTATTTCATCATCAACATTCCCATCATCCGTCTTAACAACTTTTAAATCCTCTTTTTCTATTAGCTCTAGTCCTACTCTGGCAGCCAAGGATTTTCTACCCTTTTTATTTGATAAAATTTTAAGTTCCCTGACCGTACCATCTAAAACAAGTATCTCATGTTCTCCCCTGACCAGATCTTTAATTTTATCAAAAATATCTATACTGAACTGATAAGGAATTGTCAAAAAATTTGTATCAAGTATAATTTTTTTCATGAGAGTATTATTACCATAGGAGTTTTTAAGTTAAATTCTACTCTTTTAGTATCCCGTAACCAATCAATCTCCATCTTTTTCTAATTTGCCTAGAAATAACAATTCTTTCTCCTTTCTCAGCGCAAATAGGGAGCTTAAGTGTTAATTCAATATTCTTATCCCCTAATTTCGTAACAACGCCTACAGACCTTCCTGTCCCAATATTAATCATCAATGGTTCGTTCAGTTTTATGTTCTCTACTTCCATTTCTTCCTTAGCCCCTACAACCCTCTCCAAAAGATTTATTTCCAAATTTATTTTATGCCTGGATTCAGGTAATTTACCTGGTAAACCTACTATATTACCCACGAGTCCATCTGCCTTTGTCAAAGCTGGGTCTAAAGGCGTCATCATTCCTAAAAGGCCTCCCGCACCCGCTTTATCAAGCTTTTTTCCACCCTTTTCCATCGATATAATCTTTGATTTGAGGGGTTTCCAACTATCTTCGGTCCTTATTCCTGGCCTTAACTCTATTTCCTGGCCTTTCTTGAGTTCGCCCTCTATTATTGAACCACCGATTACTCCACCAACCAATTTATCAATGGTAGAGCCAGGTTTGTTAACATCAAAACTCCTTGCAACATACATCTTTGGGTCTTTTGAAAGATCTCTTTTGGGTGTTGGGATATTATTTTCAATCGCTTCAATAACATATTCTATATTAACCCTTCGCATGGCAGAAACAGGTATTATTGGCGAATTCTCAGCAACTGTTCCCTTTATGAATTCCTTGATTTCTTTATAACTTTCTTTCACCCTTTCTTCTTTCACAAGGTCCACTTTATTTTGAACAATAATTATATTTTTTATTCCAACGACATCTAAAGCGGTCATATGTTCTCTAGTCTGTGGCGAGGGGCACTTTTCATTAGCAGCAATAATTAGGATTGCACCATCTATAAGCGAAGAACCTGTCAGAACTACGGCCATTAGACTTTCGTGCCCGGGAGTATCAACAAAAGAAACCGTTCTCTGGATATCTGTATCTCCAAAACATTTAGGGCATTTTTCGGTAGTAGAATAACTATCACACTTCTTACATTTGTAAAAAGTTGTATCAGCATAACCAAGCCTTATCGAAATCCCTCTACGAATCTCTTCAGAATGAGTATCAGTCATTTTACCTGTTATTGCTTGGGTGAGAGTAGTTTTCCCATGATCTACATGCCCGAGTACCCCTATATTAACTTCCGGGATTGTTTTTGGGTCTATCTTCTTTCCGAACATCATCACCCTATTTCAGTTTATCCTCAAGATATTCTTTCATACCTTTTCTGTCTTTATTCTTTTTTTCTAATTCCAATAATTCCTTGTATTCAGGTTCTTTAAGTTTCTCTATTTCCTTTTGAGCGTCAGGAATACTGTTTGAGAGGATTTTTTTGTAGTCAGGTCC
>WJKS01000102.1 GCA_014728985.1 Candidatus Aenigmatarchaeota archaeon
ATACAACCACCGAGACACCAACATATATAACCAACTACTCACCATCATATACAAGTAATTTGGTCCGGATTTTAACTAATCACCAAAAAGTTTTATCACGTGTCAAGAATCCCCGCATCCGCAGGATTCAACGCCCAACCCCCAACACCAACCTGTTTATCCCCCTTGAATCGGCTGTGAAACATTATTTATTCTCGTATTTCCCCATATATTCCATGGCAACGACACAATCACGGACGCCCACTCCAAAACAAAAATGGGAGGACGATTATGGAATGTGGACCGGCCCAAGAAGGGATAACTGGGTGCCCAAGGGAGGGCTCCACCACGATGACGTCCAACTGGACTTAAACATCCTGAGGGGGTTTGTAGCAGGAGAGATACGTAGAGACGGCTCCGGCGGCGCGGACATGTTTGGACGCGACCTCCTGAGTATCCTAGACCTCAGTTTAAACAAAGACAAACTAGCTAAAAACATGGGGGTCATGATTAAAGCCGTTGAAGAGATGCCAGACGACTCTGTACAATACTCCCTATCCGTCCTCGAAGAAGCCGGGAAACAAGCCGACAAACTAACACTCACTGAAGGCACAAAACTCTTCGTCGGAAGACTAACCCAAGCCGCCAGAAAACGCTGCGATGAAGCAGGCATCGTATTACCACCCCCCAGAGACATGAAAAGAAGATAATTACCCACTACCCCCATGCAGCCACATGATTCAACACCCAACACCAACCTATTTATTGCCTTATTTCATATATGTTAAACCGCCTTTCACGGCGAATTTTCCCTTTATCGTGGCGTACCTGATGTCCACCACGGCTAGGGGTGATAACAAGGCTCTATTTTCTCCTATCTGATTATGCTACACGGTGTAGTAAACTACCTTAAAATCAACTCAAAATAAGAGAGAATACTACAGGGTGTAGTAAACTAGGGATTTTTTGGTTTGAATTTGAGTCTGAATATCTGTGTTTCTGGTTTTCGTTCAACCTCAAATTTCTCTGCGATCCTAATTTTTACCATCTGCTTTACATCATCGGGCGATTTATAGTTATTGTCTTTTTCAATGATTTTTCTAATTTCGGATTCATCCTCTAATGCTTCAACCTTTACTACTAACTGTTCATCAATTTCATCGAATCCTTGAGAAAATTGTCTTAGGATTATGGCTTTTTCCTCGAATAAGAGGGTTGGTGCAGAGTTGGATCTACAGCATTTAATCAGAGAATTGTTGATTTTAATTTCAGCGGTTACTATCCTATCTCTTGGCCAAGTTATGTCGAACTCGTTTAGAGGTAGATCATAAATGCTCTGGTCAGCTCCAAAAAACAGGTAATATGTTTTACCACGTTTTATCTTTTTTGATACATCTTCGGTGAAGTTTCTTATTTCTATCTCTTTGTCTTTTTCTTTATCAAATAGTTCATTAACTCTCTTTATCAGGGCGTCTTGTTTTCCATTGATTTGTTGGTTTCCAAAATTTCTGCCACTGTCTCGAACCAATGATATATTTCCCTCGAAGGAGTCAAGGAACCATTCTTTGGGGTATAAGACATATTGACCAAAGACGGTCTTGACTTCATTTCCGCCAGATAGTACTTGTAGATCAAATATTTTTGATAAATTATTTTGGAAGTCTTCCCATACTTTCTTACAATCTTGTACAAATTTCTCGACAAATTCTTGTTTTGGTCTGTTTTCTCCGAGGTATTTAATTTTTTCTTCTTGGTATTTTTTCTCTGTTTCATCTATTTTTTTATTGAAATCTTCCTTGAATTTCTCTAGAGTTACTTCATCACACTCATAGAATTTGTTTATAAATTCTAGATCTAGCGAGCTTATTTGGTCCTCAAAGGAGTGTCGGGGGTCACTGAAATTCTCTTTTTCAAATCTTTCTAAATCTATTTTTTTCTCATGTTTGTATATCCAGAGAGAGCGTAATAGTTGATATTTTGTTGAGTTAAATGGCTCAATTCCTTGTGCGCCCCCCAAGAATTCATTATAATTTAACAGATTAAGCCTTCCAATTTCAAGGTGATATTTATAGTACTCTTCCTCGAATTTTTTGATTTTAAAAAGATTCCAGATTATGTCAAAAAAATCTTTGTTCAATGTTCCGGAGCGTATACGGTCTAATGTAAGATAGTATAGCTCCAATTGTTTCAGAGCAAGATGATTTCTGTTGGCTTCTATGGTTTTTAGCTTATACTCGACTAAATCTAGAATCTCTTGTTCCGCTGGCGTTTTATCCTTTTTATGTTCCAGCCTATAATAGTCTTCATGAAAATCCTCCTCATTGAGGTTCATATAATGTTCGAGACATCTGTTTAGCTGGCTAATTTGATCTTGAAAAAATCTACTTTTTATGTTGTTTTCAAGGTCTAAGTCTAGGATAAAATAGCATAGATTGAATAGGTTATCTATTGTATTTGTCATTAATGTTGAATGTTTCTGTAACCAAACTATGTCAGTTGATGTTTTGAATTTGTCGAGATATCGAATGTCTAGGAATTCTTTGGTATATAGGCCACTTGTATTCAATTGAATGTTGAAGCGTTCTGTTTTTCTAAAACCTTGGAAAAGAACATCAAGTAGTTTATTCTGGAGATCAGCGATTAATGAAGGGTCTTCCAGAAAAAGTTCTTTATCATTGTATAGTTTGTGAATCTGGGAATCGAGTGTTTTTTCCCAGTATGTCCCTGTTTTTGATTGATAATCAATGAATAGTGGTTCAAATAGTTTATAGAGTGAATAGCCTCTTTGAACATCTTTACTCTTTGTGATAATCCCCCTTAAGGCATCTATGAATATTCTCTCATTACCTGACCTCTTTATCTTTTCATATTCATTGTACAGTTTTTGGGTGATATTTTCATATCCAAGATTCTCCTTTAAGTTCTTTTTTAATTCTTTTTCTTCATCTTCACTCAGAAAGTGATGGCCAGATACTGTAAAGCCTAAGAAATTTGCGGGGATGTTATATTTGAGTATCTCGATTTGAAATTGTCTGTATTTATTTAAAAAACTTAGGTCCTTTCCCCTAAGGATACCCTGATTAAATTCAACATAAAACGGTTTTCTAGGTTTATCCTCAGGACTTTGGGGGAGTATATCATCTATATCTGACGTCTTGGAAACTTTTAGCTGATGATCCTGAGGGTAATCATCGGTAATAATATGAATCGAAGTTGAAGTTTCTCGAATTTTTAATCCTTTTTTATCTGGATATTGCTCAACCCTAGGTTCAATAAAAGAAAGGATTGAGCGTGTGTGAGTGATTATGATTTTCCCTGGATTGAGGACATTACTCAATATTAAAGCCAGAATGATTAGGGTTGCGATGAAAAGATAGGCAACGCTAAAAATATATAACAGATTAGATTGGGTAATCGTACCATACCAAGGAGATATTAAAAAAACCATTAAAAAATTGGATAACAATACCGTTAGATACACAATATTCCACTTAGCTTTGATCACATATTCCCACGCTAACTCCCCTGTTACCTCCTTTGAAAGGCTAGTGCTTAAAGTCGTTAATGTTGCGTAGGTTGTCAATACAGCAAATAACGCCATATAGTAAATATTCAAGAAATTAGCATCAGTTGAATACCCCAGATTAAGGTATATGCTACTGACAAAAATAACTGCATTTATGGCAAGAGCAAATGCTATGATAGCCACCATCAAGAGTAAGCTCCTTAAGTGGAATGCATTAGAACTCTCACGAAATGCCTTTTTCAACGTATACAGCCGCCCCATCTAACCACCATATAATATTGTGTAACACTGAATAAATGGAACCCTAATAGATATTAGCAGAAAGCTCCAATCTCTTATTAATGAGGTATTCTTACTCTAGGCTTCAGTGTTTTGAGAATTGTCCTTTGGCTTTCAAGTTTCAGTATATCGATAAGCTGGATGTGGAGGCTTTTGAGGGTATCGAGGCCTTCATGGGTAAGCGGGTTCATGAGGCTTTGGAGAAGTTTTATATCGACCGGAATCTAGGGAAAATAGCCGGAATCGACGAGGTTTTAGGGCATTATAATGACATCTGGCAACGGTACATAACTCCTGATGTTGTGGTGAACAAGGAGGGTTTGACGCAGGAGCATTATCGTGTCGTGGGTGAGAAGTGTTTGGTGGACTACTATAACCGCTACAAGCCTTTCGAAAAAGGCAAGACTCTGAAAACCGAGATGATGGTCAACGTGGACTTGTTCGGAGATAATCAATATAATTTCATCGGATACATAGATCGCCTGGATACTGTCGGGGACGGAGTCTATGAAATCCACGACTATAAGACCAGCCAGCA
>WJKS01000103.1 GCA_014728985.1 Candidatus Aenigmatarchaeota archaeon
ACCTCGCTGGGACTTACACGAGGTCTCGTGGAAGCGAATCCGGTCATGGACTTCTTTTTTGGTAAAAGTTTACTTCTGGGTTGGTTGTCCGGGTTAACAGTAATTTTATTCGTTTGGTTAGTCTATCTCTTGAACCGGAAAAACTTGAAAATTTAAAACCTTCTGGAATTTCTTGGTTTGTTACCTCCTTACTGTTATTAGGAGGGATGTTCTATGAGGTATTTCTCAAGGGCGGGTTCGGTCTTTTGAGTGTCATATTCTTTGTTTCCCAAGCTGTTTACTGGGTGACTCGTTTATATCTACATTATAAGAATAAATAGTAGTTGAATTAGGAAATAATTTAATACCAAATGTGTATGGACCCGCTGGGATTTGAACCCAGGATCTACTCGTCCGAAGCGAGTCGCATTATCCAAACTCTGCTACAGGTCCTCTGACACTAATAATAACTAGAATTTATAAAACTTAATCTTTTACCGTTCTTATAACCAACCTATCCCCTAATTGAATATTATTCCTATCAGAAAAACCACTGTTAACCTCAAGTACATACTTATTTGGATATTCCGAAGGATAAGTAGGGCAAGGATCTGATAAGCATGGTTGGACATCACGTTTAATTTCTGTTATTATACCGTCACTTGAAGCAAATATCATATCCAGAGGAATCTCAGTATTCTTCATCCAAAAAGTTAAAGGTCTCTCTAGCTCAAAGATAAAAAGCATCCCAGAATCTTCATCAAGATGCTCCCTATACATTAACCCTGTTTGCCTTTCTTCAGGGTTATCAGCAATTTCAGCATTAACCCCAATCCTTCCATCCTGGGTAATTATAACTAGAGTATTCGTATCTGAAGGTTTTTTTTCTCCTGTACATCCACTAAAAACTATTACCAGAAGAATAATGGTTGTGATGTATACAATTCTCATACTTACTACCCTTATAGATTAATTATTAGGAGGGATTTAAAAATAAGGTATATTAGTTTACAAGTTTAATTCTTAAATGGTAACCAGTATTTACTGTTTTTTTCTGGGGAAACTAAGTTAGGGTTGACTGGCATGAAATATTGCGAAGATTGTAAAAAAATGTTTTCCGATGAGGAGAAAAAATGTCCCTTATGTGGGGGAAAACTAATTGAAGCTAAAGCTAAAGGAACAGAAGAAGATTCCAATCTCTTGTTAGAAGATTATGAATATGATAATGATTTTAGAGATTGGTAAAATTCGGGATTTCGTTCTTTTTATCTAGAGTAACCTGTTGATGGTAAAATTTCAGAGACGCCCTGAGCAGGACTTGAACCTGCGGCCTTTTGGTTAACAGCCAACTGCTCTACCACTGAGCTATCAGGGCAAAAAAATACTAGGGTTCCATTCTACCCATTGTTCTTGGGAATGGTATTGTCTGTCTGATGTTTCCTGTATCACATATCCACATTACTACTCTCTCCAAGCCCATACCAAATCCTGAATGTGGAACAGTACCATATTTCCTCAAGTCTAAATACCATTCATAGTTTTCCTTTTTCAAACCAAATTCTTGGATTCTCTTCTTTAATACTTTTGGGTCACTTATCCTTTGGCTACCACCTATTATTTCCCCATAGCCCTCAGGTGCGATTATATCATTTGAAAGTGTCAATTTCGGATCCTTTGGGTCTGGTTCCATATAAAAAGCCTTAATTTTTGTCGGAAACCTATGTATAATTATTGGTTTCTCAAATTGTTTGGATATAAATCTCTCTTGAGGCGCACCAAAATCATCCAAATATTTGATATCAAAGTCGTTCTCTTGAAGTAATTCAATCGCTTCTTTGTAACTTATTCTTGGAAATGGTGGTTTTATTTTTTCAAGCTTTTTAGTATCTCTACCCAATATTTTGAGTTCTCGTTTATTCTTCCTTAGGGTATTTTTCACTATTGCAGTTATCAGTCCTTCCTGAACTCCAATATTATCTTCAAAGTCATAAAAAGCCATTTCGGGCTCAAGCATCCAAAATTCAGCAAGATGTTTAGGTGTATGAGATTTTTCTGCCCTGAAAGTAGGGCCAAAGCAATAAACCTGTCCTAATGAAGCTATAGCGGCCTCGCTGTATAACTGCCCACTTTGTGCTAAATAGGCCTTTCCACCTGGAAATTTGGTCTCAAATAGAGTTGTACTATCTTCGCAGCATGTTGGTGTTAATATTGGTGTATCGACTCTTGAAAATCCTAGATCATCAAGGAAATCAATTGCACTTTTGATTATTGTTGTTCTTATTTTAAGGACTGACCTCTGACTTGGGCTTCTTAACCACAAATGTCGGTTACTCAAAAGAAAATCGATCCCATGTTCTTTCTTACCCAAAGGATATTCATCAGCTATTTGTAGAATCTTCAATTTCTCTATCTCTATCTCATATCCATCTGGAGCCCTATCGTCCTCTTGGACTTTACCTTCAATTATTACAGAAGATTCCTGTGTTAAATTCTCAGAATTCTCAAAAGTTTCCTTATTAACATTATCTTTATGAATTGTGGCTTGAATAGTTCCAGAACCATCCCTAATGATGAAGAACTGTACTCCACCACTGGACCTGAGATTTTCTATCCACCCTCCTATTTTAACCTTACCCTTAGCTTTACCATCTAGTATATACTCTACTTTTGTTAATTCCTTCAAGATAGAACACCTCTCAATTTTGTTATTTTTTTAAATAAATAAATGCAAGAATTCTCAAACCAGATTAAAGTATTCACCGTGCACTTTTAGCACCTTACGTAAAATATAGGGAGGTAGGATTTAAATATGTTCGTTTAAATTTTTTAAGAAGTTACAGGTAGTAAAAATGAAATCACTTGATGGCTATTTTGAACTCATAGATGGAAAAACTTATATTGATAAATATCCCCCATCTGTTATTAAATTAGAAAATCTTAAGAATGATTCTATTTTCGTTGAATTCGGCGGGGGCATTGGAAATGACATCAACTTTCTAATAAACTCCTTTGGTTTAAATCCAAAAAATGTATATTTTCTTGACATTGACAATGATGCTTATAAAAAAGCTTTTAAAAGACTAAAAGATTTTTTCGGACTCATAGACTATCATTTACTTTTAAGAGATGCCAGAAAGTCGAATTTGAAGGGAAATTTTGCAGATTTTGTATATGCAAATAACATGCTTCACGATTTAGAAAATAAAAAAAACATTTTAAAGATTCTTAAAGAGGCTTTTAGAGTACTCAAGAAAGATGGCTTATTCTTTGGGCGGACACTTTCAAACGAAATAAATGAAGAAAAATTTAGAAAAATTTTAGAAAAGAAGGAAAGAAAAGGATACGAAAACTTCTCAATTAAAATTGTTAAAGCCATGAAAGATAATATTCTAGTAGGCATTAATCCAAAAGAATTATCTAGAATGGCCAAAAAAGTCGGTTTCAAAAAGACTTATACGAAAATAATTCCAACGAAATGGGCACCCACTAGAGATTTTTATTTTAAATTTGAAAAATGAATAACGCTATTCTAGGAACTCTACATCATCTATTATATTATTTGAATCTAGATCAAGTCCCTCAACTACTTTTGCTATAATTTTAGGATTATTTGAATTACCCTTATTTATTTCATTAAAATATTTGATAAATCCTAATACAGCTGCAACTGTACCTTTATATCCCTTGCCAGCAAGCAAAAAAATTTGTTTATTTTCATCAAAAGGATTTTCAGTTTTTATTATAACTCCATTAGTTTTTTTTCTGTAAGTAGTGTTAGATAATTTTGATATTATATTCCAATCAGAATCTGGGCTGGAGTAGTCAAAATATATTGGAAGATCCTCATTGATTTTTTCACTTATAATGTTAGATTTCGGGCCCCCTATCAAAAAAAGATTTTTTTTGTAATCTTCCTCCCTTAACTGTACATCCACTCTGTAATAAGGATAGCTTATTTTTTTCAGAAAGCTACCAAGAAAAACACCTAAATCTATTCCACAAGAAGCATCTAGGGCAGGGGCTTTAAATACTCCATGCGGCTCGGGGCTACCAACAATGATAAGGGAATTAAATTTTGCACCCTCAATAAAAGGTTTGAGTAACTGATTCTCATCTAATCCAATATCTGGGATCTCCTCTCCTCTTTCAGTTAGTTTAAGAGAAATAGCCTGATAGGGGACTCCATAAATTTTTGCTGTACCACCTGTTCTTTGCTCCGTTCTAATAAGTTCTATTAAACCAGTGTCCTCAAGGTTCCTTATATGATAATATATTTTTTGTTCATGTTGATCCAATTGACGAGCAAGATCCATGGCACAACCAGGATTCTCGCTTAATTTTTTTATTATTTTCATTGCTAATTTATTTGAAATTACACCGAAAGTAGAAGCATCCTTTATAACTATCGATTTATAAGTTAAATTCTTTTTCCCCAAGTCCTGAACTAAGTAATCCATGCCAATTTATTTGGAACGATAAATATTTATAATAAAATTTTTACCGGTATAATGATTATTTTAATAGTATATTAATAATTTATTTCTTCTCTGAACGTAGAAGTTTCTAGCACTTTAAATGGAATTTTAGACAGATTATATATAAAAACAATACCAATAATTCTCTAAGATTAGCTATGCAACCATTAAAATTCAAGGAACGAGACCAATATAGAAGATATTTCAAGCGATGGTTTTGTGTAGTCGATATCACAAATATCCTCATTAATTGTTGCTAATCTGGGATGATTCCTTTTTTCTTTCTGGAGGACCTCAAAAACAATCTAAAACCAAACTATAAAAATTGGCCCTTTGAGTTTCTTTATTTTTTTCCAAAAACAAAAAAAAGGAGATGAAAAAAATGTTAAACTTTTGCGAAAAATGTGGAAATGTAATGGTATTAGATAAAAGAAGCAACCAAAGTTTGGGGAATTACAAATGTAGATCATGTGGATTCGCGAAAAACATGAAGCTAGAAAAAATACGGATAAGCGAAAAGATAAGAGAGGAACCAGAAGCAAATTTAGTTCCAACTAGACTGAAAACAGCATTTAAATTTTAGTATTCGATTCCCTCACGGGCAGAATAACCATTATCAAGAGGATGTTTTATTTCCCTTACCTCAGTAGCAAAATCTGCTCGTTCAATTAGTATTTTTGGGGCATATCTACCTGTAAGATAAACAGTAACTTCAGGGGGGACCTGATCAAGTAATTCAATAACCTCGCTCACATCCAATAGGCCAGGGTATTTTTTCCCTTCCACAGTCTTAGGACCTGTGATTAGGTTAATTTCATCTAAAATTAAAAGAAAGGGTTTCTCTTTAAGTTTTTTCTTAGCAAACTCTAAACCTTCTTTAGCCAATTTATAATCCTCTTTATCAGGGTCCCGAGGATTCACAAATACTTTTCTTCCGAACTGATAAATTTCATATTGTGGTGATAATTTATCTTTTATCTTGAACTCACCTATTCCTTTTCTACCTTTTAAAAACTGGATGATCACAACCTTTTTACCATGACCAACTGCCCTCAAAGCAACTCCTAATGCAGAAGTGGTTTTACCAGCACCCTTACCTGTCCAAAGATAAACCAGACCTTTTTTCAAAAAAATCACCAATTAATCCATACCCAATTTCTTCTTAGCACTTTCCTTGATATCATCGGGAGTCCATGGTGGATCAAAAACTAACTCAACCTTAACTCCTTCAACTCCATCAATTTCTTCAATTGCATTCTGTACTTCTCCAGTTATAAATGAGTGCATGGGACAAAAAGGGTTTGTCAGTGTCATCTTTATATCGACTTTATCCTTTTCTATCTTGATCTCCCGAATGAATCCTAGATCAACTACATTTACAGGAATTTCTGGATCATAAACTTCTTTTAATTTTTCCATAACTTGTTTTTTTGTTACCATAAGAACCACTTACTATTATAAGAATAAAGAGTTAATTAGTTTTGCCTTATGAACTCAATCTTCGTACAACAAGAAAGATAAATAAAACAACAAATCCAATAGCAAAATATGTAGTTCGTCTCTCTTTTTTTCTTTGCTCTATTTTCTCATTTGATAAAGTAGTGGTTGTATCTTCTAAATCAGTTGTCGCTATAGTTGTTGTCAACGTATTTTGATTACCTTCTACTGTGATATTAAAAGAATGCTTCTCACTTAAAATCGTACCTTCAGATTCTGCCCAAAAAACTATTCTTTTTTCACCTCCCAATGTTTCATTTTTAACTGTTATATTGAAAACAAATGATCTCCTACCACCAGGATGTATCATTTCAACCTCCCTGAATGGTTTTATTATTGATATACCACCAGGGACCTGAAATCTCACCTGAATCCACTCGATAGTTTTCCTTCCATTGTTCTGTAATACAACTCTGGTTTGGAAATTTTCATTAGGTAATAAAGTAATATCATTGGGTAAATACAAGAATTCTATCTTATCGTCAGAATAACCACAACCACAAAAAACTAATAAAGTAATAATTAAGAATAGAAACTTACTACCTAATTTCATAATAAATAATTATTTTCTAGCCAATAAATGTTATTGTGTAATAACTTCTATTACATTTACTGGACATACATCGGCAGCTTCCTGATTACAACCTACATCATCTAATTTAGTCTCAATAGGTTTTGACTTACCATCATCTCCCATCTCCCAGTTATCAGGGCAAACAGAAACGCAGGCTCCACATCCTATACATCCTTCATGATCCTGTTTAATCTTCACTGTCATTCTTCAACCTCCTTTTAACAATAATTATTTGGTTTTCTTTTTCTTATTCTTTTCCCTGTATTTTTTAATGGCTTCATGAAGAGCCTCAGCAGCGAGATTAGAACAATGCATTTTTACCGGAGGAAGTCCTTCTAACTCATCGGAAACGTCTTGTTTTGTTAATTTCATGGCCTCATCTAGTGATTTACCTTTAGCCAGTTCTGATAACATTGAAGTTGTTGCAATAGCTGCAGCACACCCCATTGTCTCCCAACCTATGTCCACGATTTTATCATTTTCGACCTTAATGTAAATATGCATAACGTCTCCACATACTGGATTTCCCTTTTCTCCAAAAGAGTCATAATCTTTGATTTTTCCCTGGTTTCTAGGATTCTTAAAGTGTTCTAGAACTTTTTCTGTATATATACTCATTTATATCACCCTTTAATCGGACTCATATCTCTTAATCTATTGACAACCTCTTTTAGTTCTTTTAAAAATATATCTATATCTTCATTCTCAATATATCTACTCAAGCCAATCCTAATTGAACCATGACTATCTTCTTCTCCATATCCCATCGCTTCCAGAACATGGCTAGGTTTAAGTCCTCTTCCAGCACATGCACTCCCAGTTGATAAGACTATATCCTCCATACCAAGATAGAGTACTATTGATTCTCCTTCAATAAACTTGAAATTAACACTTAGAACATCAGGTAACGAGCCCTCGGTTGATCCGAATATAACTGTGTTAGGTATTTTTCCTATCTCTTTGATTAACTTCTCCCTCTGTTTTCTCATTTTCTTATTATCCTTATCTTTCCATAACTCAATCGCTTTCCCAAACCCGGCTATACCTGGAATATTATGAATCCTAGTACCCTGAATTAAAGGCTTTAATCTTATTGGTTTTCTAATATACAATGCACCTATACCTTTTGGACCATGTATCAAATGGGAAGTAATAGTTAGCAAATCTATATTCATTTTTTCTACATCAATTGGAACTCTGAGAAAACTATGTGAAGCATCTACATGAAATAATGCTTGATGGTCTTTACATACCTTCCCCGCTTCTTTAATATTTTGAACTGTACCTACTTCCTGATTAGCGTGTTGTATGGACACTAGAACTGTATCTTTTCTTAAAGATTCTTTTAGTTGATTTAAGTCAACATTTCCCTCTTCATTAACATCAAGATAAGTTACATCATACCCTTGTTTTTCCAATGATTTACATGTTTTAAGAATTGAGGAATGTTCTATCTTCGTAGTTATTATATGTCCTTTTGGTACTCCTTTCAGAACATAATTATTCCCTTCAGTCTGCCCAGATGTAAAAATCATCTCATCTGGATTTGAATTAATCTTCTCCGATATTATTTTTTGGGTAGCATCCATCACTTTTTTTGAGGACATACTGAACTCTGGGGAATAATCTGAAATAGCTACCCCATACTTTTCTTTTTGATATATTTCTATCTCTTGAAGTACCTTATCATCCACTTTAGTGGTCGTTGTATTGTCTAGGTATATCATAGGAATATTATGGTAATTGGTATTTATATAACAGTGTTATAATTAAGATATAATAATTTAATAACCTTTATCGAACCTTTTAAGTAACAGAGAATTACCAACTACAGTTATATCGCTCAATACCATGGCGCCAGCTGCAATCATAGGACTCAGAGTTAAAGTATGGAAAATTGGGTATAATGCACCAGCCGCTAAAGGTATCATCACTATATTGTAAAAGAATGCCCAAAACAAATTTTGTTTTATTTTTGAAAATGTTTTCTTACTTAATTTAATCGAAGATACTACATCTCTAAGGTCATCTTTTATCAACACAATGTGACCTGTTTCTATAGCAACATCTGTACCACTGCCAAGCGCTATACCAACATCTGCTTGCGCCAATGCAGGGGAATCATTTATACCATCCCCGACCATACCAACTATTTTCCCTTGACTTTGTAACTCTTGGATTTTTTGGGCTTTATCTTGTGGTAATACTTCCGATAACACTTTATCAATTCCTAATTTCTTTGCTATCGCTTTCGCTGTTCTCTCATTATCTCCGGTTATCATGAATATACCCAATCCCATTTTTTTGAGATTTTCAATCGTTTCCTTGGAATGATCCTTAATTGTATCAGCTATACCGATAATACCTACAATTTTTCCGCCAAGAGCTACTATAACGGTTGTTTTACCTTGATTTTCAAGTTTTTTGATGTCCTTTTCAATATCTTTCGTTTCTATATTCCGGTCATTCATTAATTTTCTATTACCTACGAACAAATCTTCATCATTATATTCAGATAATACACCATGTCCCGGTATTATCTCAAAGATTTTTGAATTTGGTATTTTGATTTTCTTTTCTTCTGATTTCCTAATGATTGCTTCACCAAGAGGGTGCTCAGAATTTTTCTCAGCAATTGCTGCTAATTTCAATACTTTATCATCATTTTTATTCCTAAATGAAACTATGTCAGTTACAGATGGTTTACCTTTTGTCAAGGTCCCAGTTTTATCAAATACAATTGAATCTAAACTATGTACTCTTTCTAAATATTCACCACCCTTTATCAAAATCCCATTTTCAGCTCCTTTACCAAGCCCAACCATAACAGCAGTTGGCGTAGCTATACCCATTGCACAAGGACATGCAACAACTAACACACTGACAGTAGCAGTTATTGCAAATAATAAAGTTTCACCGACTATCAAATACCAAACACTAAAGGTAATTAATGAAATGAGAAGTACCACCGGAACAAAATAAGTGACTACTTTATCAGCTATTCGTTGCATTGGTGCTTTAGATTGCTGAGCCTCCTTTACCAATTTTATTATCTGTGATAATGTACTTTCAGCTCCAACCTTAGTTGCCTTTATTCTTAACATTCCATTCCTGTTAAGAGTAGCACCGATAACTTCGTCCCCAACTTTCTTTTCAATGGGTATACTTTCACCTGTGATCATTGATTCATCAACGGAAGAATAACCATCAATAACTATACCATCAACTGGTATTTTCTCTCCAGGTTTGATTAAAATCAAATCATTTTTTTTAACTTCTTCAATAGGTATTTCCAATTCTTTTCCATTTTTTATAATTCGAGCGGTCTTTGCCTGAAGTTTTATTAACTTTTTAATAGCATCCGAAGTTCTACCTTTGGACAAAGTTTCCATTAATCGTCCAACTGTTATAGTAGCTATTATAGTTGCAGAAGCTTCATAAAAAACCATTCCACCATATATTGTCGCAAAAATACTATAAAAATAAGCAACTGTGGTACTTAGAACAACCAGAACATCCATGTTCATATATTTGTTCCTCAATGCCTTCCAAGAACTTTGATAGAACATCCAACCAATACCAAACTGAATACCTGTAGTGAATATTAAAAGTAAATACTCTTCTCCTGGTACATCAAAAAACATACTGAGTGAAATTACAGGAATTGTCAGGATAATTGAAATAATAGACAAGTATTTCAGTTTCTTGATTTCTCTATTTACTCCATCTGTTTTCCCGGAATTTATAATCTTATACCCCAATTTTTCAACGGTTTTTTGAAAATCTTTTTTATTAAGTTTTTTTGGATCAAATTCCACTATAGCCTCTTCGGTCGGGAAACTGACGATTGCATCTGATACACCATCCATTTTTTTAAATGATTTTTCTATGTTAAGGGCACAACTAGCACAATGCATCCCAGATATTTTCAATTCCTCTTTTTTTCCCATCAAAATAACCTCAAAATGATCAAAATCCCATAACAATGTTAGTTATTATCATTTATTAAACCTCGCATGTCTCTTTGATTGAAGAACATTCTTCATCGCCCATACCTTTTCTACACTCCGGACACACTTCATCCACCTTACCACTTAAAATCATGTTATCACAATCACAACTTCCACCATCCCATATCCAATGGCCGAGAAAACACATCCTACAGGATGGCTGAATACAGCAATTATAATTACCTTCCCTCTTCGCCTGTTCAATTGAAGCATCCATTTCTGTTAAAATTCTTTCCCTCTTTTCTCCAAAAGACTCAGATTTAAGACTGCTTGTAACTTGAAATATTGATAAAACTAGTACCGTGGAAACTAAACTAACCAAAACTATTTTATTATTGATTTATATCACATCCTGTTAATTCACTCAGAGTCTTTAAGTTTTGCTCCCCAGAGTATTGTTGCCCATTAAATACCCAAGTCGGATATCCCCTTATACCTGCACTTAAACATTCGGATCTTCTCTTATCACAATCAATATAATCTATGTACTGAAATGAGTTCCCGAATATTTCTTTCTGGTTTTTACAATGTGAACACCACTCCGTACCATACATTTTCAGTCCTTTCTCTGTAAGGCATATCGCAAAATTATCGTAACTACCTTCTGGTAATTCGCTATTCTTCCCTGATAGAAATACCATTAATCCTACAATTAATACCACTAAAACTCCAACAATAAGAATCTTATTCATTTCAACCACCAAACAATTTTTTCAAGAATCCGCCCTTCTCATCCTTCTGTTCATCCCATTTCCTAGCATCATAGCCAGCTTTTCTAATTACTTTCATGATTTCCTTTTCGTTAGTCTTATTTGAATCAAACTCTATTTTTGTTTTCTCATTGGTATAATTTGCTTTTACATTTTTTACTCCATCTAACCCCATCAGATTATCTTGTATCACTCTTTCACAACTAACACAATGCATGCCTTTTGTTTTTAATTCCATTTCCATTTTCAATCACCTATTCGACTATTATCATCCCTGGTATCATTCCCATCCAACAAGTAAATGGAAATTTACCTTTTTTCTCAGGTGTAAATTCAAGTGTAAATTTCTCACCATTTTTAGAAAATTCCTGACTGATTCCAAATTCAGGAAAAACAACTTCTTTATTACAATAAGTAACCTCTTCAACCTCTATATTCCATTTAACAGGAATCCCCTTCTTTACGACAAATGTATCTGGTTCCCATCCATATCTGGTTACTTTCATGTTTATTTCTTGAAAATCGTCACTTGCCTCAGCAGAAGCTATTACATTTCCCGAGAATGGGTTAAGAGTATCAATAGTAACAGGACTTCCAGATAAAACCAATCCCCTATTTAGCATAGTCACACCCAAACCAAGAACAACAACAGCTGAAGTTTTGATGACATTTTTTGTGGATTTATGACTAATTAGAGATGTTAGACTCCCAAATCCAAACATCATCGGAACTGTACCCAAACCAAAAACGAGCATCGTAAGTGATCCCTGAATCAAACTACCTGTACCTGCCGCAAACAAAAGCATCGCCTGTAAAGGGCCACATGGCATTAAACCAGTTAATAGGCCTAGTAACAGTGGGCCTTTCCTTTTACCTTTGAATTTCCCTAGAATATTAGGTGTCCTTGGTGTTAACTTTCTCAGCCAAGGAAATATGTTTAACATATTCAATCCCATTATTATCATGAATCCTCCAGCAATTACAGCCATAAATCCTCTAAAAGCTCCACTAGGATTAAGAAATGAACCGATCAGACCTACAATTGCACCCATAATTGTATAAGAAACTAATTTCGCACTATTGTACTCTAAATGGGAAATGATTTTATTTTTTTTATTACTGTCTATACTTTTCTGATTAGTACTATAAGTTACGATCAGACCACCACACATTCCAATGCAATGGAAACTTGTGAGTAAGCCAGTTATAAAAACAACTAAAAGACCACTATTTGGACCAATCTCAGGTAAATTAAATATACCAGCACCACTTGACAGAAAATAGACTCCCAAGAAGATTATAATCATTCCTAAAACCTGTAATATCCTACCATCAACCTTGACTTCAAAAAAATCAGATTCTCCCATTTAATCACCATTATTCATATACACTACCATCAGAATATCCAAATTTTTTCAGAACATGTCCATCTTTTATTATCTGAACTTCAACATGGTATCCATAGTCCTTTGCGACAGCCTCTACTTCAGTATCACCATAATTATCGACATAATATCTATAGCCGGCGTTCTCAGCATCTCGTATCTTGTCCCCGGTCTGTTCTATATCAACTTTCGTTCTTGGGCTAGCTGTTCCTGGGCCGCCACATCCACATCCACAATTGGAATTACTTCCACAGGATCTTTCTGAAGGTCTATAATTATCATTTCCCACTACGTCAGTTGTTTTGTATTCATCTGATCTTCTAAAATAATTTCCAGTCTTAGATACCACTATCGGTGTAGATATTACAATCAGAGCTATCACTAAAAACAGCACTAATTTTTTTTGGATTCGAATTATCATGCCCAAGATTTAGAATGAAACAGTATATCAATCATTGTTTGAAACTAGTTTCAATGTTTCAAAACAATAACATTACTCATTCCACGTCTCTTTCTTTCAATAAGTCCTTTACCTTCTAATTTATCCAATGTTCTTGAGACTTTTGATTTAGAAAATCCACTTTCATCGACCAAATCACCTTGAAAAATTACGCCCTCTGAATCTTCAACCAAATTATAAAGTTTCTTCTGGTCATCATCAAGTTTCTTGATCATTCTACTAATTCGCTTATTTTTTTTAACCTTCATGGTATCAAGTTTTCTGCTCCTTAGCATCAAAACAACTCCAAAGACTCCCATCATTACGGTCAAAGTCAGTGCAACATATGTTTCCAGAGGTACTCCACCGGACATAGGACAAGTATCTGGTTCACATCCACATTGGCTTTCAGAAATATCTTTGAGTTTATTAGTTACTGAATAAACCACGAAAAATAACGCTATTGAAACTATTATTATAGCAATTCCAAGATATTTTTGATCCATAATATATACCCTCAGATTTTATTGTTGGTTAGCTATCTAATTATAACAGTGTTATATATTTATAAATTTCCAAATACAATCTCAAAAAGATTAGATAAAATTTCTAAACTTCACAAGTAGCGCATCCACCAGTCTTATTAAGTATACTACTAACACTGTCTTTTGAACCATTTGTGGTCAATATCTGATATTTTCTACTGCCATCCCTATAAACAGTTAACCCCTTACAACCAAGTTCATAAGCAAGTAGATATGCCTTCTCAATATCTTGTGGAGTTGCATGATTAGGGAAGTTAATTGTTTTGGAAACTGCGTTATCAGTGTACTTCTGGAAAGCTCCTTGCATCTTCACATGCCATTCCGGAGAAATATCATGAGCGGTAACAAAGACCTCTCTAATTTCCTTAGGAATTTCTTCAAATCCCTGAACTGATGACTTCCTTGCAATCTTTTTCATAAATTCCTCATCATATATTCCTGCCATAATAGCTTTTGCTTCAAAATCTGGATTGACATAAACTAGATCTGACCCGATTGTTTCTCTAACATTTCTTACATATGATATAGCAAACAATGGTTCACAGCCTTGTGAACAACCGGCAATAACACCAATAGTACCAGTAGGTGCAATAGTAGTAACTGTCGCGTTCCTCATGTATTTGTAACCCTTTTTCTCCCAGACACTTCCTTTGAAAGAATCAAATGAACCTCTTTCCTTACCAAGTTCTTCTGATATTTTCCTACCTTCATCTCTAATAAATTTCATTACTTTCCTAGCCATTTTTACGCCTTTCTCTGAATTGTAAGGTATATCCAACTTTATCAACATATCAGCAAATCCCATAACTCCCAATCCGATCTTTCTGGTTTTCCTATTCATTTCATCCAGTTCTTTTAATGGGAATTTATTGACCTCAATAACATTATCAAGGAATCTAACAGCCAATCTAATAGTATATCTTAATTTATCCCAATCTATTTTCCCATCCTTTGTCATTTTTGATAGATTAATTGACCCTAAATTACAGGACTCATAAGGAAGTAATGGTTGTTCACCACATGGGTTAGTAGACTGTATCTTACCAATATGTGGGGTTGGGTTATGTTTATTTATCCTATCAATGAATACAACACCTGGTTCACCATTTTTCCAAGCCATTGTTATAATAAGATTCCAAATAGCACGAGCCTTAACCTTTTTACTTGGTTTACCATTTCTTGGATTAATCAAACTGAAATCATCATTTTCTTCAACTGCTTTCATGAAATCGTCATTTAATGCTACCGAAATGTTAAAATTATTTAATATTCCCTCAGTCTCCTTACAAACAATAAAATCAAGAATATCTGGATGATCTACTCTTAGCATACCCATATTAGCTCCACGTCGTTTCCCACCCTGTTTTATTATCTCTGTGGACGTGTTGAAAACCTTCATGAATGAAATTGGCCCAGAAGCAACTCCACTTGTTGACTTAACAACATCCCCCGAAGGCCTGAGGTTAGTGAAACTAAACCCGGTACCACCACCACTCTGCTGTATTATTGCCATATTTTTGACAGATTCAAAAATACCTTCAATTGAATCTTCAACAGGTAAAACAAAACACGCCGATAAAGACAAATTGCTTCCCGTTCCTGCATTCATAAGCGTGGGTGAGTTAGGTAAAAATTCCAAAGTACTCATCAACCTTAAAAATTCTCCTTCGATTTCCTCTCTCTCCTTTTTAGGCGTCTTGAAAGTTTCCTCAGCAGATGCAACTTCTTTAGCGACTCGCTCGAACATCTGTTTAGGAGTTTCAATTATATTTCCGTGTTCATCCCGTTTGAGATATCTCTTCTGAAGAACAGTTATTGCATTTAATGATAATTTTAGATCATCCTCTACTCCTAAAAGTTTCTTAGCTCTTCTTATCTCCGCTCTTTTTTGACGATAAAGTATATAGCACTTTGCAGTTCGGGCATGACCCTCTTCTATTAGAATTTTTTCTACAGCATCCTGAACCTTTTCAACAGTTGGTACCTCCCCTGCGGGTAAAGATTCCTTGAGATAATCAACAACTTTATGAGATAATTTATCTGGGAGATCCTCATCTTTCCCTCCCAAAGTCCTAGCAGCTGCCCAAATTGCGTTTTTAATTTTTTTTCTATCAAAATCAACTATTCTACCATCTCTTTTCTTAATTTTTTTCAATTTTCTTCTAGCCATAAATTACACCTTATATACCACAAGTATCACAACCACCAGCATAGCCCGCTTCAACTATCATTGGTTTTTTCTGGGGATTAGCCTTTTTCTTTTTCCCAGAATTATTAATTACCTGCTGTTTTCTACTACCATCTCTATAAACAGTAATACCTTTACATCCCAACTCATAAGCAAGATTATATACCCTCTCAATATCATTCGGGGTCGTATGATGTGGGAAGTTAACAGTCTTGGAAACAGCGTTATCCGTATATTTCTGAAACGCTGCTTGCATTTTTACATGCCATTCCGGAGAAATATCATGAGCAGTAACAAAAATTTTCCTAACATCCTTTGGTATTTCTTTGATATGCTGTATTGATCCTTCAGAAAGTATTTTATCCATGAGTTCCTCAGAATAAAAACCTTTTTGAATAGCAATTTGTTCGAACAGGGGATTTGTCTCAATCAAATTCTGTCCCAAGCTATTAGCAACGTTTCTTATGTAAGATATTGCAAATAATGGTTCTATACTAGAAGAACAGCCAGCAACTATACTGATATTACTTGTCGGGGCAATAGTAGTGACTGTTGCATTTCTCATGTATTTGTAGCCCTTTTTGTCCCAAACACTTCCTTTAAAATTCGGGAAGGAACCCTTTTCTTTACCAAGTTCTTCTGAAGTTTTTCTGGCTTCATCCCTGATAAACTTCATTGTTTTCCTTGCTATTTTTACTGCTTTCTTTGAATTGTAAGGAACTTCAAGTTTTATCAACATATCAGCAAATCCCATAACTCCTAGTCCGATCTTTCGATTAGATTTAGTCACTCTTTCGGTAGCTTCGATAGGATATTTATTGAGATCAACAATATTATCAAGAAAATGAACTGCTAACCTTACTGTCTTCTCTAATTTTTTCCAGCTCATTCTCCCATTCTCTACCATTTCCGCCAAATTAATTGATCCTAAATTACAGGACTCATAAGGAAGTAATGGTTGTTCACCACATGGGTTAGTAGACTGTATCTTACCAATATGTGGGGTTGGGTTATGTTTATTTATCCTATCAATGAATATAACACCAGGTTCACCATTTTTCCAAGCCATTGTTATAATAAGATTCCAAACAGCACGTGCCTTCATCCTTTTTTCGACTTTACCATTTCGGGGGTTTATTAACTCATAATCACCGTCTTTCTGAACTGCTTTCATGAATTTCTCAGTAACACCCACAGATAAATTAAAGGTACTTAAAATGCCTTCTTTCTCTTTAGCCATAATAAAGTCAAGAATATCAGGATGATCAACTCTTATAATACCCATATTTGTACTGTATCTCTTCATACCCTGTTTTATACCCTTTAAGGCGGAGTCGAATGCGTGTATGAAGAATAACGGCCCTGCGGATATTCCACCAATACTTTTTACCACATCCTCTTTCGGTCTCAAATTGGAGAAACTATAACCAGCGCCTCCACCAGATTTCTGAACTAATGCAGCATCCCTCAGAGTACCAAATATACTTTCAACAGAGTCTTGGACTGGTAAAACAAAGCATGCTGATAATTGACCAAGCTCTGTCCCTGCATTCATAAGCGTGGGTGAATTAGGTAAGAACTCGAGTTTAGTTAACATTTCAAAAAACTGTTCCTCTGCTTCTTTCACTTTTTTCTCAGATTTAGTGTAATTTTTATCAACATCTGCTACAGCTTTAGCAACTCTCTCAAAAACCTGCCTAGGAGTTTCTGTTATTTCTCCATATTTGTTTCTTTTTAAATATCTCTTCTTCATAACCACCAAAGCATTCAATGATAATCCCATATCATCTTCTACACCAAGCATAGATCTTGCTCTTCTGAATTGTTTCCTTCTCTGATGCAGAAGAATAAATGCCTTTGCTGTCTTCGCATGGCCATTTTCTATTAGAGTCTTTTCTGTTGCAGTGATTATATCCTCAGTTGTCGGTATTTCTTTTTCGTTGAATTTTAATTTTAACAAATCAACTACTTCATCCGTAAGTTTCTCTGTTAATCCTTTATCTTTTCCACCAACAGTCTCAACAGCTTCCCATATATTTTCAGTTATCTTAGATTTATCAAAATCAATAATTTTTTCATCTTCATTTTTAACTCTAGTGATTTTTTCAACTACTATTGTAACCCCCTCTTTAACTTAAGAATAGGCCCTAAGTAAATAAAGACCTAAAGAATGGAAAACAAACATCTTCCACTAAGTATCCAAGATATTAGGTTTTTATTTTAAAATTGATTTGTTGCCTATAATATACAATAAGTTACTATTGAACAATAAGAATTATTAAAAACTTATCTTCAGATAAATTCAAAATTATACTTAATGACTCTATCAATATCAGCGCTAAATGTAACAAACACCACTAATATAATCAATTTTGCAAAGGTATATGCGAGCTCAATTCCAAACTTGATAATTCAGGGGGACATAGCAGCAATAACTGTAGGCTCAATCATATTCCTTGTAACAGTATTCCTCTTGAATAAAGTAACAGGTCTTATGTTGAACTTCATCAAGAAGACTATATTTCTTCTAATAACTGGGCTTGCAGTTTATTATCTTTCAATAGAATTTTACACGAGAATTTCCACAGCAGGACTCACCCTTGGAACACTTTTATTAGGAATTACTGGCGTGCTAATAAGTGTACTTGGAATCTATCTTTCTGTTAATTCTTGGTTTACTGGAGCAAAAAGGAGCTTCAAAGATTTAAAGTATGGACCAGATCTAACAGATAAACCAGAGGAAGATAAAGAAGTGAAAAAAATAGAACAAGAAATAATGGGACTGAGAAAAGAATTTTCACTACAGATGTTGAAACAGGACAAGAATCTCCTATCTGTATTAGTCTATCTAATTATTGGTCAATTTGGTATTTTCTCTTCACCTACAGTTGCTCCACCCAATCCAGGACTTGGTCTGGTATTCTTTGCACTATTCTTAACTGGTGCCTTACTTTTCGTTAAACAGACTTACAAGAACTTCAAAAGAGGATTATCTCATTTGATTGTGGCCCTTATATTTGGTTTTATACTTTCACTTGTACTTGGACATTTTTGGTCAGGTATCCCATTAGAGACTCTATTTTCAATACAATATTTTGGTACTAGTTGCGTAGTTGCAGTAATTACGGGCATGGCTGTTTCATTAATCATGAGTGGGAAGTAACTATTTAATTCTAAGTAATCAAAAATCAATAGAATGGTATTACTATGAGAGAAGTAAGATTAGTACTTACCGACATTGATGCAACTATTAGAGCGCTCCACACTTCTAGAACTATTCTTGGTTATAATCCAGAACATGGGGTATTAGAACCTACTCCAGAGAGTCCCCGTTACCATATAACTTTCAGTAACTCTGCTAATTGGAATAAAGTAAGATCACATTTAAATGAAAGAGATTACACAATAGAATAAACAAACTATTCATTATTTCAATACTTTCCCAGTCCTAGAGTACCATAAATAAAGGTCCATTTCACTTGGAAGTACTTTCATTTCCTTTGAAATTTCAAGAACTATCTTCTCAATTTCTAGATATTTTTTAGGTGTAAGACTCTTGGGTACTTCCTCAATTAAATTATATTCATTCAAAATGCGGAGAACATGTCTATCAAGAATTGCAAGATCATGATAACCAACATTCCTAAGAAAATGGCTCGATTCCTTATAACCCAAACCCTTTATATTTTCTGCTAACCATCTCCTTGCTTCAGTTAACTCATCAAATTCCTTTATAATATCCTTTATTTTTTTATGTCCTCTAGCCTCGACTATAAACTCCGCACGTCTTCGGTAAAATCTATGACCTAATCTCTTCAGGGCTTCTGTTAGTTCCTCCAAAGATAAGGTACTAAACCCACTATTCTTTGAAAGATAATTCTGGATATCAATCCCCTTTTTTGCCGAGGAATTCGCGGTGAGTAAACAAAAACACAGCTCATTGAACCAAGTCTCATTATCCCCTTTATTTAGAATTTGGAACTCCTGTATCCTATTCTTAACTTTCACAGAAACATCAGGATTATTCTGAATTTCTTTAACCATTTTTTTAAGATCTTTTTTGCCCATAAAATGAAATTATATAGGAACAGATTTAATTAATTTAACCTCTTTTTTCTCCCTCTTCTACCAATCCTGAACTTTTTTTCTAATCTCCTAATTTTAACTGTCAATATAATAACATAAAGAATAAGCAATCCAACAGTTATTAGCAAGACAGTGATATAGTCTTCGCGATCTACACTGAAATCAAAATCAAGCCCCCAATCAATAGACCAATCGAAAGAAGGTCTCCCCAACTCATCCTTAACTTCCAAATAAACTTCATTGACCTGTTCCGAAAGAACTAATGTCTGAATAGCAAGAACAGCGTCCTCCTTAGAATCATCTTCAACAGCTCGATAAATGTTATAGTAGGCGTTTTCCAGAAATATAGTTCCTAAGAGATCTTCTGTCAAAACTTCCATTTCATTAAAATCTGAATATATTTCGGCTATATCCTTGTTCTGGTAATTCGATCCTACTCTTGCCCTTGTTCTCGCGGAAGTTGCGTCATAAATGGCTGTGATATACCAACCTTCTCCCAATTCTTTTTTCGCCGCATCTAAATACCATTCAATGTTCTCGGAATCATAACCCATACTCTTTTCAAGAAGAATTTGATTCTCCGCTTCTCTTACAAGTTCTTCAGCTTGAATCTCAAATTTCTGTAAACATTCGAGACCTGCGTCACGATGAGTCGTTTTTTTCATAAAATTGTTCGATATTTCTATCCATTCTCTTGCCGTGTTAACCTTATAAAATATTTCCACAGGACTTATTCCATCTTCGGTTTCTATTGAATTAACTCTATTC
>WJKS01000104.1 GCA_014728985.1 Candidatus Aenigmatarchaeota archaeon
CAATTATAGTAGAATTCTTCGGTATTCTGACATACCTTGTAATATTCTGATTTCCAGTAAATACGAAATTCTCACTTGTCTCTGAATTATTGAATTCAAAAGTTTCATATCTAAAAACAGGGTTTCCCGGATTTAGAATAAAAGTATTTTGGGTATAAGAATAAGCCAGTCCTGAAAATAGTAAGAGAAAGAGAAAAATAAAGAATAGACTAGCTAAATTCTTATTAGGTCGACCCATTTTAATCTAGAATTAATTTTGTTTCTTGATAAAATAAAGTTTTTTATAAAGTCTCTTCTGTTTCCTCAGATTTCTGTATACCTTCAAATTTTAAATTTCCGAGTCTACTTCTTACTCTTCTTATTATTTCCTTTCTTTTGTATCTCTGCCTCTTTTTTCTGATCAATATGAATGCTGCTGTCAAAGCTATTAAAAGAGTAAATAACAAAACCCATAAAACCATACTCAGTCTTCTTAACCTAGATATCTCCAGGATAGGTTCACATACCATTTCATAATTTCTATCGCTGTAATATATTTCCAATCTCCCGATTTGTTCTCTGAGACCTAGAATAGGAAAGATTCCTATTTTTTGTTTTTCTAAAATTTTAATTTCATTTTCAATCTTCAAATCAATTCTGTCAATAACCTTGTTGTAACTTTCTATGGCATGTTCAAACCAATTAACAGCCTTTTCATAATTCTTACTTCTGTAATCATCTAACCCTCTTTCTCTGGATAATTCACCTTCGTTGAAAACAGATATTATCTCAGAAAGTTCCATACAGGCATCTGTTTTAATCCCTCTTTCTGCAATTAATCTTCTATTTTCCATTTCTTTAATTAAAAGATCAGCCAATTCCTCGGGAGTTTTACCAACTATTAACTTCAGCCACTTAGTTTCACTTTCAACTTTACCAACAGCTTTAACTTCTATATCATAAGTCCCTGGAGCTACATTATTGGGAATATCCAAAACTACAAGTATTTCTTGGGACCTCAGATAAGGAATGTCAATGTCATTTGGAATTATTTTTAACCAAGTCGAGGGTACGCCCTTAACAGATAGTTTAACATTTTTCAAGTCTACATTACCTGTATTATTTACAGTTGCTAAGAATGTTTTACTTTTTCCTGGCAAGGATGATATGAGATTGTCAGATAATTTTAAAGACATGGAGTAATTAAGAGCCGGTCCTCCCATTGCGGGTGCAGGGCTCCCGCCACTTCCTCCACCACCTCCTGGTGATGGAGGCTGAGTTTCCTGACAATCTAATACCTCAAAGACATCTGAAGTTTGATCCGTCTTATCCAAATATTCTACTGATGATAAGAAAGTGTAATAGCCGAGTTCTGAATTGATTGGAATATTGAAAGTTGGGTTCCGAAGCACGCTATTTTCAACTAAAGCTATCTCGGTTTGATTATCAATAATTACCATGTCAGGGTCAAGTATTTGATGTGTTACATTTATGTAGGCTGGGTCAGGTGGTTCAGTCTTAGTTATATTTACATTCGCAGTTACCGATTCTCCAAGACAAACAGTCCTATTTTCTACTCTAATAGTTACATTAACCTCAATATCTCTTGGATTAACATGAACTATAATTGGTATTGTTATTGTCTGGTCCCCAGCAGAAATTTCAATATTACCATTATAGTCCCCCAATGCAGTTAATCTAGGGACAGTTATATTAGCAACCGTTGAATTTAATGTGTCCGGAGTTAGTAAAATATTATTCATTGTAAAGTTGACCCAATCTCCAGTACCTCCAGGGACCCCAGAGAAATTAACTATCGCGTTTTCACATGCATATCTTAACCATACGCTAATGGTTTCTGTTGCGGAATCCCCTCTTTTTATAGTTTTTTCAATTTGTGGAGGAGAAACCGTTAAAATACCTATGTCTTGTCCAGCCAAGAAAGAACTGGTTTCACTTTCAATTCTATGTCCATGGCGGAATTCAGCATTAACTCTATGTCTTCCCATCTCATCTTGATCAGTAAAGTTAATTAGGTTAGTGAATGTCTTTACTTCTCCAACTGAAAGGTCTACATAATTCCAACCTTCTGAATATTTAGGTGCCCCAGCACTTGGTCTAAGTACATCCAATGTGAGATTACCAGTTGTGTTATATATACCAGTGTTTTCTATTTCCAATTGGATTGTAGCTGTCTCATTAGGGCAGTACTTTGCTTGGTCAATATAGATTCTTACTTCTGCTTCCAATCCGGCTATTGTTAGATCTATAGATGCGGTTCCTGGGAGGAGTCCCGTTATTTCGGTTCTAAAGTAATAAACTATAACTAAGCAAAGGAAGACTACGTTAATTAATAGGATAGTTTTAATAGAGACCATATACTCAGAAAATAATTGGGTTTACTAGAATAAAGTTTTTTTGCATTTTATTGGAAAATTTTGGATTTATTTATAGAATTTACTTTTTTATTAAGTGTTAAATGTTAAAAATAAAAATATCATTTATCTAAAATAAGTTGATGGTTTATGGTAGGTGGTTTAAGACATATTAAAGGAGAGAGCTCTTACATATTATCTGGGATACCTGATGATCTAGGTACGAAATTATCATCAGGGTTGACTAGTCAAGGTTTAGTTGTAACTGAATATACTGTTAAGTATGGTAGTTATGTGGTGGCTACTAGGCAAGGGGGACCCGGTGGTCATTTATATATCCCTTGGTTTTACTTGGCTGATAGTGAAGTGGAAAGGATTGGTTATCCTCCCTGTTGTTCAGGTAATACAAGATCAAAAATAATTTCAGTACTAAATGACTTGGGTTTACCAGTTTAAATGGACTTGCTGGGAATCGAACCCAGAGTTTCTACCTATTTCTTCTGAGAATGCGAAGGTAGCGTCTTACCATTCGACTACAAGCCCTTAGTTTTCGTTTTATTTTAACATCTTTATAAATTAACTTATAAGTCTTATTATACCTAATTAATGAACGTGATTAAATGAAAGTAAAGAAAATAGTATGTGATTCTTCTATTATAATTGATGGGAAAATTACTGAGATGCTTGAAAATGATGGATTTGAGGACTTAGAAGAGATAATAATACCTAATGCTGCTTTAGATGAATTACAGGCTCAGGCCTCAAGAGGTAGAAATGAAGGTTATGTGGGCTTGGAGGAACTGAAAAAAATACGATTTCTGTGTGAGGAAAAGAAAATAAATCTCAGATTTACTGGTGAAAGACCAACTCTGGAAGAGATAAAGTTAGCCAGAGGAGGGAGATTAGATGCACTTATCCGTGATGCAGCTAAATTTGAAAATGCCACGTTATTAACGGCGGATTATGTTCAAAGTTTAGTGGGTGAAGTAGAAGGGGTAAAGACCGAATATATGCCTCCCGTAGAAGAGGAAGAAAAGAAAGAAATGACGTTCGAAAAATATTTTACCCCTGAAACTATGAGCGTCCATTTGAAAGAGAATGTTAAACCTATGGCGAAAAGAGGTAAACCAGGTAATTTTCAGTTAAAGGTTATAGGTGAGAATGTACTCACAAAACAGCAGATGGAGAATATAATTCAGGAAATAGTTGAGAATGCAAAAAAAACAGAAGATACATTCATTGAAGCCGAAAGAGGAGGTTCTACTGTAATTCAGATGGGAAATAACAGGATAGCTATTGCACGTCCACCATTTTCTGATGGATTCGAAGTAACGATTGTACGACCTATAGTTAAACTTACCCTGGAAGATTATAAACTATCTACTAAATTAAAAGAGAGGTTAAAGACAAAAGCGGAAGGCATACTAGTTGCAGGTCCTCCGGGATCCGGTAAGTCAACATTCACAACAAGTTTGGCAGAATTTTATTTTTCACAGGGGAGAATAGTCAAGACACTTGAATCTCCAAGGGATTTACAATTAGGTCCAGAGATAACACAGTACGCACCACTTGGTGGCGATTATTTTAAGACCTCGGATGTTCTTCTTCTTGTAAGACCAGATTACACCATTTTTGACGAGGTAAGGCAGCCAAATCACTTCCGTATATTCGCGGATATGAGGCTTGCGGGTGTAGGAATGGTCGGAGTTGTCCATGCTTCTGAGGCCGTGGATGCCGTTCAAAGGTTTATCGGAAAGATTGAGTTGGGTATGATTCCACATGTTGTTGATACTGTCGTTTACATTAATGCTGGTCAGATAGAGAAGGTATACGAATTATCCCTTACCGTAAAAGTTCCAAGTGGAATGGTTGAAAAGGACCTAACCAGACCGGTTGTGGAAATAAGAGATTTTGAAACCAAGCAATTAATTTATGAGATATATACATACGGTGAAGAGAACGTTGTAATCCCTATTGAAGAGGAAGGAGAAAGAGAAACAGGACTCGAAATGCTGGCCAAAGAAAGAATTAAACAGATTATAGAGAAATATGATTCAGGTGCAGAGATTGACTTTCTCAGTAAGGACAGGATTCAGGTTAAGGTTGATAATGATGTTATTCCCAGATTGATTGGTAGGAACGGGAGTAATATTTCGAAGGTTGAGGAGAAACTAGGTATTAGCATAGATGTTGAACCAAGAGTTGCCACTACAGGAAAAAAGGTTAAATATGAAGTAGAGGAAGTCGGAAATAATGTTATTTTTGGGTTTAAAGAACCTCTAAAGGGTAAAATGGTCAATGTTTATGTGGGGGATGAATACCTTCTGTCAGCTACAGTTGGGAAAAGTAACGATGTTAAGATCACTAAGGATTCTCCTGTAGGTAAAAAACTTGTTA
>WJKS01000105.1 GCA_014728985.1 Candidatus Aenigmatarchaeota archaeon
GATATAGCATGTGGGAACTGCCGAAATCTTTTACCACCCACAAAAAAAGGTCTATCATGTGTTGGTATTGACTTTTCTAAAGGTATGATAAAAGAAGGGAAAAAATATGCTAAAAAGAGGGGAATGAAGATCAACCTTATTATTGGTGATTTAACTAACTTACCATTAAAAGAAAATATAGCCTCCACAATTATTTACACGTCCAGTATAACACATCTGAGAACAAAGAAGGAAAGGTTAAAGTCACTAAAAGAAGTTAAAAGAATTGGAAAAACCGATCTCAGAATGATACTAAGTATCTGGAACAGATGGCAACCAAAGTTTCTCTGGAAATTACTGAAGGCCTTCCTATTTGGAAGATACCCGAATGTGTATGTAGACTGGAACTATCATGGAGCTACCCATAAAAGATTTTATCACTTGTATAGTAAAAATGAAATGTTAAAAGACTTAAAAAAAGTTGGTTTAAAATCAGAAAAAATAATTAAGGATGATCATGGTGGGATATGGTTTTGGGTGAGAAGGTGAAAGAAATAATAGTAGCTGGTCCGGTAATAGTTGAAAGCGAGAAATTATTGGTCATTCTTGATGAACAAGGGTATTACAAAACTCCTGGAGGTAAAAAGGAAAAGAATGAAACAATGGAAGAGACCGTGAAAAGAGAGGCCTTGGAAGAGGTTGGTGCACAGACTGAAGTGAAGGAGGTATTCAGTGAACACTTTGTAACTAGAGGGGAAAAGAATTACCATTTATTCAACTTAAGATCTGAACTTAAGACCAGACCAAAAATGACTCAAGAAATAAAGGAATTTAGGTGGATAAGTTATGAAGATTCGAAAAAGTTGAATTTGAGTTCGAATGTCAAAGAACTAATTGACCTATTGCACAAAGGGGGCGAAATGTAATGAAATGTTCATTTTGTAACAAAAAATCTATCTACTTCAGAAGAAATGAGGGACATCATTACTGTGATATCCACCTAAGTAGAAGTATTGAAAGAAGAGTAAGGAAAACTATCAGGGAAAATGACCTAATTGATAAAAAGGACAATATAGTGATAGCTCTTTCGGGTGGGAAAGACAGTTCAACCACTCTCATATTATTAACAAAAATATTCAAAAATAATCCCAAAATCCAGATAGATGCACTAACTATAGACATAGGGTTCCCCCACATAGAAGAAGATATTGAAGTTGGAAAGGAATTGACTAAAAAACTAAAGGTGAAACATCATATATTCTCACTTAAAGAAGAATTTGGGATAGGAATTGAAGATATATTCAAAAGAAATCCTGAAAAATCTCCTTGTGCCATCTGCGGGGTTTTAAGACGTTATCTGATTAACAAAAAAACCAGAGAATTGGGCTATAAGAAAGTTGCTACTGGGCATAACCTTGATGATGAATCCCAAAGTATTCTAATGAACTTTCTCAAGGGAGATATGATGAGGTTAGCCAGATCGGGAGCCATGCCAATGATAACCAAGAACTCAAAATTCGTAAGTAGAATCAAACCATTAATCAAGATCCCCGAAGAGGAAGTAGAGATTTTCGTAAAAATCAATGGTATCAAATATTCCCCACAGGAATGTCCTTATCGAAAATACAACACATTCAGAGGTGAGACGATAAAATATCTCAACAATATGGAAAGGAATTCTCCTGGGATTAAGTATTCCTTGTTAGAAAGTGCGCTTAGGTTAAAATCTCAAATTGAAAAACAATTTGAAAAATCAGAAATTAAACTATGTAAGAAGTGTAAAGAGCCCACCAGCAAAAAAATATGTAAAACTTGCGAAGTACTTGGGGGTGTACTGTCTTAGTGGGCTCTTTGAGCTTGAAGTTCATCGATTTTCATCATTAAAAAATCGATTCTGTCCTGCAAGAATTTGACTTGTTTGACGCTTTTTGCATTAAACAATTTATTCTTGGCTTCAAATAATTGTTCTTGATAGAACCTTAATCTGTGATAATCTTGTCCATTCACGGAATCACTATCACTATATAGTAGTACTACTATATAAATGTTACTACTATCAAAAGAAAAAATATGGTGTACGAAATGGAAAATAAGAATGCCTGCAAAGAAATAATTCAAAAATTACTGGTCACAAAACGAATAAATGATAAAATAATAGACAGGGTAGCAAAAAAAGTGGCCAAAAAATACGGTTTGAGTGGTATACCAAGCAAGGTAGAAATACTCAATTCCTGTAATAAAAATGAAAGAAAGGAACTCAAAAAATATCTACAAACCAAGCCCTCGAGATCAATTTCCGGAGTTTCTGTAATAACTGTTGTTGCAAAACCTGCTCCCTGCCCAGGTGAATGTATCTACTGTCCCAAGGGTACAAACGCTCCCCAAAGTTATACTGGATTTGAACCAGCCATTCAAAGAGGTAAAAGAAATGATTATGATCCTTATTCTCAAACCAAAGACAGATTAAATCAATATAAACTCACCGGACATCCCACAGATAAAATAGAAGTAATCATACTCGGAGGTACATTTTTGGCGCTAGATAAAGACTACCAAAAATGGTTTGTTAAAAGGATTTTGGATGCTCTTAACGGAAAAGAAAGTGAATCCCTACCAGAAGCACAAAAAACCAATGAATCTGCTTCACATAGATGTGTTGGGATGACTATTGAGACCCGTTCTGACTACTCTCACAAGAAAGATATAGATCGAATGCTCAATTTGGGTATTACCAGAATAGAAATGGGTGTTCAGTCAATATATCCGGAAGTACTGAAAAAAGTGAGACGCGGACATACTGTTGAAGATACAGTTAAAGCTACTCGACTCGCCAAGGATAGTTGTTTCAAAGTGACTTATCATATTATGCCTGGCCTGTTTGTTGATTATGAAAAGGATTTAGAACAATTCAAGATTCTATTCTCGGATGAGAGGTTCAAACCAGATTCCCTGAAAATATATCCTGTTCTTGTAATGCCTGACACTGAACTATATGAGATATGGAAGAAAGGTGAATATAAACCCTTAAACACTGAAAAGGGTGTTGAATTACTCTCTGAAGCCTTGAAATACATTCCCAAATATTGCCGTGTTATTCGAGTCCAAAGAGATATCCCTACTGACAGGGTAGCGGATGGTATCAAAAAGAGTAACCTTCGTGAATTCATTGAGAAAGCAGTTAAGAAAAAGGAAGTAAGGATTAAAGAGATCAGATACCGGGAAGTGGGTCATAAGATAATGGAAGGAATTGAACCTAACCCTGACAAAATTGAACTCTGTAGAATGGATTATGATGCCTCTGGTGGTAAGGAAGTTTTTTTGAGTTTTGAGGATGTTGAGAATGATATTTTATTCGGATTTATTCGCCTGAGAATTCCTCATAAACCTTTTAGACCGGAAATTGATGGTAAGACTGGATTAATACGGGAACTGCATGTATATGGGTCTGCGTTGAAAATAGGGAAGAAAAAAGATAAAGCCTGGCAACACAGAGGATTTGGTAGAAGACTTCTAAAGGAAGCTGAGAGGATAGCTAAAGAGGAATTTGGGATGAAAAAAATGGTTGTTATTTCTGGAATTGGTGTCCGTGAGTATTATCGCAAGTTTGGGTATAAGTCAGATGGAGTTTATGTTTCGAAAAGTATGTAAGTAGGGAAAAAGTGATTACAAGTCTATTTATTTGTAACTAACGACTTGCTTCAAAGTATCTAAGGCTTGGATCTGCGACTAAATCTGGGAGTTTATCCCATGTGACTAGGGCTGGATATATATTACCAATACTCGCCAAAGAACCATCAAACTCCAACCCAGGTCTTACACCTTCAACTAGAAAGGCCACACTTGCTGTTGTTAGATCTGTACCTGGTGGTAGCGCGCCATATTGATGTGCTATATATGAATCAATTTTACCAGATTGAAGCGCCTGTGCTACTCGAGATCGTACATTCATCACTATCACTACAATTAATTATTACAATAAACCTAAATTTTTTACTCTTTTTCCTCAAATAGAAAATACTCGGTTAAAAATAAAATTCTATTTCCCCAAGTTAATCATAGATTTTCATGTCAAAGGTAGGTACTGTAACAGCAATCGGATATGGGTCAACATATGAAGCCGCTTACCGAAATGCTGCTAATAACAATATTAACGATAGTGCTAGAAGAAAATTTGGTTCCAGAGCAACTGTTGGGGACGTCCGGGAAGTTGATCATACAGTCATGTCATCTCGGGATCATCTACGGGCGGGATGGGGGAATGGCCCAGATAGACATGAAGTTACTGTTAAAGGTACTGTATACCTACCAAAAGGTTCGTGTGCGCCAAGTGGCCCAAGTATGGTGAGATACAGAGGAAGAGTACCTAGAGTGAGAGTAAGAAGAGGATAATACAAGATAAGATCAAGGGGGGGCCAACCTAAAACTTCTTTATACAAAAAAACTACAATAATTATACATGACAACCCAAAAGATGAGATCCGTTCTAAAAGAAGTCCTGAAAGAAATTAAACCCTCAGTAGAAGAAAGAAGAAAATTCAATAGAATAAGTGAAGAAATACTAGAGTTAACAAATGAAATCGCAAGAAAATTCCGAGGATATGCTATAATAGCTGGATCATTGACAAGAGATACATGGCTCCCGAAAAAAAATGAATTTGATGTTTTCATAGTATTCCCAAAAGACTTACCCGAAGAAACGCTTGAGAAATATGGTCTAGAGATAGGGAAAAAAGTAATAGATTCTATGAACGGGACATGGGTAGTTGAGTATGCCCAACATCCTTATGTTCGTGGAAGTATAGGAGATGTGGATATTGATATAGTCCCATGCTACAGGGTGAACTCGGGCGAAGAAATAAGGTCCGCAGTCGACAGAACTCCATTTCATGTAGATTATCTTGATAAGAATTTACCAAGGCCATTATCAGACGATGTGAGGTTACTAAAGGCATTTTTAAGAGCACATGATATATATGGCGCAGATACAAAGACTGAAGGTTTCTCAGGGTATATTTGCGAGTTACTTGTGATAAATTATGGTAAATTTCACAGTGTCCTGAATGCGGTAAAAAACTGGAAACCCAAGGAATTAATTGATATTAAGGGTTATTGGGAAGAGAAAGACTACAAAAAACTTAGGAAGAAATTCAAGGACGAGGTTCTAATAATCATTGACCCTGTTGATAAAAACAGGAATGCTGCTGCTGCTATTTCTCCCGAGAGTTTTTACAAGTTCAAGAAAATTACAAGAGATTTCCTAAAGAATCCCCAAAAAGAACTTTTCCGCAAAAAAACATTCAAACCGTTAGCACAGAAGGAACTTGAGGTACTATTGAATAAGCGTAGAACAGAATTATTGATGCTCAAATTTGGTAAACCTAACGTTGTTCCTGATATACTCTGGCCACAATTAAGAAAAGCTACAGGAAGATTGGATGATATACTCAGTGAATATGAATTCAGGGTACACAGAAGTGATTTTTGGTCAGATGAAAAGAAATTATGTACTATATTGTTCGAAATGGAGGTAAACCAATTACCATCAATAAACGAGAAAATTGGTCCCCATATATGGAAAGAAACCAATTCAAAGAATTTCATAGAAAAATATAAAGAAGTCGCAATAAATGGGCCTTATATCAGAAACAACAGATGGAGAGTTGAGGTTAAAAGACATTGGAAATCTGCGGTCGGAAAACTAAGAGATACTCTAAGTGACGAGGAAAAAACTCTAAGATCAAAAGGAATACCAAGCTATATCTCAAATGAAATAGGAGAGGGTTTCAAAATTCTCAGAAACGAGGAAATAGGTGAATTACTGAAAAATAAGGAACTGGGTATATTCTTGAGGAAATACTTTGAAAAAGAAGTCCTGGATATTTGAAGCTCCAAAGTCTATACAGGAAAAATCAGTCTGAGTTAATTCTTTATGTCTTTATGTACAATAGAATAAGTATGAACGAATC
>WJKS01000106.1 GCA_014728985.1 Candidatus Aenigmatarchaeota archaeon
ATTATCTTCAAGGATTTTCAGACATTTATCAATTAGATAAACCTTTTTTTTATAATTCAGGGGTTTTTTATTATTCCACCATTTTTCGTTTCCCCATAATTCATGTCTGAAACCATGTAAACCAAGTTCGTTCCTATTCCCAATTATTCTTATAGTTTCTGAGAATTTTCCCATAATTGATCCTTCTATGAAAAATGTTCCCTTTACCTTCTTTTGATCTAAAATTTCAGAAATATTTTCAAGGAAGCTCTTCGGATTTTCTATATTATTCGTTGGTAATCTTTCTATGTCAAAAGTTAGTGAGATTTTAAGTTCTCTAATTTGTTTGTGTTTTGTATCTTTTTTAATTTTTATTGAATTGAGATAATTGTATAGTAGAAAGTAGGGAAACCTTCTATCAAAAACCAATGATTTAATTTTTTGGAGCATGGAAATAACTTAATATCGTTTTAATAATTAATTATATGCGCGGAAAGACTTTAATTCCCTTAGTTATTTTTCTTATATTTTTTGGTTCTTCAGATGCTTGGTGGGACTCTTCGTGGGAAAAATGTAGAAATATACATATTTCTCCCCCAGAGTCGGATTTTACCAGAGAAAGAGAATTCATAGAATTGTGGGTTGGCATTGATCAGAATGATTGTGATTCAATAAGAGTTGTTAATGCTTCGTGTGATGAAATCGGGATGGAAGTTAAGAGATATATTTCTTACAGAAATCAAAGCGGATGTGAGGTGAGATTTCAAGTAAATAGAAATAAGGGCTCTGAAAGAATTTATTCATTGTATTACAAGAACCCCAATTCTAATGAAAGTGGTACCTCTGAGAATTATTTTATTTTCGCTGATAATTTTGAAGGTCTACTAAAAAGAGATTGGATGGTTGAGTTTAATACTTCTGATTCTTGTGGTATTTTCAATAAAGTTGGGAATAAGGTATTTCGGAGCAGCGTAAGTGGAAGTGAGGGTATATGTACTCTAATTTTAGATTCAAATTCAAATGTGCCTTCTTCTCTCTATCTCAATTTTTCTGTTGAGGTAATAGAGGGGGATAGGAATTATGTTAGGATATATCTTCTCAACTCCACTTATAGGAAAAATGATTACTTTGGAATCACTAACATGGTTAATTTCGATGTCAGTACGGCGAATGACCCCAAACTAGAGGCGAAAGCGGGTGAGAATTTACCTGGTCCTTGTCCCAATTCTGGATATTCAGTTTTTCCTTTAAATGGTGAGAACTTTACTGAAGTAAGAGAGGACCCAATAAAAGATAATCTTTTCCATGAAGCAATTTTCAGGTACAGTCCTAATGATTTCTTTTATGAACTTTTTTTAGATGGAGTTTATGAGTGGAATTTTCAATTCAGTCCTGATAACGTTAATTGGAATAACAACAAATTCCTTTGGAGAGTAGATTTCTGGGATTCTCCACAAACACATACTGTAGACATGGACGTACTTTGTATAGTCACCGATGATCAAGAATGCCATGTTTACAACAGTCCTTCTCTAGTTAATTTGGGTCCGGAGCAAACACTTTCACATTTAGAAATCAACTTATCTATACCCAAAAATATTTTTGTAGACGAGGATACCAATTTTCAATCTTTTGTTTCTTATGGGGACAACCCAATAACTAATTTGACTAGTAACAATTTTGAAATTCTACTAAATAATCAGACCATTGAGGTTGAAAATTTCAGAAATTTAAACAATGGTAACTATAGGTTTTCAATAAATCCTTCTTCCGAAAAACTGGGTTCAGGCCAGTTAAGAATTATAGTAAATTTTGGCGGAAAATCAACTGAAGCTAATGAGAAAATAAACCTGCTAATTCAGCCTAATTCTAAACCGCTGATAATAACTGACACCGATTGGAAAAACTACATTTCCTCAGCTAGTCTAGATATTCCCGTTTTAGTTTATAACTCCTCCAGGAAACTAATTGATAAATTTGTAGAAGATCACAGTCCTGATCAGATATTCCAGTTAGGAGTAAAACTTAGTTTTAACGGAGAAAATTATCTAGTAGATTCAAGAGAAACAATGATAAAAATATTTTTTGATGAACAGGAATTAGTCGTTCCTATGAGCAAGCAAATAGCCATAAAATCATCTTTTTTAGGAAAACCAGTTCTTTTTGAACCTTCGACAGAAACTCTTCAGTTTTTAGAACCCAATATTATCCATAATCTCACTTCTATTGAGCAGGTCGATGAAATGTTCAAAGGGGAAATACCTGAACCCTTTTATTTTATTTTAACAGACCCAATAAAAGAAAATTCTATATTTTCATTCTCATTAGCTAAAGAAAAGGATGCCTTTACAATTTTTTCAACTGGTGATCCAGAAGAGTCCAAAGAAATAATTTTCCAGAAAATTAACGATTTCAATTTACCAGATTCCTACTATCTCGATACAAGCATCTATCTCGCACTAATATCCACAGCCTACTTTTCTGTCGGGGACCCTGTAAATGCTCATCGGGAAATAATTTCGGATACTAACTATTGTGATATAAATGACGACGGTTATCAGGATTTAGCATGCGGAAGATTAATTGGCTCTCCAGAATCAATGTCATACCAATTAGAGTATTCCAAAATTTTTGAAGAAGATAAAACTGCTCTTATACTAGCTTCCTATAGTACACCAGGAAAATATTTTGATGTTCTTTCGGCAGGTGGTACGATGCTTACTGGAACTAAAACAGAGATAGAATTGTTGAAAAAAGGATTTAATGTAAAAAGGCTAGTCGAAAAAAGATCAGAATTAGATCAAATAGATTCCTCACTTCTAAAAAACCTAAATGATTTAACGGGTTCCTTGAGGATAACAGAAGCAGCAAGTTACATAGGACTTTTTTCTGGGATAATCGGAGATTTCACTAAAATAACATTATTCATGAAGGCGGGTAGTAAAATCCTTTATTCAGTTTATGAGTTTGATTGGTTAAATTATTGGTCAAGTATATTTGATCCGAATAAACAGTCCCCACAACATCTCCCCATCTTCAATGAAGAAAACCTTGTTAGCGAGGTAAAAAATAGCCAAGTAATAGCTTATTTTTCTAAGGGAAATGGAACACATTGGTTAATCCCCATAAATTCAACTAGATTTTCAACCCTCTACGATGAATTTGATCCGTCTAACCTCAGTAATAACCCACTTTTCTATTATTTAGGATATTCTGATAGTTTTGATACTGGAGAGAAGTTCCTGGAAAATGGGGTATTATCTCTAGTTTCCACTTCCAGTGATTTCTATAACTTATACTCAGGCGAGACTGCTTTTGGATTTTTTAAGGAGTTTGATCAGGCAGTTGGTAAAACCATGTTAACGGCCCGAAATAGAAATTATGAATTATCTCAAACAGACCTTAATACCAACAGAACCTATGAGAAGGAGTATTATGACATAATTCTTCTTGGTGATCCGTCTTTAACCTTTGATCCGAATCTAGATTTCCAGGAATCCATGAAAGTCGAAGTAGATGATGGAGACTATGTTATTTCTTATTCAATAAATCCTAGCTATGATATTGTGGATTTTAGTGAGGCTTCTTTTATTATTTTTGATAATACGGATGATCATTTATTGGAAAACAATAAACCTATCCTTCCTCTTTATAAGGAAAGATTTATACTTCCAGCAAGTTCCGAAATATTAGGTTTTTCCGTTGAACTGTCAGGTCGAACTTATGATGGAATAGAATTACCCATAATAAACCCAGATCCAGATTATTTTGAAAATGAGATTTTCAATGGCCAATTTCCAGAAGAATTTTATTGGAGCTATGAAATTGGTTTATTGGATAACCGGACCTTGTTTGATATTTTACTTTCTCCTGTGATTTACTTTTCTAATAATACTGTAAGAGTTTTTGATGAAATTGAAGTGTACTTCAGATATTCCTCGTCGATGGAGATAACTAATGTTGATGCAGTTGACGTTGAACGGGGAGATACTCAAATTATCGATCTAGAAATTTTTAATTCCTTGCCTCAAAGCAAAATGGTCGATCTGACCTTGGTAATTGAAACAGAGGAATTCAAGGATAAAATAACCGAACAATTGGAAGTTGCTCCAGGAGGAAACACTTTTGAGATAGGCTATAATGACACAGATTATTTGGGAAATTATTCTATTACAGTTTTGATAATTGGTGATGGAATCGTAGCAGGACCCAAATACACATATTTCGAAGTTTCAAGAAGACCTCTTTTTGAGGACTTTTGGTACCCAGTTTCTAATTTTTTCAAGAAAACTTTTCAAGGATTTTCATTTAAGAGCAGAAGTTTCAGAGAAGATTATAGGATAATGAAGGAGGAAGATAAAACAATTTTGGATTACCAATCTTTGGAAATAAAGATTCATATTGAACAAGATAATGAGAAGACAATAACCTGGATAAAAACAGGAGAAGGTAAATTGAGAATACAGCAAGAACCTGGGATGTTAGATTACCAACTTTCTACACCAGAGGGTTCTCTTCACATAATCAAAGAAAGAGGTGAAATTAAAGAAGATTCAAGTGGTGATACAGAGGAATTAAAACGGGCTCTAAAAAGTATCATACAATCTTACCAAAATAAGTTAGAAGACTTAGATTTAACATCTTAGGTCCCTTGAAAACCTATTAAATCAATTACCAATATCCTTAAATATCTCTTTTCACTTTTTAATTATATAGAGGTGTAATTTCATGGTAAAAGGAAATCAAGAACTTCCGCTAGCACCATTGGAACGTCTTTTAAGAAAAGCTGGGGCAAAGAGAGTTTCAAAAAGAGCAGTTAAGGAACTCGCTAACGTTATCTCGGACTATGCCTATAGTTTATCAACAGAAGCATCTGCGCTTGCAAAGCATGCGGGTAGAAAAACCATTATTGATAAAGACGTTAGAATGGCAAGGAGAAGAATGCTTTAGTAATTTTCTATATGAGATAAGTCTAAGGTATTTTACTTTTAATCACTATATACTCACTAATAAAAAAGCTTAGGGGTGTGTACTAATGGAAACAATTGTTGATTTTATTGGTAAGTTTTCAGATATGGTTAAGGATTCAATTAATCATACCAGTTCATGTATAGGTAAAGAGTTTGTTGATACTACTGCTGGGAAAAAAGGAGTTTGTGTAGACAGAGTAACAGATTTCTTTGGAACAAAAATATCCTTTTTAGGAGTAAAATATAAAAGGAATGAATTAGAAGAAATTGAGAAGTTACAGGGGGATGTATTAGTTTGTCAGACAGCTAATAAGAGAATATTTATTCCAATGAGTGGAATAAAAGCTGTCGGGGAATCAATTATCTTATTGGGGAATGAGTTAAAAGTCCCAGAGGTAACTGGTTTATCGAATCAGAAGACAGACGTGTTCAAGAGATATCATCTCACTGTTGAAGCAATCAAAGATGCTTTACCTACTGCGGTTCCAGTTGGAAAGGCAGGAGAAGGTAGGGGCTGGTTGAAAAAATTAGTCGGAGAATAGAATGCTTAGTTTGGAAGAGATATTGACTGAATTAGAAGATAAAACAAAGTTCTCCCGCGAAGATCTTCAAGCAAAGATAAAAGAAAAACATGAAGAGTTATCTGGATTGGTCTCATTAGAAGGCGCAGGTCATTTAGTGGCAAGAGATCTTGGGGTGAATTTGCTTACTATTGAGAGGAAACCACTGAAAGTAGAACAGTTGTCAGAAGATATGACAAACATAAAAGTGAAAGGTAGGATAACTCAAATTACTGGAGTTAGGGAATTTGACAGGAAGGATGGTTCAACAGGAAAGGTTTGTAATATTTTCATCTCAGATGGAACTGGTAGAATAAGGCTTCCTTTATGGGACAAGCAAGTTAAAATGATAGAAGATGGTACTCTATCCACAGGAGATGTGATAAGTCTAAAGGGCGTGGATGTTAAAAAGAATATTTACAGTGGATTAGAAATTAGAACATCCAAGTACTCGCAGTTGGATAAGCTAGAAGATGATGATTCTATCCCAGAAGGCCCTGTAAAAGTCTCTTCAAAGAGAATCGAAATCAAAGATGCAGAAGAAGGTTTTTATGAAATACAAGGTACATTCGTACAATTGTTTAATACTAGTCCGATATTCCGGTTATGTCCAGAGTGTAAAAAGAAGGCGGAGAAAAAAGATGATGATTATGTTTGTAAAGAGCATGGAAAAGTTGAGCCCACAAAAACCATGATAATATCTGGGATTGTTGATGACGGAACTTCGACAATAAGGACCGTGTTCTTCCGGGATCAGGCAAAGAATTTTTCGGGCCTTGAACCATCTGTATTAGATGAGCTTTCAGATATGGAAGCCTTAGATTTAATAGAAGAAAGTGTTCTGGGAAGAGATGTTGTTTTGACCGGTAGAATAAGAAGGAATAAACTCTTTGAAAATCTTGAGCTTGTTGTTAATGATGTTCAGGATTTAGACATTGAAAAAGAAACAAAAAGACTTATAACTGAAATAGAAAACTGTGGTGGATAATTATGGCAAAGAAAAAGGAGGAAAAGGAAGAGAAAGAAGAGAAAAAGAAGAAGGAATCTATACCTCAGAAATTTGATTTGGAAGATATACCGGGAGTTGGTCCTAAATTATCGGATAAATTGGCAGAAATGGGGCTCACAGATCCTATGGCTATAGCCGTTTCTTCACCAGGTGAATTATCCAGTCTTCTTGAAATTGGGGAGGCCACAGCCGGAAAAATAATCAATGGTGCTAGACAGATGTTGGAAATGGGTTTCACGTCTGCTGATCAGGTCTGGAAACAAAGGCAGGCAATGGCAAAAATAACCACTGGTAGCCAAAATCTTGATGAGTTATTAGGGGGAGGAGTTGAAACGCAGGCTATTACAGAGGTTTACGGGGGCTTTGGATCAGGAAAAACCCAGATAGCATTTCAGTTAGCCGTTAATGTTCAGTTACCAGAGAAAAGAGGTGGTTTAGATGCTAATTGTCTTTTTATTGACACTGAGAATACTTTTAGACCTAATAGAATAATTCAGCTTGCTGAGGGCGCTGAAATGGATAAAGATAAAGTTTTGAAAAATATTTTCGTTGCCAGGGCGTATAACAGTGATCATCAGATGTTTTTGATTGAAAAGGCAACTGAGATGATTGAGGAGAACAATGTTAAACTAATTATTGTGGACAGTCTTACCTCTCACTTCCGTGCGGAATACATGGGACGAGGGCAGTTAGCCCCAAGACAACAAAAGCTGAACAAACATCTTCATGCTCTCCAGAGAATGGCAGATGCTCATAATCTTGCAGTATATGTAACAAATCAGGTCCAGGCGAATCCCGCGATATTATTTGGCGATCCTACCAGACCGGTTGGTGGACATATAGTTGCTCACCAGACGTCCTATAGGGTTTATCTTAGGAAATCCAGAGGAGAAAAAAGAATTGCAAAGATAATGGATTCACCTGACTTACCTCCAGGAGAATGTGTTTTCAAGGTATTGCCTGAAGGAGTTAGAGATTAGTTCGGATAAACCTATAAGAGTGTTATCCTATTAATTCTAGAAGTGATTGTATGGAGGAATTATTAGAAATTTTAGAGGAAGAAGAGCCAACAGAATCTGAAGAATTAGAATCAATTCAGTTTGAAGAAGAGAAAGAACAAAAAGAAGATTCTAATGGGGAAAAAGAGCAAAAGAGACCCTATCAATCTGAACCTAAAAATTATACTCCATATCATCCAGTCCAAGAAAACCTTGAAAGTACTTATTTTCCTCCAGGACTCTTAGGATTTACAAAACCTTCCACAGGTGAAGCTTTTGTCAATCCCGATGTTTATGGCCAGATGAGGGAAGTAGTTAAGCTTCACGAGAGGTTACATCTGATTTATCCTCACTTAGATGAGACATCAATTAGAGTCATGACCAATAACTTGAGTGGAGGTCCTTATGTTCCAACAGGTAGAGCTTACTAGGGTGATCGAATTCCAATAAAAGTAATAGTTTTTGACTTATGGAATACTTTGGTCTACGATCCCTCACATGAAATACATGAGAAAATAGCCAAAATATTGGGTTTTAAAAATAGACACAAGTTCTGGGGATATTTGGATGAGAATTTCTTTGGGACAAGAATGAGTTTTTATGACTATATAAGGGTTTTAATTGAGGAAAGAGGTTTACCTGAGGGAACCTCTGATAAAATCAAGTCTTTGTGGGAAAGAGCGAAGAAAAACATTGAACTATACCCTAAAACAATTGAAACTTTAGAGAAACTTAGTAAAAAATACAAATTGGTTCTCTTATCTAACACTGCAGAAGAAGAAGGATTAGAAGCTATAATGGAGTTTGAGTTGAGAAAATATTTTGACGAGATAATAATATCCGGTAACGTGGGCTTAGCGAAACCAGATCCAAGAATATTCAAATTAGTTTTGAGTAAGATGGAAGTAAAACCTGAAGAGGTTTTGGTGATAGGTGATAGCCTTGAAATGGATATAATTCCGGCCAGAACATTAGGCATGGAAGGTATATTGGTCGACGTCAAGGAGAAATATACCGAATATGAGAACAAGGATTGGTGCATCAAATCATTGAATGAACTTAAGTTATGACCTCTAAAATAAATACTCATGAAAGTTTTCGCAGATTTACATATTCATTCCAAGTACGCAAGAGCAACAAGCGATAAAATGGATCTCGAGAACCTTGCTAGATACGGAAAATTTAAAGGTATTGATATTATAGGGACAGGTGATTTTTCTCATCCGAAATGGTTTGATGAAATCAGGAATAAATTGAAACCACTTGACAATTCTGGTTTATATGAATATGAAGAAATGAAGTTTATGCTGACAACCGAAATAAATACTATTTATCAGCAGGGTAATCAAACCAGAAAAGTTCACCATGTATTACATGTACCTTCAATTGAAGCAGTTGAACAGATAAATGAAGAATTCAAAAAAATGGGTGGAGACCTGGGAACAGATGGAAGATTAATGTTATCAAAATCAAGCCCTGAAATTGTTGAAACATTGATTGGTATTTCTGACGACATACTTATTGTCCCGGCGCATATATGGACTCCTTGGTTTGGATGTCTAGGAAGTAAGTCAGGCTTCGATTCCATAGAAGAATGTTATCAGGATCAGGCTAAACATATTCATGCATTGGAAACTGGTCTTTCCAGTGACCCTGAGATGAATTGGAGGTTATCAAATTTAGATAAGTTCTGTTTATTAAGTAATTCTGATTCACATTCACCTTGGCCTTGGCGGTTAGGTAGGGAATGCAACGCTTTCGAACTAACCAAAATTTCCTACCACGAGATTATTTCAGCGATTAAGGAGAAAGATGGGAAGAAGTTTCTTTTTACGATAGAAGTCGACCCTGCTTATGGAAAGTACCACTGGACTGGTCATAGGAAATGTGGTGTTCAGATGTCACCTAAACAGGCAATAAGAAGGAACAATCTGTGCCCCAAGTGTGGAAGAAAGCTTACAATAGGTGTAGAACAAAGAGTAGAAGAGTTATCAGATAGACCAGAAGGATTTATTCCTAAAGACAATATCCCTTTTAAGAAACTTATGCCCTTATCAGAGTTGATCAAAACAGTAACTGGAATAAAGTCGTTTTACGCAAAGACGATCTGGAAGAAGTACAACGATTTGGTTAAGAATTTTGATAATGAATTTAATGTTCTTTTAGAGGTATCAAGAAAAGATTTAGAAAAAGTCACAGATAAAAAATTAGTAGATTTAATTATGTTAAACAGAAAGCAAAAAATTCAGATAATACCTGGGTATGATGGTGTATATGGTAAACCAGTATTCGGGGAAAATGAAAAAATAAAAGAGATAAAAGATTTGGATCAGAAAAGTCTATCAGATTTCAATTAGGGTTTGTGGTCTAGCTCGGTTAGGACGTTGCCCTCACACGGCAAAGATCACCGGTTCAAATCCGGTCGAACCCACTAGATAAAAATTAGAGAAAGAAATAAGAAAATAATTCTAAAAAAGTCGGGACCAAATTTAAGTTGCTGATCTTCCTGTATCATGATAATGAACTTCTGTTGTATCACTTACATAATAGTTGTAATTTATTGTCACTGTAATATCAGTGGGTACGCCTTCTTGCGCTGTAACAACATCACAGTAAGTTTCGAACTGCCCATTTATCAATTCGACATTTCCACTATCTTCACAAACAAGGTTATTTGTGTCCAAGGTCACTGTATTCCCTAGTAGATGGCCACTCCCTCGGTTTTCAATTCTTAATTTAACTTCAGGTTGACCAATAAATTCAACTTCTTCTAGATCTATTCCTACTGGACCTAGAGAACTCTGTTCTACAGTTAAACCCTTACCCTGAAGTGCTTCTTCTATGAGTACTTGGTCACCACTATCAACTATAGTATTATACTCTGCTTCACTTAACCACGCAAATACTCCCCTGAATGCAGTTCCATATGGAAATTCATATCTAACTTCTACAGGGTATGCTATATCGAATACATAATTTGAAGTTTCTGGGGAAATTACCCTCCATCTCACCATTCTTTCCTGTCCGGGCTTAAGACCGAACTGTTGTTCTACAGCAGAATCCCATGTCCAATCACTTCCTAAACCAATTAATCTGGCTCTTCCTTCTTGGTCAGGTACTTCTGCACCACCTTCATTTTTGAAAATAGCAGTTATAGTAACAGGCCTACGATTTCTCACCGGTTGTGCCTGAGTACCAATTGTTAGTGGACCAAAATCAGAAATTCTTATAGATGGTGCTCCACCTCCTCCACCCATACCATCAGTACAGCCCGAAAAAACCATAATACCCAGAACCAAAAAGACCATTAGCATTTTTTTCATTAATCATCCCTCTATTATTTATTATTGATATATACCTATTTTAACTTTTTCTCTTTTTTAATCTTTGTTCTCAATAGAAAAAATCCTAGGGATAGTACTGATGATTCGATAAGAAATAAAACTATAATCAGAAAGCTACTGTCAAACCAAAATTTAGCAGGATATAATTGGATTAAGGTGTCTTGGGAATGGAAGGACCAGTTACCTTGTGGAAAGAAAATTTTGTGAAAACCAATGAATAGGAAATTAAAGTCGATGGTAGATACTATCGAAAACAACGAAACGAATATTAAGGTAGTGACAGCAGCATTGAATAAATAAGAAACTATCTGATACTTTTCAACACCCCTGCTTATAAGAAAGAATATTGAGAGAATTAAGATTAAAAAACTAAATAATCCCAAATAATCTGTTTCACCTACTAAAATCCTGACATCGCTTAAGTGACTAATTTCTCTCTCGTTGAATAATCGGGTATCTCTCAGAATAGAGTCATTACTCTCACCTTTTATGTAACTGAGAACATCCTTACTTAATTCCAGTCTTTCTATATCAATCAGCAATTCTGACTCAGGGAATTTTTCTTTTGAGTACTCCCATTCTAGGTAAGATGGGTTAAGTAGGATTTTTACATTCATTGAGATTAGTATTAAGGGTAGAGAAATAATTATGATAATTTTTATGAAATTTTTCAATAAAGTTTCCTCCATGAACACTTTATATTCTTTTTAGGTAATAATTATTCCATGACCTTATCGAATTTTTTCCAAAACTATTTTGTTAGACCTATAGACCTTAAGTTGGGATATAATCCCGTTAATACCCTGTTTTATTCGATACTTTTTGTAATCTTCACCTATCTAGTTTACGAACTTCTCAAAAAACTTAAAATAAAACCGGATAAAAGGTTCATCTTGGCCATAATTCCATGGGTGGTCTTTGGTATTATACTTCGGGTTATGGAAGATTCAGGGACGGTAAGAGGATATCTGTTCATCACTCCCAATATTTGGCTGCTCTTCACATTTCTTATATCATTTATTTTGACGATCTCGAAATTACTGGAAAAAAGAATTCATACACCCTACTTTAAACTCATGTTTTTGACAGGTATAATTTTTACCGGATTACTTCTTCCCTTTATAAGGACCAGGAACTTTCTTGGTTTGATATATACCCTTATCTGGCTTATCCCTTGGGTGATATTTTTGAAATTTGTTTCTTGGAAGTCAGAAAATAAATTGGTTTTGTTTTCCCAGCTTTTTGATGCAACTGCAACCTTTGTATCGATTCAGTATTTTAATTACTTTGAACAGCATGTTTTACCCAGGACCATTATTGAATTAACAAATTTTCCGTTCTCCTTTGTTATAGTTAAATTTGTTATTGTCGTAGCTACTCTGAAAATTTTAGACCGATATTCTGAAGATGAAGAATTCAGTAAATACTTAAAATTTGTTATAGGGCTTCTCGGTTTTATCACAGGGTCAAGAGACCTGTTAAGATTGATAATGCTTGTTTAGGATTCATTTCGGAGTAATTTCCACATTACTTATCACAAAATTTCCCCCGCTGGCTTCAAAGGTAACCTTGTTTTCCCCCCTACCTACATAATCCTTGTTGATATTAATCGTCTTTGTTTCCCCGATAGAGTAAGATTGTAATGCTTCGGTTGGATGCTGCTTTCCATTAGCATCGGTTATTGTAACCAATAAATTTCCTTGGAAATCAGTATCAGTAACAAGAAAACTTATTTCGCCTTCCAAATTGTCGTTCCAGGAATTGCCTACGGTGAAGTCGAATGTCCTAGATTTTCTAGCCTTTTCTTGTCTTATGATAGTTATCACAGCATCTTCAATTTCATATGTAGCACCGCTTTCTGCACTAAAGGATATTGTGTTGACACCATTTCTCAGACCGACATCATACTGATCAAATGACTGGTAAAAATTAAGACTTGGCTGTCCTTTGTATATCCTATAGCTGTTTATGTCTATTATTAAGTCTCCGTCTCCTGTATATTTGTCTAATCTGAAAGAAATTTCACCGTTTCTGAAATTATTTAGATCTTCTGGGTAAACATAAAATTCCTCAAATTTCTCTACATTTCCGTAAAAGTTTAAACCAAATTCCACCTTTTCTAAAGTATATTGGGGTTTAGAGAAAAACAAAAAACCAGAACCAGAAGTCTTTATCTCGATAACATTATAATCCTTAATAAGTTCTTTGTTTATTGGAATTTCTATCTTCCCTACGGTTGCCTTTTGGTTAAAGACCTCCTCCTGATTGAAAGTTATGATTAGTTCGCCCTTTTGATTTGTTTCCCTTACATAAATATTCAGAAATCCTCCGGTAACCATAGAAATATCTTGTTCCATAGTTGCGGTCATTGAGCTAACATCCTTACCTTCTATTTCTAGATTTCTTTTTGTTTCAATCACTTCAGATCCGATAGCATAACTTACGGTAAAATCGCCAAGAGATATTTGTCTGGGAACATCTTTTGGAAACATACCTATTGAAAAAGGATTTTCAACTACTATTTGTGTTCCATTGATCCCACCTTCCCCTGGTTCTCCCCAAGCTACAAGTAGAATACCGATCATTAATAATCCGGCCATCAGAACAAAGATGAATTCATCCATTAACACACCTAAAAGACTTTTGTTTTTGAACTAATTATATTTTATCATGAAAATAATCAAATCAGACCTGAAACATGGAATTATGGTTTTGAAGACAGAGGTTGAGGAAGATCTTTGGTACTTGAAACATGTAGTAGACCTTGGTGATAAGGTAAAATCAAGAACTATGAGAAGTGAGTTCATAGAGAGAAGTGGTAAAAAAATCAAGACAGGAAAACGTCCCATGGTTTTGACATTGGATGTGGAAAAAATTGAGTTCAAGGATCACGTTTACAAATTAAGGTTCTTAGGGAAAATTATTGAAGGACCAGATGATGTTCCTTTAGGATCTTATCATACTATTGAAGTAGATGTAGGGAATGTACTCACTATCACTAAAGAGAAGTGGGAAAAATATCATTTGGAAAAAATAAAGAAAGCACAAAAAAGAATACCGAAGATACTCCTCACA
>WJKS01000107.1 GCA_014728985.1 Candidatus Aenigmatarchaeota archaeon
TCTAATGTCGCCGATAACGCTCGTGATAAAGCTCTTTTATGGGTAGCTTGGACAACAGCGGCAAGACCGGATGAGTTAAGAAATCTAAAGTTCTCAAGTATTAAATTCAAGCCAAATTATGGTTGTGACATTGTTCTGAAAGGTTACAAGGGTGAAAGGTCTATTCCTTGCGTAGAATCAACTCCCATATTAAAGAATTGGTTGATGCAACATCCGTTAAAGGACCAAAATAATTATCCTCTCTGGGTTACCACATTAGCAGGTAATGGGGTTAGCAAGCTGAGTGGAGGAGCAATAAATAATGTTTTCAAAAGCCTTGCTAAAAAATCTAAAATAACCAAAAAACACCGTGTCACTGTTTATACTGTTCGTAAGGGGAGATTAACAGAGTGGGCAGGTGACCCTCACATTACCTTGCATGTCCTTAATCAATTGGCAGGGTGGTCAGTCGGGTCCACAATCTCAAAACACTACATAGCTCTTGCGCAAAGACACGCCAAGTCTGCAATTTTAAGTTCTTATGGTATTGAAGAGGTTCCCACGAACGGTAAGAAGATAATCACTTGTGTTTACTGTAATAGTATAAATCCAGTTTCCAACTATGAATGTGATAATTGCCATAAACCTCTATTAGCTCGGGGTAATCAACACTCAATCTATAATGACGAAATACTAGAAAAATTGATGTTGTAGAAGCAATAAAAAGGTCAAAAACCCAAAAAGAATTATATAATGCTTTGGTGTAGAAAATGGAGGATATAGCTACTTGTATAATCAAACATAAGAACAAATATCTTTTTTTACTTAATGGGGAGATTAAAGGTGATTTTTGGGGAAATCCTTCAGGTCATATAGAAGAAGATGAAATTCCACTAGAGACAGTAAAAAGAGAAGTATTTGAAGAAACATCAATTACTGTCGAACCAAAATATCTTAAAGAAATGAAGGTAACAGAAGACGGAAAAATATACAAAAAACATTTGTTTTTCCAAGAATTTAACAAGAGACCTAATGTAGTGTTAAGTAATGAACATAATGGATTTGGATGGTTTACAATTGAAGGTGCTAAGAAGTTAAATCTTCTTGATAGTGTAAGAAAATCATTAACTTATTTTAAATAAAGTTTCAATTGAGAATTAGATTTAATTCAATTTCTTATCATGCTCTCCCTGTAAGTCAAAGCCTTGCTCTAACTCCCTCTGGGCCCATAATTTTATCCTTAAATTTCCATATTATCTCTGTGATCAATTGGGTCAAAAAATGGATACTTTTAATAAACTCCTAGAAACAGGTTGGCAATCATGGAGTACCAGGAATAAGAGTATAATAAAGTTCCCTTTGCGTGACTTTTCGCCGGTAAAAGACAGTAACTTATCAATTCCTAAAGAAATTAAATTGAAGCCACCAATTTCAGGCTGGTGCTCATGGTATGCATTCTTCACTAATATCACAGAAGACATTATCCTAAATCAGGTGGAATGGTTTTCTGAAAATAAACAAATCCCAATTGAATACATTCTAATAGACAATAAATGGACTGAATGGGGGGACTGGCTTTACTATGATAGAAAAAGATTTCCAAACGGATTAAAATATCTGAATAAAACAGTTAAAAAAACCGGATTTAAACCAGGGATATGGATATCACCATTTCTGGTCAGTCCGAACTCAAATCTTATTCGAGAACACCCTGACTGGATAGTTAGAATTAAAGGTAAACCAAGAGATGGTCTGAAACTTACTCCAATTGACAGTTTATTCCCATACAAAAAATACATACTAGATATTGAAAACGAAGAGGTCATAGAATACCTTCACAAATGTATCAAAAAACTAATAGAGGATTATGGATTTGAACTTCTAAAATTAGATTTCCTGTACGCGCCTTATTTCAACCCGAAGTCAAGAAATGTTGACAAATTATTAAGAAATTTCCTACTGAAGATTAAATCTGATTATCCAGATGTTTACACAATAGGATGCGGCTGTCCTTTAATTCCTGCGATAGGCGCTGTCGATTCAATGAGAATAGGTCCTGATATAATTTTCCCTCCTTTTGAAAAGATACCCATTCTGAACAGGATCTATCATAATTACACTTCTAAGATGGTTATTGAAAATGTTAAAAAGAGGGAATTGACGAAAATATTCTGGAATCTAGATCCTGACGTTTTTCTCTGTAGAAAAACTTTGGGGTTTTCTGAAAACAGGATTTTATACCTAAGAAATATGATAAAGAATCTGAATGGTAATATTTTCTTGGGTGATGATATGACTAAATTATCCAACGAAAGGGTGCGTAAATTTATTATTCCTCTTTTTGATTAAAATTCTAACAAGCATCTTCAGTTAAATATTATATTCTAACTCCCCATAATATTCAAGATGACCGGAAAAGGTAAAAAACAATTAATATCTGGAGAAATTAAAGATTCTCTTCAGGAATTAGGTTTCGTTCTTACCCACACACCAGAAAGTGGGTTAATGTGGGGATTCGACGGAAAAACGAAATATTACCCTAGGGAAACTTACACTAGGGAGAAAAAAGGTACTAAACCCAGAACCAAATTAAGATTGGAAAAAACAAACAATGGATTAAATATACTAATAAATTCAGACCCTTTCAGACCTGAAAATCACTTAAAGAAACATGGTTTAATGTCTGAGGATGTAATCCCAATAGTCAAGAATTACTTGAATGTGAAATAATGAAAAAGAAAGAACAGACACCAGGGATACTAGCAATAATTAAAAGAGACAATAAATTCCTTTTCACTAAAAGAAGTTCTAAGTCCAGGTTTGAACCTGGTAAATGGGGTTTTGTTGGTGAAGCTTTGCTCTTCGGGGAAGATATAATTGATGGCTTAAAGCGCGGAATAAAAGAGGAAGTGAATCTTGACCTCAAATCCTGGGATTTTTTCAATGTTTATTCCTATGTTTTCGACTCTGATGATAAGACTAGACATACAGTACTTATAGCTTATATCTGCGAATGTGAAGGAGAGGTCAGATTAAACCGTGAATCAGAAGATTATAAATGGTTCACAGTAGAAGAAGGTAAGGGACTTAACCTGATTAAAGGCAATGATGATGTAGTTAAGGATCTAGAGAAATTCTTTAACAATAGTTAGAATGTCTTCATGTACTTCCTTTATATTTCTCTCACCATCAACTAAAAACCAATCGGTAAGAACATTTCTCTCGGCTTCCTGAAGATACACTTCCCTGACCTTTTTCAAATAACCTAATTTTTTTTCGTGATAATCTAATTTGCCTTTCTCTTTTTTCTTTCTCTTCATACTTGTTTTTGGGCTAATGTCAATGTAGATAATTGCATCCGGTTTGGTATAGTTAATATTTTCTGCAAATTTAACCCCTTTCTCAAAATCAAATCCCCTTGCGACCTGATAAGGAATTGTTGATGTGATATATCTGTCCATGATAACTATCTTGTTCTTCTCTTCTTTCTCAACAAGTTTTGAAGTCATTAATGTATCTGAGGCAAATAACTTGAATGCATCTTCGGGATTAAGTTCTAATTCTTGATCAAGATATGATTTGATTACTTTACCCGTGGGACTAGAATAATCTGGGGAGCGGAAGAACTTGTGAAGAATTTTATTTTTTTTAAAGTATTTCCCAAGGAGTTCTATTTGTGTTTCTTTCCCACAGCCGTCTAGCCCTTCAATAACTATAAAAGTCATGTAACCAATTAATCTTTGAAATTAAAATAATAAAAGTGAGTAAATGAATAGAATCAAATTTCTTGGTATTGGTGCCGGGGACATAGGTATGGTGATGCAAGTTGTTCCTACTTTCAGTATTTACGCAGAATTAGATGGACTCAAATTCCTGATAGACCCGGGCCCAGGTACTTGTATTAACGCAAGGATCCATAATATTAATCTTCTTGAACTGGATGGTATATTCTTGTCACATCTTCATCAGGACCATTCAGCTGGTGTTGGAGTTGCGTTGACAGGGATAAGAGAAAAGAAAACCAGTTTTCTTGTGGCAGAAGAGCATTGTTTGATGGAATCGGAGAGATATTTCCCATGTGTAAGCAAATGGCACCAAAATATTCCCAATAAAATGATCCCTGTGGAACCAGGAGAGCATGCGGAATTACATGGTCTGAAAATAAAAGCGGTCAAATGCATGCATTATGATCCATGTGTAGGGTTTCTCATCAAAGGTTCAAAAGCAATTGGTTATACTTCTGATGGCGGCTACTACAAAGATCAAGAAAAAGAATATAATGGTTCTGATCTGGTAATATTTAATACAATGACTCCAAGGGGCCTTGAGGGAAAAGTAAATTACCATAAGAATTTTCATATGTCTACTGATGGTGCAATCGAATTTCTGCAGAAGAATAAACCTGGATTAGCGGTGATAACCCATTATTCAATTCCAATGCTAAAAGCAAACCCAAAAAAACAGGCAGAAATAATTCAAAGGGAAAGTGGGGTTAAAACAATTGCTGCAATGCCTGGGATGGAGATAAATCTGGATTCCTTAGGAATTGAAAACTCATAAGAACGATTCATAATTTACTCAATGATCTATCTGAATAACTATAAAAGTTGTGCTAACAATTAATTGTTTATTGAATTATTGGAGTGATGTTAAATGTTAGCTGTGTTAGTAGGATTAAAAGGATCGGGAAAAACAACTTTGATGAAGAAGGTCAAGAAATTAAGACCTGATATCAAACATATAGTTGCTGGTGATTATTTTGCTGAATATTATAAGAAAAAAGGATTGAAAAGAGATGAAGGGGATAAAAATGTTGAATCTTCTGAACATTTTAGAATACATAAGGAAGTATTTAAGAAATTGAGAGAAGAAGCAGATAAACATGATAATGTTATTGTGGATACTCATTGTTTTCTCACTAAAAAAGAAGGTTTTTACCCAGGTCTACCATGGTTTGCGCTAAAGGAACTAGAACCAGATACACTGATTGCATTAGAATTCAGACCAGAAGATATACTCCAAAGAAGAAAAAAGGATGAGAAGGAATTAGGGAGAAAGAGAAGTGCTGCATCATCAATAGAGGGAGTCAAACTTGAATACGAAATCCAGAGAAACTTCCTGTGTGCAGCGGCTGGGATGGTAGGATGTACAGTAAAACTACTCAGGAGAATGGAACCTGAGAGTTATGACTTTGAGCATTTGGATAAGAATTCGGAGGAATTGTTAGAGCTATTCGATTAATCTTTTATACCTTTTTTACCAAATTGTTAGTAATTGTCGGGGTAGTTCAGTGGTTAGAACGCTGCGCTCATAAACTTGAGTTGAATGAGCCATGATTTGATGATTAGGTGCATCGCAGAGGTCGTGGGTTCGAGTCCCACCCTCGACATAA
>WJKS01000009.1 GCA_014728985.1 Candidatus Aenigmatarchaeota archaeon
GATTAGGATATCACATGTATTCTGATTGTTCCTCAGCTGCTATAGAGCACTGAGCTTGAGGAGGCGCGGGTCTTGCAGCCTTAAAGGTCAGATTAGGACATATAATGGTCTAACCTATTCTCTCGGGGAAACTTTTTCCATTTTAAGAGGGCTTGATACTAAAATCCCTTAAATTCCGTTTACAGGCGTTTTCTAAGTATATTTAAAGAAAGTGAAACCGATAAGCATTATTGCTATAACGACTCATTTCTCCCATTGTATCCCTTAATTTTAGAGAATCCTCTCATTAATATACGATATCAATTTTAGAAGCACAGAGAAGGAGTAACCTCTTTTTTTACCTTTTCCCCAATTTGAATTTTTCATTGACTAGGGATGCTTTTATATTCATAATTTTTAATGAAGTAGCCAATTTTGATATCGGTGGGGAACTGCAATGTTAAATAAAATTATAGAAATCCTAAGTGTTCCAATTATGATTCTGAACTTTGTTGGTGGGATTATCGGAGGGATCTGGCTTGCATTTTTAGGTGAATGGACTTTAATTGTAATTGGAGTCTTGTTTTTGTTTACTTCCCATTGGATACTTTCTATATTTATGATGCCTAATCTCCTGATTGCCGGAATTGCTTCACAATTCTATGAAAAGAAAAATCCATTAGGTCATTTTTTTGGATTCATATCTCAACTATATATGAATTTATTGATTATCAGTTGGTGTATTTTCGCCTTTTTGGTATGTTCTCATTTTTATTCTGGTGAGATTGGTATTACCTATATTCCATATTTATTATGGTCTTGGGGTATGGCGCTCGGGCCTTGGCAATTCTTTGCATCAAAGGAACCTGATAATGAATTTTCTGCAATCACTTTATTTAGCGCATCAGTTTTCTATTTCCTATTTTTGATAAGTATTTTTATAAGTCCATTATTTAGATTAATAATAACAGTAATTTTCGGGGTAGTTCAGCTAATCATACTTCCCATTTTCAACATGTACATTGCGAATAAATTGGAGAATTACTAACTCATGCAAAAACTATATTAGCAAGAGCTAGTAATTTTGCTGGACTTAAAATAATATTTCTAGATGTATAGGCTGTAATGATAGAATCATATCAATTTTTAAATAAAAATAAATGACTGAAATAATGAAATATTGTAATAAGTGTGGTCATGAATCAAAAGTTACTGCAAGATATTGTGAAAAATGTGGCAATCCTCTTTTTATTGAGTTGAATTCTTGCAATTTAAGAGAAGAAAAGCGCCAAAAAAGCCATTTGAATGGTATAGTATAGACCCCCCTGTTTTGTGATATATTGCTATGTTTCAATATGATTTCTTTAATACCCCTATTAATATATATTTAATTAATATATATAAGGGTGACAGGGGTTAGGGGGGTAATACCCGCTTCTCTTCTCAATTATGAAATCTAATATTTACTAATTATCCCTACTACTGTTCCCCTTACTGTATTCCTATTGAATTCACTTTTTTCATATATTTTTGTTGCTTCATGTTCTAAAGGATCTTTGAAGGGATTGAAAAATATATGATAGGTTCCTATAAATAAATGTCTTCGAAGTGATGGCCCTTTACCATCCGAATCATCATATATAACAAGTTCTGGATACATAGGAATTCCCTCAAGGCTTATTATTAAAATGGAGTCTTTTTTTGCCTTAAAATCAGCTAAATCTAATCTTTTATTCAATTGTAATCCAACTAAATTGTCTATTGTACGCTTTGAACCCTTTAAGTCTTCGGGAAGAATAATTTCTTTTTCAATATAAGTATATTTTCTTGCAGTCTCTCTTCTGATATCATTATCTAAAGAAAAAACTGAAATATTTTTAAATACCTTTATCGGCAACATTTCGCCCTTCACTCTGTGTTCATTTTCCTTGGCTTCCCTGTCTTTGATATCAACAAAAACTACTGCTGGATCTTTTTCAATACCTCCAAAGAACTCAAAGATACCGATTCCTAAGCCTTGACAGATTTTTTTTATAGTAGAAAAAGAAGGATTGCTATCATTCTTTTCTAGCTTACTCATGTATGTCCGGTCAACGTCAATTTTTTTGGCAAGTTCTTCCTGTGTCATATTCAGGTTTTCTCTATTTTTCTTTAGAATTTTCGCAAAATTAATCTCCATGATTTTCCTCCCAAAGAAAGTTTAAACTATGTTGACTAATATGTCAACTAATATTTTGTATACGTTATTTAAATATCAGCTTGATTTATATAGCACAATATAGTATAATACAGGTGATTTGTAAAACACTTCAAGATGTCTTTTGGCATCCAATAGGGATAAAAATGAGTAAAAGATGCAGTATCTGCGGAAAATACCTAAGCAATATGAACCTGGATTTCAGCAGGAAAATAATTTGCAGCAGCTGTTTATTGAATCCTAAGAGGATAACCCATAAGGGGAACAAAGAAGATGAAAAAGAAAGATATGAGACCGATGTCTATTTTGTGAAAAAATTGTATGAAGCTGTTAAGTCAGGTGAAATGGTCACTGTAGCTGCTATTGATTGCCTGGAAAGGTCCATAGGTGAAATTTTTAAAAACAAGAGAGATATGCATAAGAAGATGCAAGACTTTTTAGAGAAGCATGATTATTGGGGAGTGGATCTCAGAAGAGCCAGGAAATGGTCAGGAATGGATCGCAGAGAGTTGGCATGGTGGTTTGATGTATCGATCCACAGAATTAAACAGATGGAAACCAATAAAAAGCCCCTTACCCGAAAGGCAATAGATTTTATTAGAATCATGGGATTTAAGAAAACCGTAACCATGAAAAAGAGTAAAAAAGAGGCGAATGAAGGGTTTAGTACCCGAACGCCCAAAAAAACAAAAACCTCCCCCAAGAAAAAGGTTGAAAAACAACAAGTCTTAGACCCTTTAAGTGCAAATAATGAAGATGAACAAGTTTTTTATGAATCAGATGAAAAGAGAGATGGAAAAGCACAAAGAGTATAGAAATGAAATACCCAAATAATCATCAAAATAAAAAAAGATACAAAAGATCTGGAAGAGCTTATCAACCGAAAAAACCGTTTAAGAGTGTAGAGGGAGCTGACAGTCAAGCATGGGAGATGTTGTCTCATTATGCTGTTTGGGTCTTGATGGAGTTTTATAAAAAATTTGATGGTTACAACAGAAATTGTCTTAAGCTTAGCTATTCAGAAGTCAGCAATAAAATTTCCAATAACACCTTCAATAAAGCGGTCTGGCAACTGAAAGGCTTTGGATTCATTGATATAGTGAAATCAGGGCGCTTGGAAAGAAATAACACTCTCTATGCTCTAACCAATCGATGGAAGGGATTAAGCAAGAAACCTGATAAATTGAATACAATTTCAAAGCTACTGAGAAGGATTGAAAAGGTAAAGCGTATTAACACACCTAAAAATGCAGATGAATCTGATAAGAAAAATTTCAGATTAAGAAAAAAGAGGTTGGTTAACAAAATACGCTACAGAATAAATAATGGGGCATAGATGGCTAAATATATACTTATGTCTTCACCTAGTAGAGTTGAGAAAAATACAGTTTCTCTACGTAGTGATGCTATTAGCGGGAAATTATTTCACCAGGTGAAGAAACTTTTTCACTACGTGAAGTTGAATCTGTTTTTTTTATATACAAATGAATAACCTTTTAACCGCAAAGGAAGCAGCAGAATTTCTTAACTGTCATCCTCAAACTGTTTATAGAAATGAAGGACTTCCATCAATTGATATCCCCGGAATTGGAAAAAGATATAACCCGGATGATCTCAAAGAGTACATAGAAAAAAACAAGTATAAATATATATCAAAATTACCGCAAGTTACTGATAATCATAGAATTATATTGACTTCTACCCCTGATTATGGTATAAGAAGATCAAATGAATCAGGAGGTAGCGAGATGGCGAAAGCCAAAACCAAATCTCGCTTTAATTTTGGCAATGGTGCGATTTATACTAGGAAAACCAAAAAAGGAAAGATTCGCTGGTACTTAGATTACAAAGACAGTGAAGGGAACAGAATTCAAAGAGTTGCAGCAAGTGCAAGCACAAAAGAAGAGGCTGTATACGCCCTCAATGAAGCAACCAGTAAGGTTTTCGATGAAAAACATAACATCCAGAGACGAAAAAGAAAAATCGGATTCACTGAGTTTTCACAAATCTATCTAAAAGACTATGCTATGGTTGTTAAAAAGAGCTGGAAAACAGATCAATCAAGAATGACCCTACTAATAGACAATTTCAACAATACCGAACTAAGAAAGATCAACCAATCAGCTATAAGAAAGTTTATTGCCTTAAGGGAGAAGGCCGGGAACACTCAAAGCACAATCAACCGTTACATGGCTCTTCTTAGAAAAATGTTTAATTATGCAATTGAAGAAGGCTACCTTGAAAAAAATCCTATGGATCAAATCAAATCTTTCTCTGAAAAAGACAATCTCAAAGAACGGATACTTACAGAAGATGAAGAAGCCAGGCTTATGAAAGAGAGTTCACCACATCTTAAATCAATAATAGTGATAGCACTCAATACAGGGATGAGACTGGGTAAAATTTTGAACTTGAGATGGGATCAAATTGACATGGATAACCAAACCATTAAAGTTGACAATACAAAAAACGGAAGATCAAGAACCATACCTGTTAACGATACTCTTTACAAAGAGATTGATAAGTTAAAAACACAGAAAAACAACAAGCCTTTTATCTTCTTCAACGAAGAGACAGGGAAACCTCTTACCACAGTCAAAACAGCTTTCAAAGCAGCTTGCAGAAGAGCCAGCATAGAAGGCCTTAGGATGCACGATTTGAGACATACTTTTGGCTCTAGACTTATTCAAAGAGGTGCTGATATTGAAACAGTCCGTTCTTTAATGGGTCATAACTCAATTGCTATAACCCAAAGGTACTTGCATTCAACAGAAACACTAAAAAGAAAATCAGTTGATCTCTTATCCGCAGATCATGAGAAAATCAGCTAAAATGAGTGCATTTTGTGACATATTTGTGACATGAGAAAAGAAACAGGAAAAAGACATCTTCCCAAAAAAGCCCCTAACTCCCCTATTTATATGCATTTGGGAGAAGCACGCC
>WJKS01000010.1 GCA_014728985.1 Candidatus Aenigmatarchaeota archaeon
CAGTATTTACATATACGCCCAGGATGAGCCTCCTGAAAGCAATGTTAACAATACTTTTGCAACTAATGTCTCAGTCTATGGGAGAGTTTATGGAAGCGTATACCAGGAACCAGGAACCGAGTATGCTTCTGGTGTAAGTCAGACACAAACTTACAGTTTTGTAATCACTAGTAACTTTACGAACACTGGGCCAGCCACAGCTTATGATGTTAATTTAACACATTCAGAAGAACCAGCTGATTCATTAGTTTACAATGAGAGTATATTCTCTTGTGGTGATTTATTAGTCGGTGAAACATGTGGTCCTTGGTCGTTCTTGGTAACTGTTCCTGTTGACACAAGGCCGGGTTTGATAAGAACAGATGTTGTTGGTACATGGAGGAATCCAGACAACACAATCAATACTACAGAAAACACAACAGATATTGTAGTTTCGTCAAACCCAATTGTTGAGATACACGAATCTGAACTTGCCAAATCAGTTCCACATGATCAAAGAACATATGTAGGAAACATTACGGTAAAATCTGCTGGTAATGATGAAGTGTTTGATATAGTACTTTCAACACTTGGAGGTAATATGGATGTGGACTGTCCAGAGTGTTCCTTGGAAATAAACCCATACCAGGAAGGTCTTCTATCCCCGGGAGATAATTTCACATCACACTTCCATGTCACAGTTCCAACCGGACAAGTACCTGGTGATTATTGGAAGAAAATAAGGGCCTCTTCGAGTAATGCCGGTTATGATGAGATAGTTTTGAATCTCACAGTTCCAACAAACTCAACATGGAAGAGAACTCCTTCAACTTTTGGAATAATTCTTACGCCACCTAATACAAGTGGAGAAATAGGAGAGATTAATGTGAGTAACATCGGCAATATCAAGATACCATTCCAGATTTACCGACAGGGAAATGCTACAGCCTATGTTAACACTGACCCAATGGCATTTGATTTGGAGAAACAGAATTCAAGAATTATTACAGTTAATTATTCCATGCCAGAGACCATCCCACAGGACATCTACACAATTAATATACTGATAAGGAACAGTACAGCAGACCCTGCTGAATACTCAGTCCCAATAGTACTTAATGTTACAGATATTCCACCAACTATTCAGGATGTTGAAGTACCTGAAGCATTTGAGGTCGGTTACGAAACAGTCAATATCTCAGCGAATGTTACCGATAACTTTGCTGTTGACAGGGTATGGGTAAATCTAACAGCGCCTGGAAATGGAACTATAACACAATTTATGACTCCAAATAACACGATTTACTCTACAACCTATAATACCTCAATACCAGGTACACATACTGTTTTAATCTGTGCGAATGATACAGCATCAAATACAGGTTGTTATTCACCCCAGTATTTACAAGCAACAAATCAGACAAATATGTCAATATTTTCCAATCAAACAAGTATAACCATAACAGACATGACTGTGGACAATAATTACACTCTACCATTAGATATAGGATTGAATAACACTGGGTATGCCAGAGCATTCAATTCCACACTTATACTGAATTCAACAGATAACATCTACTTCAATCAATCAGTATTTGATTTTGGTCTAATACTCAAAAATTCATCCAATACCAGCCTAGCCTGGATAGAGATTGAAAATGGAACTAATTCGGGTATATATTCGTTTGATCTGTACGCCAATTGGACAAATCTGGATGGAAATCAGGGTACAAACACAACTAACATAACTGTTAACGTAACCTCAAATCCAAGCTTACTGTTACCTGTAAACATATCCAAGGTTGTTCCAGACGGAAGTACTGGTGTTGCCGAAATGTCTATAAAAGCAAATGGAAATGAAGATGTCAATAATGTAACATATTCATGTAAATCTGGATTAGTATGCGATAATTTCACTGTGGAGTTTAGTCCAGAGAACATAACATCCATCAGTTTAGGGGAAACAACTAATGTTAATATATCAATTACAGTTCCTACTAAGTTTACGATCGGCGTTTACAACGCAACCATAGAGGTCAATACTACTGAAGCCGTATCTGAACAGACTTACCTCTTTGTAAGTGTTCCACAGAATCTCAGTTGGAGTCAGGATCCATCAGCCATTAACAAGATAGCCCTAAATAACCATAGCAACAGTTTTGGTTCAGTTAGTATAGTAAATACAGGAAACTCTCCAATTCTGTTACATACAGATGTAGTTGGTAATATATCAGATTATATTGATTTGGTTAACACAACCATCACTCTGGCATTAGAAGAAACCCAAGTATTCAATATAAACTACTCATCACCGGATATATCAATGGATGTAAATTATACTGGAAGTATAATAGTTAGTAATACTACCACAGAACTTGATCCGATAAAATACATCAATCTTAGTTTTTATGTAACCAATTTTGTTAATGATATAAGATATCCATTACCTACAGATCCTATTATCAACATAACCTCAGGAGATTCGATTATATCAAAAGTAAATGTTTCAAGTAATGCTCAGATATTAAATTCAAATGTTTCATTTGATGTCAAGGTGTTTAATGAAACAATGGAAAATGAGATAACATTAAATTCAACAACATTTAATGCAACAGATGATCTTTGGTATCTTAACTTTACATCACCAAGTTTATCAAATAACCTAGCTTATAGTTTGAATGTTACAGCAACCAGAAACTCAACAGATGAGATAAATTCAACACACACGAGAGCTGATGTTGAATACGATTCAATAATATACAGGGACACAGAATTCCCAACTATACATGAGATAACTGTCCCGTTGAGAATTCCAATAAATTCTACCGTTAATATAACAGCAAATGTAACAGAAAGGGGTTCAATCAAAAACTCAACAGCCACTATAGCCTATCCGAACAATGACGTCCAAGATTTCAATCTAACATTATTGTCCAGAAATATTGACAATTATCTATACGAATTAGATTTCACCAACACCTCCCAGATAAATGTCTACACTGTTACTATCAGGGTTTGTGATTATTCAGATAATTGCAACAGTAGTTCAGAAACATTTGAGATTTATCCAATAGCTACACTTAGTGGTTATTCAAAGAACTACGAACTAATTCATGAACCTGTAGTTTCAAGTAACTTCAGTCTATATGATACTGGAACCACTGATCTTAGATTTACTTTTGTCTCCAACGATTCAACCGGTTATTACAATGAGACAGTTGATGCAAAGACTTATGATTTGATACTTTCTGTGTTAAATAACACAGTACAGCAGGATAATATTTCAGTTGAAACAGATCTTTACAACCCAATAATAGTCGGTAGGATTCCTGGTGTAAGAATAAGTAAAAGTGCTCTGAAAGGATTCTATGTTAATAATGTACTTAACGGGACAAATGATACTCTTTCATTGGACTTTTATGAATGTGTAGAAGGAGGGTGTCAGATAAATCTATTCACCGTTGATAACCTTGGTGTTTACAAGTGCAGCAACTGGGTAAGGAAGGTTGGTTGTAATCCAATAACAGCCTGGTCAAGATTAGATACTACAGTCAACACAACCGATTTCACAGTAACAGTAAATCCAAGTGATCTTACAGGAGGTTATGCTATTGCTGAATATATTTGTGGCGATGAATCATGTGAAAGTGAGTATGGAGAAAATTCAGATAATTGTCCAACAGATTGTCCTTCAGTCCCTGTAGTTCCCGGGGGTGGTGGAGAGGGTGGAGGCGGAGGTACTGGTGGTGGAACTGGTGGAGGCGCGGGGGCTGCAGCAGGTGGCGCAGGTGGAACTGGGCCAGCTAAGATAAGTATACCACCCACGCCAAAGGTAAGGTTTGTGCCACTTGAGGTAAAGTCTGCCTTACTTGATACGGTTCTTTCTCCAGGAGAACAAAAGACGTTTGGGCTTGACCTTATGAACAATTTAGACTTTGATGCTGAAGCCGATTTATCCATAGAGGGACCTGTATTTAATCTCTTACAATTACAGAAAACACATCTTACATTAACTTCAAAATCAACTGAGAACGTGCTGGTGAAAGCGTCTGTCCCATCCGATTATGTTCCAGGAGTTTATACAGGTGATATAGTAGTTAAAACGGCTGAAGAAACTTATAAAACACCTGTTACTATAAAGGTTGAACCTGTAGAAGAACCATTGTTGGACGTTAAGATCAAGGTACTTTCCAAGATAGTTAATCCGGGAAATAACGTTACCTTTGAAACAACCGTACTTAACATGGGTGAAACTGCCAAAGTAGATGATATCACAATAACATACACTGTAACACCTTTGGAAAATCAAAGAGAAATTATAGTACAGGAAGCTGAAACTGTTGCAGTAGAGGACGTGTTAACCTTTACAAAGTCAGTTAAGTTACCCAAGAGCGTTGATACAGGGAAGTTCATAGTTCATGCGAACGCGACTTATTGGTTTGGTGGTAAAAGGGCTATATCCGTCGATAATTTCGAAATAACCAAATTACCATTACCTTTAGTAATCCTTAAATCAGCATTAATGAGCCCAATAACCTACATAGTTCTATTCGTAGGTGTACCAGCCATTTTCATAGGTATTAAATGGTTGGCTGCTTACAGGGCAATGAAGAAGGCGAAGGAAAGATATATCACTCCGTTAGAATTGAAAAAGTTACCTCAACCAGGGGAGAACGCAATAGAAGTTGGAAGAATCGCAGAGACAGATGTCAAGGCCTATGTGGACATAAGTCAACTATTAGTTCACTCAATCGCCGCAGGTGGTACGGGATCTGGTAAGACTGTTTCCGCGATGGTTTGTGCGGAAGAACTTTTGAAGAGAGATGTTCCTATAATTGTGTTTGACCCAACCGCCCAGTGGACAGGTTTCATGAAACCATGTTCATTGAAGCCAATGTTGGATCTATATCCGAAATTCGGACTAAAACCATCAGATGCAAGAAGTTTCAAAACCAATATAATACTTGTGGACGACCCAGATATGGAAATAAATATCAAGGACCATATGAAGCCAGGGGAATTGACAGTGTTTGTACTTAACAGATTATCCCCAGGTGAGTTAGATCCATTTGTTGAAAGAACAATCCAGTCAATCTTTGACATGAGACCAAAAGAATCAAAGAAGATGGAGTTAATGTTGTTCTACGATGAGGTCCACAGATTACTGCCTAAATATGGTGGTAAGAAGGGTTACCTTGCTTTGGAAAGAGCCTGCCGTGAGTTCCGTAAGTGGGGTATTGGTGTCTTCCTGTTATCACAGGTTATCTTGGACTTCAAGGGAGCCATTAGAGCTAACATTGCAAATGAGATTCAGTTAAGAACCAAGTATGAGGGAGACATTAACAGAGTTAAAACCAAGTATGGAACAGATTATGCATCCAAAGTAACCAAATTAACAATCGGTACAGGTCTATTCCACAATCCGGAATACAACTTTGGTAAACCATGGTTCATCAATTTCAGACCGCTACAGCACTCACCGTTCGCCTTATCAGATAAAGAGGTAGACACTTATTTGGAATTGAAAAAGAAGATAGAAGACTTGGATAAGAGAATAGAAAAACTGAAAGAGAAGAAGGTGGATACCTATGATGTGGAGATGGAGTTGAACATAGTCAAAGACAAACTGAAAGTAGCATCATTCGGAATGGCCAAGAGTTATCTTGAACCACTAATGAAAAGAATAGAAAAAATGGAGAAGTAAGAACTCTTAATCTTCCAGAACCTTCATTATTCTCTGGATTAAATCTTCGTTCTCGAACGGTTTGATAACATAATCTGATATATTCAGTTCTTTTAAAACATCTTTACCTATATAGGATATTCTTACTACAGTAAGGAATATTATTTTGACGTCTTTCATACCTGGAGTCTCCCTGATTTTCTTAACAGTCTCTTTACCGTTCATCCCAGGCATCATCATGTCCATTAATATTAAGTCAGGTTTTTCTTCCCTGATTTTTTCCAGACATTCCATTCCATCCTGAGCGGCTACAACTTCAAAGCCTTTTCTTCTCAATACTTTTGTCACTAATTCCAAAAAGTTTTCCTCGTCATCTACAACCATTATTTTTTCATTCATTATTCTCACTCTAATTATTATCTTGGGATTATTTATTTTTCGGACCATTAATTGGGATATTGAAATGGAATTCACTTCCTTCTCCCACTTCACTCTTTAACCAGATTTCTCCTCCCATAAAAGTTAATAGTTCTTTGCATATAGCTAGCCCGATTCCGGCTCCTGAAATTTTCTTTGTCTGAGCACCCTCAACACGATAAAATCTTTCAAATATCTTTTCCTGTTCTTTTTCTGGTATTCCAATTCCAGTATCCTTGACTGTAAAGTGTACATAATCATCTTCCTTTTTAACTTTAACAGTAATCTTACCTTCTTGGGTATATTTTACGGAGTTTGATATCAAATTTACAAGTACCTGCTTTAACCTCTCTTCATCTGCCATAATTTCAGGTAAATTCTTATCAAAGATATAATTTGCCTTTAAACCAGAATCTTTTATTAACGGAACTGTCAATTTTTTAATTTCAGTCATGGTCTGATATAGATCTACTTTATCAAAGCTCATTTTCATTACATTCAAATCGATCCTTGAGAAATCCAGAATATTGGTTATTAAGTTATTCAGTCTGTTGATTTCCTTGTCTAAAATTTCAAGGCTATTTTCCCTTTCCTCTTGATCCTCAATAAAGTCTTTGTTCTTAAGTAACTGAAGGAATCCCTTAATCGTTGCTATTGGTGTTTTCAGTTCATGTGATGCTATCGCTATGAAATCATCTTTTTCCCTGTTTAATCTTTTTAGATCATCTAAATTTTCTCTAAGTTGTTTTTCTGTTATTTTTATAATATCTGTTGTAGTTATTATACCGACTAATTTACCATCTTCAACTATAGGAAGTTTTTTGATCACGTTTTCATTCATTACATGCATGGCCTCTTCCATGGTTTCTTCCGGGTCTAGGTATATTACCTCTTTTGTCATAACATCCTTTAGTAATGTTTTATTCGGATCTAATCCTTTACTGATTACTCTTCTTGTGAGGTCAGTTTCTGTGATTATCCCAAGCATTTCATCATTTTTAGTTACAATCAAGCTTCCTATTTTTTTTGAAGTTAGTATTTCTGCAGCATCTTTTACTAAGACATTAGGAGGAGTGGTTATTGGCTTGTTCATGAATTTTTTAACTTTCATAATATATCTCAATTAATATTCCATTTTCTTTGTATTTACCTTTTTTCCTAAAATTTTCTATTTGATGAAATAATTCATATACTCAGATTCATAAATAAAATAAAAGGGAAAAGTGAATTTAATGTCGTCCAAGGAAGATGATAAAATCAATGAAAGGATTGAAGAAATAGAGTCTCTTCTTAATTTTTTGGAAGACGAATATAGATCTGCAAAAATAACCGAGGAAACATATACAGAGTTAAAAGAGAAGAATACCAAAAAGCTTCAGGAATTGAAGAAGAAGGTTGGAAAGGATGAGTCAAAGGAATCTAAGCCTAAGGGGAAAGACGGGAAAAAGAAAGAAAAGCCTGAAAAAAAGGAGAAGGAGCCAGATAAGAAAGAAGAACTGAAGGAGGAGAAAAACCCTGAGCAAAAGAAAGAAGAGGAGGAAAAGGAAGAACCCGAACAGAAATCTGGAGAATCTAATGAAGAGTCCCCTGAAGAAGATAATTCAGGGGGGGGAAAGGGGTCAAAAGAGAAACCAAAGAAGAAAAAGAAAGGAAAAAAAGAAAAGAAGAAAAAATCAGGATCATTTTTCAAGAAAATACTTCCTTTTGGAAAGAAGAAAAATACTAAAAAGGCTAAAGAAGAAACTACCCCTAAAGAAGGGGGGGAAGATGAACCATCCGAGGGACCCAAGTTTATTGATCCTTTGAAAGGACCACCCGAGGATCAAGAAGAATCTGAAGGACCTGAATTCATTGATCCATTAAAAGGACCACCTGAAGATCAAGAAGAGGATTCAGAAGAAAAACCAGAGATTCCTGATATAGAGGATTTGAAGGGAGAAGGTGGAGGATCTTCTGCTTCTGTAATGCAAATAGAGAAATTAAAAGTTCTTATCAATACCCTTAAGGAAAGGGATAAAATGACGGACGAAAGGATGGCAAAAATTTCTGAAAATCTGGGTGAAATGAGATCAATGGTTTATCAAACTGACGGGAGTCTCAGGGAAATAAAAATGAAGCTTGAGAAGATTGAAGATCAGATGGAGAATATAGCACCAAAGGAGATTGAGAAGAGATTCAGTGAAAAGGAAGCAAAGATTGAAAAACACGACCTTTCCATTGAGATGTTGAATAAGAAAGTAGAGGAAATATCCAAAAAGAGTAATCAAAACTATTCAATGCTTAAGGATATGGGTGGAGTAGAAAACTTGGCTAGATTAAATAAGAAAATAAGTGAGAGAGTGGAGGAAATTAAAGAATTAGTTAGGTACATTGAAAGATTGGCTTCAAAAACAGAGAAATGTTTTCTTGATACGAATAAGAATTTAGAAGATTTCGCTCATTACAAGGTAAAAATTGATAATATTTATGATGTTTCCAAGGATTTAGTGAGGTCTGTCGACACTTTGAACTTGAAGTTCGAAAATTATGCTACAAATAAGGACCTATCTTCATTAAATGAGGAAATTATTAAGTTGAAATCAGAAATAGAGGAATTAAAAGAAATAACTCCTATAGCTGAGATGAAAATACCGAGTAGAATACAGAGACTAAGAGACCAAAAAGAAGATATAAAATTACTTATGGAGTCAATAGAAAACCAGTACGAGGATGGAAAATTGTCTGACAAGGATCATGAGAAAATCAGGAAAAGGAATGAAAAGAGACTTGAAGAAATAGAGAACGAGTTAATTACCGAGTGGAAGAAATTTGAAAAAATCGCTAATTCGGCTGAAAAAGAGGAGAAAACTAAGGAGGAACCTGAAAAAAAAGAGGAATCTAGGGAAGAAAAGGGGGAAGAATCGGAGAAGGCAGGAAAAGAGGAGAAAAAAGAAGAGGAAACTAAAAAGGAAGAAGTAAAAGAGGAAAAGAAGGAAGAATCTAAGGAGAAAGAACCCAAAGAAAAGAAAGACGAGGGAGTCAAGGAGGAATCTAAGAAGAAAGAAGAGAAAGCCAGGGGAGTATCTAAAAAAGAAAATAAAAAAGAGGATTCAAAGGAGAAATTTAAGGGAAAGGACAAAAAAACAAAGAAATCAAAAAAGAAACCAGAAAAGAAAGAGAAAGTTGATAAAGAAAAGGAAAAGAAATACAAGAAAATACTTTCAAATGTAATGGTAGATGCAAGGGTGGGTATAGAAGAATTGAAAGAACCTGATTTTGAACTACTTTTAGAGGTGGAAAAGGTAAACCAGGGTAGAAAAGGCATGTTAAAATTTATTAAAATGCTGCAGGAGAAATCCAAGAAGTCGTAGGAAAAACTTAATTCTATAACTAGTTATTATATTAATATGACAAAGGTTATTGGTGTAACTTCCGGAAAAGGTGGAGTTGGTAAGACAACAATAGTCTCGAATTTGGGGGTTATTCTATCCAAGTACTTTAACAAGAACGTGACAATAGTTGATTGCAACGTGACTAATTCTCACCTCGCTCTTTATTTTGGGATGTATTATTTTCCGGTTACTATTAACAAGGTTATTAGAGAAGGAATAAATATCGAGGAGGCAATGTACAAGCATTATACTGGTGTGAACATAGTCCCAGCCTCATTAAGTCTTTCTGGTCTGAGAGGCGTTGATGTAATAAAAATTAAGGATGTAATCCAACCTCTCCGAGAGAAGAACGATTTGATTATTCTTGATGGAAGTCCTGGTATGGGTAGGGAAAGTATGGCAATGCTTCATGCTTGTGATAAAGTTCTTTTTGTTACAAACCCAATAATGTCTTCAATGATAGATGTGGTCAGATTTAGGGAGGTTTTGAATGAATTAAATAAGGAAGCTCTCGGTTTGATAATTAACATGAGACAAGGGATGAAAAACGAGATGGGGAATGATGAAATAGAGAAGTTCACTGAAATGGATGTTATATCATCCATACCTTATGATAAAAATGTTTACAAAAGTTTGACTGTGGGATCACCTGTATTCCTCTCTAGGCCAGACACAAGAGCAAGTAAAGAATTCCTAAAAGTAGCTCATTGGTTAGTTGGTGAAGAGTATCAAGAAGGAGGTATATTAAATTTTTTACAAAAATTCAGTATTAAGAATATTTTTCAGAATTTGAGTTAACTTTTCTTCTATTAAATAATCATTAAATTCAATCGTCAGAAAACCTCGCTACCATTTTATACACAATTTTTCTATGTTCAACTGTCAAAACTAAAATTTGTAATTGTTTTTTAACTATTCTATACAGAACTCGATATTTACCTACTCTTAGACTCCATAGGTTTACTCCAATAAGGTGTTTACCCAGTTCTGGGTACTTTTCTAATTGGTAAACTTTTTTGAGGATCTTTTTTCTTATTGTTTTATCTAATTTTTCCAGGTCTTTTTTGAATTGTTTATCAAAAATAAGTTCATACATCAGAAAACCATATCTTTTTTGGTAAAGTATTCTCCAGATTCAATTCTATTAATCGCCTTTTCCAGTTTCTTGATAGTTTTACGACTAGATAAAACTTCTATAGTTTCTCTCATTCTCTCCATATAATCTAACATATCCTGGTACTCTTCTTTCTCCAGTTTAACCGTTTTAGTTGCCATAACTATAATATATCACTATAATTTATATATTTAATCAATTTCTTTGGGAGCTGATTCAACTTTTTTTAAGCGCTTCTAATGCGGGTAATTTTTTCCCTGATAAGTATGTGATTAATGCTCCTCCTGCCAAGCTTACATGATCATAGCCCTTTTTACTAATTCTGAATTTCTTCAATGCTGAAAGTGTATGTCCTCCTCCAATTAGTGATTTCCCTTTAGAATTTTTGACAGCTTTGAGGATAATCTTGGTTCCTATCGCAAATTTATCATCCTCATATACTCCTGCAGGACCCTTCATTACAATGTTTTTGGATTTTTTGATTATTTTTGTGTATTTACTGATAGTCTTGGTCCCTATATCCATTAGCTGATATTTTGATGGTAAATCTTCAACTAATATCTCTTTTCTTTTACTGTGAAAATCTTCAGCTAAATCCATTGGTATCATTATTTTTTTCTTGTATTTTTTCCAGATTTTTTTGGTTTGTGGTAGAAATTTTAGGTATCCTTTTTCTTCGAGGAAATCAACTGTTTTTTGTCCTAGGTTATTTCCATCTGCTATGAGAAATAGATTCCCTACTATACCTGTGACTAAGACCATTTCTAATGTACCTGCTTTTAACATATGTTCCATTATTTCCAAAGGATCTTCTGGTTTTGCTCCACCCAGGATGAATGTGTCATGTTTGGATATTTTCATTCGCGTGAAAATTTTTTCCAGTGACCCAATCTCTTTTTCCATTATTCTACCTATGTAGGACGGGAGGATTGTTGTGAATCCAGCCATAGAAGCATGAGACCTATGTGCAGCTGAAAATGCATCATTGACGAAGACATCTGCTAATGGTGATAAAACTCGTACTAATTGACTTTTGGAATGTTGTTTCGGTGTTTTATCTTCAGTTTCATCTGGTAGGAATCTTACGTTATTTAAGAGAATTATTTCCCCATTTTTTAATGATTTGACTGCTTTTACAGCTTTTTTCCCGATTATATCATCAATGAATTTAACCTTCTTTTTAGAGTATTTGGTAAGTATCTTTGCGTGTTGTTTTAGAGGTAAGAAATCATCCCTTCCCTTCCTTCCCTGATGAGCGAGAACAACTAATTTAGCCTTTTTATTCGATAGTTCACGGATAGTTTTTGCCGCTTCAATTGATCTATCTGATACTTCAACCTTACCTTTTTTGTTGACAGGAGAGTTAATATCTACCCTGAGTATAGTAGTCTTCCCTTTAAAATCACAGTCATCAATTGTTCTGTAGTTTTTCATTTATATCCCAAGAGATCTATCTGTTTTTTCAATTGATTTATTCCTATCCTTTTCCAACCCTAGCATAGATCGGATACAGTCAATATTCTCAGGGACAATGATTGATTCAGGATGAACCATATGTGCCCAGAAGACATCATCATCTTGTGTGTTAATAGTTTCTTCCCAAACAACAACTTCAGGCATGTCATATCGTGGCCTTAATAAGTCCCGATATCTTTCAATCACTTGTCCAGTAGATTCGTATCCATGACCAGCCTTGAGTACAGTGATTCTAGGTGTTTTTTTGAACAAATTTTTGATTTTCTCTGCTTTTGGTATCTTTTCAACCTCACAGTGGAATACGTGAACATGTGCTAATGTGGTTGGTACTTTAACTGCCATAGTTTTGATGTCAATGTCAGGTAGTACGGTCTGAACATCTGGACCATGATGGGATGGTACGTGCATAACTGGGACTATTGAGTTACCAATACCTTTAGTTTCTGGAGGATCACCTGCCCGCCTTATTAATGCTACATCCACTTCAACTATCTTAGTTAATTGGGATAATGTGTGCAATAATCTTATGAGTGAAGTAGTATTACAACTAGGAACACGAACATAATCATATTTGGAAGCTTGCTCATAGTTAACAAATGTGTTAAATGTCATTTTAGCAACAGTATCTTTTTCTCCGCCCTGAAATATTGCTTTAACCCCATGTTTTTTGTATAATTTTTTATTCTCTGCACCTACTTTTTTAGGTGTACAATCAACGACTAAATCTACTTCTCCCTTTTCAAGTAATTCTTCAAGTGAACCATTAACATACATTCCATCTTCCTTCATTTTTTCAACCCATTCTGGAGAACAGGCGTAAAGGTCAGTTTTGTGTAGAGGACCTTTTGGTTCGAGTAATGTTCTAAGTGTGGAGGATGCTGATCTGGTTGATATAGCATGAAGTTTCATATCATCTTGGAGTTTAATCGCATGAGCAACCCTTTTTCCGATTATTCCAATTCCGTTTACAACAATATTGGCTGACATTATTACATCACTGTAGTATTATTTGTTCTATGAGGTAGAAATAATTAATTGGTAAATTAGAATAAATTAAATACGATAATTCTACCCTAGGAAGTTATTATTAGATTCTCCCCACTCATTTCCTTAGATTTTCCTAACCCCATTAAACCAAGAACGGTAGGAGCAACATCTTTCTGTGCACCATTTCTCAAGCTTACTCCCTGTAATTCAGGTTTATCACTTATCACGAAGAAATGCACAGGATTGGTTGAGTGACTAGGTTTAGGTCTACCATCAGGATACAACTTATCTTCAACACTACCATGA
>WJKS01000108.1 GCA_014728985.1 Candidatus Aenigmatarchaeota archaeon
ATTTTAACAAAGGGACTCCTTTATCTGTCTTTTCTAGTCACAATCTTGGTTGTGCTAAATCTCTGGTTAGCATCGCAGATAAATTGGCTTAACGAATTTCTAAAATCAACCTCAATATTGGCGCTCAGTTTTGTAGCCGGTTTATTCACATCAAGTATTCTAGGAAATGTATTGGCCTATCAAATAATTATCAAAAGAAGAGACGTTAAAGAAGGTGATAGGGTTAAAATTAATGAAATTTATGGGGATGTTGTGTCAATCGACTTTTTTTACACCCATATCAGAAATTTGGATAATGAGATTCTGAGTATACCTAACTTAATTCTGTTAACCAAAGGTATAAAGAATTTCAGTAAAATGGATAATGTTGTTATACATTGTCCACTCACACTAACTCATGGTACAGATTTCCAAAAAGCGAAGAAAGTAATACTAAAAGCTGTGGAAAAAACAGAAGGTGTAGATTCATCTAAAAGTAAAGAACCACATCTCTGGATAAAAGAATTTACAGCCTGGACAATAAATTGCGAAGTTAGGGCCCATACTAAAAACGTGAAGGAAAAAGATCAAATAAAATATCAGATGACCGAAAACATTCTGACAGCTTTAAACAAAGAAGGCATAACAACTGGGAGAGATTAAGAAGCCATAATTTTAGCTAACATAGCTTCTAATTGTATCAAAGGATCTCCGCCCTCAGATATTCTGAAATCATATTCCCCTATCTGGCTAATCATTTGAATCTTTTTTTCGTCAGGGATTTCCAACTCAAAAACCTGGCCATGAAAGGCTTTTAGAATATCGCTACCTGCAAGCCCCTGTTTAATTATCATCTCATGAAGTTTTTTTCGGGCAGACTTGAAGTCTCCTTTTATTGTGTAATTCATCAGTTCTTGAATATCCTTTGGCTTGGCCTGACTAGCGACTTCATAGATTATATCAGAGGTAATTTTTTCACCTAACGAAGATGCTGCCTGGAGGATATTTGTGGATTTCCTCAAATCTCCTTCACTTAACTCGTATACCGCTTCCAATGCTGCATCATCTACCTTTAATTTTTCACCCTTTATTATTCTATTCAGATACTCAAAAACATCTTCTTTCGATAAATTAGTAAATCTGAAAACAACACATCTGGACTGCAAAGGTGCTATAATTTTGGAAGAATAATTACACGATAAAATAAATCTGCATACACGGGAATACTGTTCAATTGTTCTTCTTAAAGCCTGTTGTGCATCTGAAGTTAAAGCATCACTCTCATCCAAAAAAACAATTTTAAACGGAGCATTTAACGGCTTAATCCTTGCAAAATCTTTTATTCTGGTCCTGACCACGTTAATTCCACGTTCATCACTCGCATTAGTTTCCTGGAAATTGGATTTCCAATTTTCCCCGAAGAGATCTTTAGCTATAGCAAGCGCAGAAGCAGTTTTACCTGTACCAGGTGGTCCCGCGAATAACATGTGGGGAATTGATTTGTCTTTAACAAATGCCTTAAGTCTCTCAACAGCATGTTTCTGATTAATCATATCATCTAACGAGTGTGGCCTATATTTTTCGGTCCATATTTGAAGCTCCATAAGATTCACATAATTATGTTTGAATTCAGATATTTAAAATAAAAAGATAATGTGTTGTTATGAAATTATGTGTAACTGGAACACCAGGAACCGGAAAAACAGAGATTTCCAAGGAACTGTCAAAGAGATTAGAATGGAAATTAATTCCTATAAACCATATTGCCGAAGATCTGAACGCTTATCTGGGAGATGATGAAAAAAGAGGGGCGAAGATATTGGATATGGATAAAATTAATGATTATCTTGATGATGTTGGAGGGGATATTATAATTGAGGGCCATATAGCCCATGAAGTCCCTTGCGATATTGTGGTTGTTCTAAGATGTGATCCTGGAGTACTTGAAGAAAGACTAAAGGAAAGATATCCAGATAAACCTGATAAAGTCAAGGAGAACGTTGACGCTGAGATACTTGGTGTTATAACATCTGACGCTGTTCAAATCAACGAGAAAGTCTATGAAATAGAAACCAGTAAAAAATCTATTGACGAGAACGTGAAGGAAATTATGAATATTATTGATGGTGATTCTCAAGAGTATAGAATCGGCTCGATCGATTGGTTAGAAGAATATGAGGAGAAATTGATTTAGGTTAGTCTTCTTTTATCTTCTCTTCAACGTCCTTCTCTAACCCAAGCTTTTCGACTAATTCCTTGTATCTGTTTCTGATCGTAACTTCGGTGACATTTACAACTGATGCTACTTCTCTCTGAGTTCTCTTCTCCCCATTTAACACGCAAGAGATGTAAATAGCAGCTGCAGCGACCCCTGTAGGACCTTTTCCACTTGTGATTTGTAGTTTCTTGGCTTTTCTCAGGATTTCAATTGCTCCTGCTTGGACTTTATCACTCAAATTAAGCATTGAACAGAATCTTGGAACATAATTCTTTGGATCTGCTGGGAGAATTCTTATTCCCAACTGTCGAGAAATGTATCTGTATGTTCTTCCGATATCTCTTTTCTCAAGACCTGATGCTTCTGCAATTTCGTCTAATGTCCTTGGAGTATCAAACTGTCTTGAAACAGCATAAACTAATGCAGCAATAACAGATTCAATTGACCTTCCTCTTACCAGCCCTTTGTCAACAGCTTCTTCATAATATCTACCGACCTTTTCATGAACTGATTTAGGAAGATTCAAAAATGAAATTATTCTCTGAAGTTCAGAAAGAGCAAAAGACAAGTTCCTATCCTTTGACTCAATGAGCCTCTTATGCCACTTCTTGAGCCTGTAATACTGTGCTCTTTTCTTACCTGGAACCTTGTACAATTCACCAAGGCCCTTTCCAATCTCGGTTGTTAAACCTTTATCATGTTTTGTGAAAGTTAATGGAGCACCACTTCTTGCTCTCTTAGAAGCCTGTTCAGCGTCAAAAGCTCTCCACTCTTGACCTCTATCAATAAAATCTTCTTTTAACACTAATCCACATTTGGCACAAACCGTCTCACCACGATTCTTATCCTCTGTAAAAACAGTTCCTCCACATTCTGGACATTTTCTACCCATTTTACTCTTAGTTTTCTCATCTGACTCTGCCATATAATCACTTATAAGTAAAGATAGTAAAGTATTTAAAGTTTTCGGTTCAAATATTTAAATCAAAACAATTTTTTTACCGAATCTTATAGAACTTATTTTTATGATTTCGACCCTTAAATATGTTTTCTTCCTCTATAAAAGATTAAAAAGCCCCCTTTTACCAAATGCTTAAATAATCTACAAGTTAATTTTAATTATTGTATGGAGGTGTGTCAATGGTAAGAGATTTTCCACTTGCTCCCTTAGAAAGAATAGCACGAAAAGCTGGTGCTGAAAGAGTATCTGAATCGGCAGTAAATGCGTTAAAAGATGCTGTTTTGGATGCCGCAGAAGCTATTGCTATGGATGCGGTCGCTGCTTCACATCATGCAGGAAGAGTAACTGTGAAGTCGAGTGATATTAAAATTGCTTGCAGGTAAAATTATAGGTGATTTAATGGCAGATAAGGTAATTAAAAATTTAAAGAAAGGTGGGTTTATACTCATAGACGGGGTACCCTGCGAAATTGTTTCAATTAATATTTCTAAATCTGGTAAACATGGTGCAGCTAAGGCAAGAGTTGAAGGAATGGGTATGTTTGATGGGAGAAGAAGAAGTATAATAAAACCTGCTGATGCAAAAGTACAGGTCCCGATTCTTAATAAAAAGCAAGCACAAGTTCTTGCAATAACTGGGGACAAAGCTCAACTTATGGATCTGACTGATTATTCCACTTTTGACCTCGATGTCCCTAAAAGTATGAAAGGGAAGTTGAAGTCAGGAGAAGAGATAATGTATTATGAGATTGAAGGGAAGAAAACATTAGAGAGTCCTAAGTAATTACTCATTCCATTCGATTAGACCATTTTTCTCTAATTTTTCAAGTATTCCTTTTAAAGCAGCCTGGACTACATCCCTGTTACCGTCAACTGAAAATACGTCAGTCATGCTTTCAATTGTGGTTTCTCCGTCACACTGTACCCAGACCATGAATGCAATAGGATCAAGCGTAATGTTCTCTTTACTGTCAGGATCTACTAAAACGTAGGAATTACCCAAGCGGGTCCACGACATTTCCTTAGTTTTCTTTGGAGGGTTCACTGGGCCTCTCCACCTTCCGGCATTGGTGTTGTTATATGCTTAATTAAAACTATGTCGCCGATCGCATGGACCATCTGATAGGGAACTATTATCCCCTTCTTGCCTCCAACAATCTTACCAAGAAAAGTACCCTTTGCCGCTTCTATGACTACAGCTCTTACTTTGAATCTAGAAAGGTCGAACTCTACATCAGAAACCTTACCACAATAGAAGCCTTTGTCAGTGAAAACATCTTTATTAAACATTTCGGAAATATCTTTTACTGTAATTGGCATTCTTATTAACCTCCTTATCAATAATTATAGACTATTGGATTTATTAAGTTTTAAGAGATTAATAATTTAACTGTGAACTATCTTGAATGCTGAGGTCGCGTAATCTGGTATCGCACTAGTCTGCTAAACTAGCGCCCTTGTGGCTTGTGGGTTCAAATCCCACCCTCAGCGTTGGAAAGGAATTTAAATTATTACTACGATTATTTGTTAGCAAGGGCCGATGGTCCAGTTGGTTAAGACGCTGCCTTGACGTGGCAGAAATCACAGGTTCAAATCCTGTTCGGCCCATTAGGCTCCCGTAGTCTAGCCCGGCCAAGGATATCGGCCTTTCGAGCCGAGGACACGGGTTCAAATCCCGTCGGGAGCACTTCTAACTACTCATAAGAACATTATGTAGGTTAGGAAATTCTGGAAAATGATCAAATAGATTATATTCAACGTTGATGCTAAGAATACAAAAAGCGGAGGTAATGTCTCACTGGAAACAAGAGTAGCGATGAAAAACCAAACTATACCCTCGAATATAACCAGAATTAAACCATAAGTAATAACTCCTTCGACTATGCCAACGGACGCCAAGTAACCAATCACTAAACCCAAGAACCCAATCAGGATTATATTAGGATTAAAGCCCCCGACAAAAATACCCGGAACAATGGAGCTGAAAAACAGAAAAATGAACCCGGGCCAAAATCCAAACTGAATCGAAAATATTATAACCAAAGGCGTTGTGGGTGTCATATCAAAAGGCAACCCGGTCGATCTCTGGTAAAGATTCAGAAGTGCATTGAAAGCCAAAAGTAAAATGAAAATTAATGCGCTTCGAAAAAATATTACAGAAATCAGAGTAATTAAAAGTGTAGTTGTTGCTAAAAAAACAGATTGCCTGTACTTTTTAGAAATTTTAGGTAACATTTCATCACTCACCAGAGGTTACTATTAAATATTAATAGATTAATCAAATAAATTTTAATACTTAACGCCCAAAAAGCGGATTAAATGACTCAATTCTCATCTGGCTATCAAGGCGAAAATAATTGGGGGTTAATTATTAGGTTTAATTTCTCAATAAAATTATCTGAAATGGTTGTTTTATTTAAATATTTTTGATTTCACAACTATTAGTCAAGCAGGGGTAGGAAAGTGGACAAATCCGCAGGGCTTAGGACTCTGTCCGTTAGTCGGTTCGTGAGTTCGAATCTCACCCCCTGCATGATTGTATTTTAAAAATGATCTGAAGGAAAGAAATTTAAGTTTGAGCTCTAAATTTTAAAAATATGTCATATATATGTTTAACAGATAACACGAGATCAAGTGGTCATTCAGGACATGAGGGTGAACATATAATTGTTAGGGATGCAAAAGGTTTTTACGCTTATCCTATCGATATGAATGGTCACTCGGATTTATCTGCTAAAGCTCCAACGCGACCTGAAAGAATCACTGAACTTTTCGGAGTCGAACAAGACAAACTTGATTTATTAGGAAGAAGGACGGCTCTATATGCAACTAGAGTTTAAACTCAATTAATTTAATTTTTGGTTCAGATTATATGATTTATTCCCAAAAACCAACATCTTTAATATGAATTGGAAGATTCCTCTGAAACCAACGAAAAATAAAATTATCGTCTTTTTGACTTTGAATGTGGGCGTAAATCTGATCCAATTTTAATGGTACTATATCTCCTTTAATTAATTCCTACATCTAAAGCTTGGTGTGGCACTTATTTAGGGACTCCTTTCGCCTTTTATGTGATACCATACGCTAATGATTTCTATTGCATTTATTGTCGGGACTTCTATCCTCTGAAACTCTTGCTAGACATAATTTTTTGTTATCTAATATCTCAGTTATTAGTATTGATATACGAAAAACTCAAAAAATAATCATTGAGTTGTTTTTATTACGCAATACCTATCGAATTTTCCAAACAAAGAGAAATGAAATAAATACATTTATGACCTTCTCCACCAAAATCCATTTATTTAATCCATAATTATACTAACTATGAAAATATTTCGTCTGATAATGCAGCTACTTTTCATAATTAGCCTAGGATGGGTAGCTTACGAACTGATAATCGTACACATTTTATAGCTCTTTTACTTAGAAAATCCTATCACTAATCCTTTTAAATTTTCAATTCCCACATATTGTAGAGTAAATATGGTTAAAAGAAAGGATTTCCCAATAGAAGGAGAAATAGTTCTGGTTACTGTCAAATATATCACACCATATTCGGCTTTATGTAATCTTGAAGAATATCCAGGAAAAGAAGGGATGATCCATGTTTCAGAGGTTTCTGGTAGATGGGTTAGGGATATCAAAAACTTTGTCAAAAAAGGAAAACAGTACATCGCCAAAGTTACCAGAATTGATAAAAGTAAAGGTCATATTAACCTGAGCCTGAAAAGAGTCTCAAAAAAATCCAAGGAAAGGAAACTTCAGGAATATAAACAAGAAGAAAGAGCTGAAAAAATGCTTGAATTGCTCGGTGAAAAATTAGGGTGGGATTTGGAACAGGCTTATGAGAAATTAGGTTACGAATTCCAAGAAACATTTGGGACAATGTTTGAAGCATTCAATATGTCGGTAGAAGACCCAGACCAGTTAATTAGGCGTGGAATCGACAAAAAGTACCTAAAACTTATGCAGGAGATTGCTAAAGAAAAGATTCAAAAGAAAGAAGTTGACATAAAAGCTACGCTCGAGCTCAAATATTTCACAGGAAATGGTGTGGAAAGAGTAAAAGAGTTTCTCCACTGCTTAATCAATAAATATGGATGGGAGATAAAGTATATTAGTGCACCCAGATATAGCATAGAGATAAAAACCGAGGATCCCAAAAGTGCGGAAAGGGACCTCAGGAAAAACCTGGAAAAGGAGATATCGAAAATTGAAAATGGTACCGCGAGTTTTAAAATAGGAGGAGATTAGAATGGAAGGAACAAAAATCAAACTTATAGATGAACTACCTAAACTTAACAACCCTATATTCATCGAGGGTTTACCTGGAGTCGGTAATGTAGGTAGGATAGCTGTTGGATACTTACTTGAAGAGTTAGAAGCAAAGAAATTTGCGGAATTGATGTCGTCTCACTTCATGCCCTTTGTACTTATACATCAAAGTTCGGCAGTTCATGTTCTTAAAAACGAATTATATTACTGGAAGGCCAAAAAGCCAAATCAAAGAGATATAGTATTTCTGATAGGAGATAGTCAAAGTGTGGATCCTGTAGGTCATTATGAAATTGTAGAAACTGTACTTGATTTCCTGGAAAAATTGGGGGTTAAGTCTATGATCACAACTGCCGGCCTAAGCGTGGAAGAAAGCGACGACAGCCCATTAATTGGTGTTGTAAGTGAACCAGAAATTTTAGAAAAATATAAAAAATATGATATAGACTTTGATGCCGGGAGTAAAGTAGGTACAATAATCGGTGCTTCAGGGCTCTTTTTGGGTTTAGGTCGTTATAGAGACATAGAAGGGTTATGTTTACTCGGTCAAACAGAAGCCATGCCGGAAATTCCGGACCCAAAAACAGCAGAGGTAATTTTAAAAGTGTTAGTAGAGATATTAAATGTTGAAATAGATATGTCTGAACTTAAGGATAAGATAAAAGAGATGGAAAAATTCATGAAGAAAATCCAAAAAGTTCAGACAAAAGCTGTCTCACAGATGCTCAGAGAAAAGATGGGTCAGGGAGAAGCTGGTCAGGAAGACCTAAAATACATCGGATGATCAAAAATGGTAGAAGAGGAATTTTTAATACCCAAAGAGGACTATCTTTCCGCGGGTTCCCATATTGGAATGAAATCTAAAACAGCTAGTATGGGAAAGTTTATATACAAAACTAGAGGAGATGGTCTTTCAGTTTTGAATTTACAGATGCTGGACGAGAGAATTAGTATTGCTGTAAAGTTTCTGGCAAGACAGGAAAATATACTTGTGGTGGGAAGAAAAACAAACGCCCATAAAGCAGTCAAGAAGTTCGCAGAGTTAATCGGAGCAGATTATGTAGTCGGAAGATTCATGCCCGGGGCACTAACAAACCCTAACTACAACTACTACATGGAGCCGGATGCAATATTAGTAACAGACCCATTATCTGATAGACAGGCTGTTAAAGAATCAGTTGATTCAAGAATACCTATTGTTGCCTTATGTGATACATTCAATAGTACCAAGAACATTGATTTAGTAATTCCCTGTAACAACAAGGGTAGAAAATCTATTGCACTCATTTACTGGTTACTTGCGCGGGAAATACTTAAAGAAAGGGGAGAAAAGAAGTTTAACTACAAGGTTGAAGATTTCATGACTGATTCTGGAGAATAAATTCTTCAACAATATATGTAACTAATGCTATAATTATTATTGTGATTTGAAATGATTTGGTTGATAGGACTGATTATCTTTGTTGTTCTAGTGACAATATACTATGCCAACAGGATAATGATACTTGGAAACAGGGTAGATAATGCCTGGTCACAAATAGATGTCCAATTGAAAAAGAGGGCTGATTTGGTACCTAACCTTGTTGAGACAGTCAAAGGATATATGAAACATGAAAAAGAAGCTATAAAAGCAGTGACAAAGGCCAGAGAAAGGATGATGAAAGCGGGCAGTGATGAAGATAGAGTTAAGGCAAATAATCAAATGACAGGTGCTTTGAAAACTATCTTTGCACTTTCAGAAAATTATCCAAAGTTAAGAGCAAACGAGAACTTCATGATGTTACAAGAAGAACTATCGGCAGTAGAGAATAAGATCGCCTATGCAAGACAATTTTACAATGATTCCATACTGACGTACAATAACTTAGTTACGACGTTTCCAGGATCAATATTCGCAAGTATATTAGGGAAAAAGAAGAAGAAACATTTAGAAATAGAAGCATCAGAGAGAAAAGCCGTTAAAGTCGATTTTTAGTGGATTAAATGAAGAGAAATATCCAGGATGAAATAACCAGGAATAAAGTGAAGTCTGTAGTACTGATGATACTTGTTTTTCTTTCTCTTATTTTTATTGCTTATACTATCGGGCAGATATATGATCCGACCTCAGCGTATTTTTTTGTGGTTATTGCGGGTATATTTGCGTTCATTTTCACATTTTTCTCATACTATTATAGTGATAGGATAGTTTTGGCGTCGGTCAACGCACGTCCTGCCACGAAGAAGGAGCATACATATCTTGTCAATGTTGTCGAAGAGTTAGCAATAGCCGCCGGAATTCCTGCGCCGAGGATTCATGTTATCGAGTCATCTGATATTAACGCGTTTGCGACAGGTAGAAACCCTGAAAACGGGATCATTTGTGTTACTACAGGTATGATTGAACTTCTTGACAGAACAGAATTGGAGGGTGTTATTGCTCATGAAATGTCCCATATTAAGAATTATGATGTTAGATTTGCAACATTAGTTGCGGTAATGGTTGGTATTATCGTTATTATCGCCGATATGTTCAGAAGGAGCATGTTTTTTAGCGACGGAAGAGATAGAGATCGGAAAAAAGGAGGGGGTGTACTCTTATTAGTTGGTCTTATATTCTCTATTCTCGCCCCAATATTTGTTAAACTTGTCCAATTGGCGATATCCAGAAAGAGAGAATACTTAGCGGATTCCAGTGGCGGTTTTTTAACAAGATATCCTGAAGGTCTCGCTTCGGCCTTGGAAAAAATCAAAAAACATAATTCAGGTAAAATGAAAGTCAGTAGAGTTTCAGCTCCTTTGTTTATCGCAAACCCTTTTGGCGATTTTAAAGTCAGTAGCTTGTTTTCTACACATCCTCCCATCGACGAAAGGATTGAAAGGTTAAGGGATATGTGATTTATTTAAGCGTTCACAAGTATTTCTAAAAAGTGTTGAAATGAAAAGAAATCTTAACGAAATCCTAGATAGACTCAAAAGAGTGCCACAGATAATAATGCCTGAGGATGCTTCAATGATTTTAGCAAAAACAGGTGTCCCTACTGACGCGAAAATAGTTGACGCTGGTTCTGGTTCTGGTTTTTTATCAATATTCCTAGCCTGGTATTGTCCTAATGGTAAAGTTGTTACTTACGAAAAGAGGATGGAGTTTGCTGAGGTTGTCAAAAAGAATATAGAGAAAACTGGTTTGAAGAACATCGAGGTCAAGAACAAGAATATACTTGATGGGATTGATGAGGATAAATTGGATTTAATTACACTAGACATGAAAGACTGTGAAAAGGTTATTTCTGAAGCTTATGAGAAATTAAATCAAGGTGGTTGGTTAGCTGTCTATTCACCATATGTAGAACAAGTGGAAAAAGTTATTGAAGATATGAGAAAATCTAATTTTAATGAAATAAAATGTTTTGAAAATATCTCCCGGGAATGGCAGAGTGAGTATGGTTTTACCCGACCAAAAAGCCAAGGTTTAATGCATACTGGATGGCTCACCTTCGGGAAAAAATAGGGCTGAAATAACTACTTCTAATGGACTACACCAAGTTTTTAAGGCGAAAAAGTCAAAATTCAACTTAAGGTGTAAATATGGACCTAAAGAAAATGACCAAGAACAAAACCTTACTGGTAGTTTTGGCAGTAATTGTATTAGCACTATTAGTATGGCAATTTGTACTGTAGAATAGTTTTTTATTTTGTTTTATTTTTGGTTGGAATTTATTCTGATGGGGTAACTGGGATTTGAACCCAGATCGCGAACCCCCGAAGCTCGAAGTATAGCCAAATTAGCCCATTACCCCAAAGTCATTTGTTTTTCATCTTTAATTTCCTTATGATCTTCACCTAACTGTTTCTTGATTGAATTAGCTATCTTAGGACCTATGATTCTAGACAAACTTGGTAAAGGTACTTTTCTTAGATCTGACACTGACTTAAGGTTATGATCAAATAATGTTCTCGCCCTGACCCTACCTATCTTTTTCAACCGAACCAACGGTAATAATTCTTCTCTTACACCATACTTTGTTCTTACTCTTAATTTACGTATTTTTCCCAAGACTTTCTTCTTCCCCAAGAGCAATCCCATCTCATTTAATGAGTAGAGTAACCAATCCGCATTTTTCAGTTTATAATACAGATCACCTGGTGCCACTCTGTACTTAGATAATAATTTATCTTCAGTTACTTCCTCTATCCAAGATTCGAATAACATGGCTGTTTTTACGCTTTGCATAAATTTATCATAATTTATATCCCAATCTTCTGGGACCTTCTCAAGGAAAACTGATTTTGCTATTTTATCATTTATTTCATCATACTCATTTTTACCAATCCTAAGTAAAGGTCTCATTTCAAGTGTATTGGATACCACATGAATAAGTGAGAATATTGGTGTGGACTCATTAGATTTCTTAAGACCCTTTACAAAATGATACGCGGTAATCGGGTCTAGATATAATTCTGAAACTCTTTTACCTATTTTGGTGGGAACTATCTTATCTCCTTTTTCTTGAAGAAATCTAAAATTGAACAGCATCTCCAATATTTTGTCTAACTTCATTTCGATATCAGTCATTTCTCCATATTGATAAGCATAAAAAGTCTTTCGAAAGAATTTCATTAAGCCCTCTCTTGAATTAATAAAACCTGACGCTATCAATGCTAAAGTATGCATACGAAGAACCGGTTCTAATGAAAGTTTAGAATAAACATCTTCGGGTTCACCGAATATATAGGTTTCAGTGAGTCTATGAGCATCAGTTTCACTTTTTGCAACCAATATTGATTCTCCAAAATCGTCATAATCTGGTCTTCCAGCACGACCAACAAATTGCTTGTATTCAAGTACAGGGATATATCTCATTCCATATCCAGCATAATACCTTTTAATATCCCGAACTATAACTCGGAATGCGGGTAAATTCACACCCATTGCAAGAGTTGGTGTAGCACAAATGGCTCTTATTAGACCTTTCCTGAAATTGTCTTCTATCAAAGATTTTTGTTTCCCTAATAAACCAGCATGATGAAAAACCACTCCATTTTTTACATAATCAGCTAATTTTTTGCATTGTCTAGTTGGTTTCTCTAACACATTTAACAATTCATCAGATAGTTTCTTCAGTTCTTCCTTCTCATTTTTTTTCAGAAATTTTTTATTGAAACTTCCTAATCTTCTGGCAAGAGATTCGGTATTCCTTCTGGTTGAAAGAAAATATAATGCCTGTTTATGTAATTCTACTGTATTGCCCAGAATTGCTTTCTCAGCGGAAATCTTTTCTTCAAGATCATAATCGTCTCTACCGAAGAATTGTATCTTATTATCATGATAAATTCCTTCATGTAACTCTACTGGACGGAAATCTGATTTAATTGATTCAGCGTTCAACCACTCTGAAATTTCATCAACATTGGATATTGTCGCGGATAGACACAACAACTGAGCGTTGGAAACAGTTTCACGAAGTCTTGTTAACGTTACTTCAAGTGTTGGTCCACGCGAGGGATCATTGAGTAAGTGTACCTCATCAACAATAATTAACCCAATCTCATTGATCCAGTTAGCACCATGTCTCATTAAGGAATCACATTTCTCGGTCGTCATAATGATAAAATCATAATTTGCTAACCAGTCACTAGTTGAATCAAAATCACCAGTGGATATAGCGACTCGAAACCCAGATTTACTAAACAATTTCTTATAATAATTCCACTTTTCACCAGCTAAAGCAATCAGGGGGACCAAATAAATTACCTTTGACCTTTCATTCGTAAGTTTTTTTATTGCCGCTAATGTTGCAATGAATGTTTTGCCTGAGGCTGTTGGTGCCGCAACTACCTGATTTTTGAAGTCTAACAACCCTTTCTTCAATGATTTTTTTTGCGGATCATATAGTTTTTTAATTCCCTGTTCCTTGAACTTCTCAACAAATACCTCTGGGATACCATGTTCCTGAAGTGAGTCTATTTTCATTCTATTCACATTTAGATTACTATTGGAAAAATTAATTGGTTTGGGTCAAATCGAAATTATAATCAACCCTAAAAGGACTAAAACAACACCTAATTTCTGAGTTAACGACATTCTTTCCTTTAGAAATATTCTAGCGAGGATGATAACTACTACAGGTGAAGCTGCGGATAGTATTGATATGATACTTGTAAAGTCAGTTTTGTTAAAACCCCACACTAACGTTAAAAAAGCTCCCGAGGTGAATACTCCAACAATGAGCAACCATACCCAAAGATTCCTGCCTTTTATCCGGAGAGTGAATTTTTTAAACAAAGAAATAATCAAGACTGTGATACAAATTACAAAATTATTTAAAAGGAGAAAAACAGGCCATCCAGTATCAGATAAAAAGGAATTCCAAAAAGGAAAATAAAGCCCCATAATTATAGCCGCTATCAAAGTTTCCAAAACTCCTTTACTTAAATCTTTTAACTCAAAATCTACCTCTTTTATTTCCCCGTAATCAAAAGATGCTAGGATAATTCCAAAGAAAATTGATCCTAAACCCAACCAGGTCAAGCCTATAATAACCTCATGAAAAATAAGGAATGATATAAAAACAGCGAACGCGGCATAAGAAGAATATATAGGGGTTATTACGCTGGCCTTCCCCTTACTCAGGCCACGATAAAAAAGCAGAATTCCGAAGGAACCAAAGAAGCTTACCAAGATAAAATGCAGAACCAGTCGAAGCGTGAGATGGGGTAACTTGAAATTTAAGAATAAATATATCAGAATAGGTACCAGACCAAAAATCTGTGACCAAAATAACGTTCTTAAATCACCTATTCTGTCAACCGTCTTTTTCGCGAAAAAGTCTGCTAATCCCCAACCTAGCATGGACAAAATTCCAGAAATCAATGCTATCTGAAGTTCGGTTACCATGGAATAAATTTGTAGTCAATGGTTATAAGATTAATCTCAATGGAATCTCGGTCCTTATTGATATTCTACTCACAGAAAGCGAAGTCTCGGTATATCTTTATCTTCGTATCATTTTCTTTCCAACTTTCGGGAGGTAAACCAGCTTTCATACATAAACGACATAGAAATTCTTCTTTATCAGGTAACTGTTTCCAAACTTGCGGTAGATAAGTTGCACTTCTGGGACCATTTTCAAGAAGGACACCATCCTTTATGGGAGTTAATTTGCTCAACAATTCCTCTGAATCTTTAAAACTCAGTTCTTTCGGATCGCTCAGAATCGATATTTCTATCTTAATGTCATCAATCTCATCTTCTGTGACTGGCGGAAATCTAGCATCCTTAAAAGCCGCGTTGATAGTGTTCTCTATTATAGATTGATATAATTCCTTTTCTGAGAATATGCAACCAACACATCCCCTTAACTGACCTTCTTTAAAAAGTGTTACAAAACAACCGCTCGGTTTTTTCAATTCCTGTGAAATCTCTCTCCTATTTAATTTTGGTTTACTTCCATTTTTAAGATAATTATCAATTGTCTTTCTGGAGAGATTAAGTAGGAATTCCTGATCTTCCCTTTTCAGAGGAGGCCTGTAAAAAACTATTGAAGTGTAACCGACTACTCTATTGTTATTCCCAGCGGTATCCCCTGAATTTCTGTAATCAACCAACTTCCCTTCCCAATCTAATTTATCTGCAAGGTACATCAATGTGAGTATAGGGACTTTGCCACAGGCTTCACGTTCCTCTAGTTCATCAAAATCAAAATTAATTATATTGTTAATGCAGCTTCTGTCTAGTTCTACAGCACTTTCATATGAGTGATAGTGTGAAAGATCGCTGCTAACAACTATCAATGTACCTTCATTAACATAATTCATCAATGTATCGGCGAGTTTTTTCGGATCAACCGATCCTGTAATTATTGGAATAATCTTAAAATCACCTAGAACTTCTTGTAAGAATGGAATTTCAACTTCGATTGAGTGCTCTCTTTTATGTGTGTCTGGGACTGAAACAAAAATTTCTTCTTTTAAAAGGTTCTCAACTTTATCACTTAACTCGACCTTACCTAATGGTGTGGAATAATACTCAAATTTTCCAATAGAAGCGCCCTGAAAACGTATATGATGGGTCGGTGCGAGAATTATTACCTCCTTAATATCTTGATTAATTTGCTTGAAAGCTTCTGCCGCAACAGGACCAGAGTAAATATATCCCGCATGAGGTACGATCAATCCTGTGACTTTAGGGTAATTCCTTACTTTGGCTTTCAGCAAGAAATCGTTAATCATCTTTTCTAATTCTTCTTTCTTTTTTGGATAGAACTGACCAGCTACAACAGACGGTCTTATATCTTTTTTTGATTCCATATAATACCACTCTCAATAATTGATTAATTGTTAAACTGGATATTAAAATTAGATAAAAATGAGTGTTTCACGGGCTACTCGGAAAGTTAAACAGCGAATTTCAAATTTAAAGTTCCGTTATCTAAGCTTTTATTGATTAATTTATGATTTCTAGGAACATTAAGGATTTTGAAATAACCTTTATCCCCTGCAAATGCCCTAACTTCAAGTGAATCTGTTAATCTATTCAGCTCAACATTTTTCTCAGATTTAACATCAGGTAAAGGGATCTTAAACATTATTTCATTAGACAATCTTTTTACCTTTACATCTGGTTCAATTACCTTACCAGTTAATTTCTTTGGTTCGGTTCTTTTTGCTTCATTCATGTCTTTTTGTTGTTTAGGTTGTGGATACAAATTAACATGAGGGCTCCTAAACCCACTAGAATCAATCCTAATAGTTATCGCGTTTCCAGGTGATTGTACATTCTGCTCCACATTATCGTTAACCATTAGATTTCTCAGAATATCCATTTGTCTTCTTAGAAGATTGAACATATTGATTTTCTTATTCACTTCGGCCCCGCATCTGGGGCAATAATTCCATCTATCCCTTAACTTCCGACTGCAAAGATTACATTTTCTCATTCAAAACACTTACCTATTATTATCAACAGAGATTTTTAAACTTTATTTAGGGCCTAAAGTAGGAAAATACTTTTTATTATGTATTGAAAATTACTATACGAACAGAATGAGAAAAAAAGACTACGTTAATTACACTGGAAGATCCTTACGTAGTTGGTTATATATATGGGCTAATAGATGGTGAGGACTGTTTTATAAGGATTATAATTGATTTAAAAGTTTTTTCTCACAAAACTAGTATGAAAAGTTACAGGTGTCACAGGATAATAAGTGAGTGTTGTCTATGGGGAAGAAAAAAATATCTAAAAAACAGAGAAAATACGATTTAATGGTATTAAAACTTTTAAAAGAAGTCTCAAAAACAGCAGAGGCTAGAATGACCGTAAGAGAGATTTCTAGAACTCTTAATATTTATCCAATGGCTGTTTCCCGCTCTGTTGAGCGTTTGAAAGGTTTATTAGACGTTAAAGAAGGCTCTAGCTTCGAATCCTTCCGTCTTCAGGTATATCTAATCAGATTGAAAAAGGGTTTAGAAAAATTACCGATGGAGGAATTGATTAAAAAAAGTTATCTGTCCAATAGGTTGGATAAAGAAATATTCGGGAAATGATCATTTCTGAGGATGAATTGAATGAAAACGATTAAACTATCTAAAAATAATAAAAAAGAAGTTGTGGATAGAGCTTTAAATGTCCTAAAATCTGGAGGACTGTTAGTTTATCCGACTGAAACCTGTTATGGTATAGGAGCAGATGCTACAAATCAAAAAGCGGTTAATAAGTTGTTAAGATATAAATCAAAGAGGCATGGGAAAGCTATTTCTGTCGCTGTATCTGATCAAAAAATGGCTAAAGTATATGTAGAATTAAGTAAAACTGCTAAGAATATATATGACAATTATCTACCCGGCCCAATAACAGTTGTTTCAAGAGGAAAGCATAAAGTCGTAAGGGAGGTTGAAGCTGATGATGGAACTTTAGGTATAAGGATTCCTGATTATGATCTAATTATAGAAATAATAAAAAAATTCGGGAAACCGATAACAGCCACATCTGCAAATATGTCCTACAGAAAAACGCCCTATTCTATAAAAGACATATTAGAAAATACATCTAAAAAACAACAAGAACTAATTGATTTTGTAATTGATGCGGGAGAATTACCAAAGAACGAGCCCTCTACAGTAATTAACACTACTCTAAATGAAGCCAGGATATTACGTGAAGGTGACGTGAACTTGAAAACACCTAAAATTCTAATTTCACATTCCGAAAATGAAACTAAAAACCTAGCACGTGAATTAATCAGAAAAATGAAAGTCGGGAAAAAACCTATATTATTCGCACTCCAAGGGGAATTAGGCACAGGAAAAACTCGATTTGTAAAAGGTTTGGCAAAAGAACTAGAAGTGGAAGAAACTATTTTATCGCCAACATTTGTGCTAGTAAGAGAATATAATCTAAAGCCCCCATTTAATAAACTCTTCCATATAGATACTTACAGGATGTTTAAAGTAGATGAGGAGTTTGAGGGGATTGATTTTGAAGAAATGATCAATGGCCCCAACATTATCACTATAGAATGGGCAGAAAAGGTATCCAATTTACTGAGAAAATATAAAGAATCATTGAATTTAGTTTGGATCAAATTCCAATACCTTGATGATGAAAATGAAAGAAAGATACAGTATAGTAAAGATATTTTATGAAGTGATTAAATGAAAATATTAGCCGTGGACACATCATGTGATGAAACAAGTGCATCGATATGTAAAAATGATTGGGTTTTATCAAATATTGTATCTTCCCAAATAGATTTACATAAAAAGTGGCGTGGAGTAGTCCCTATAATAGCGAAAAGAGCGCATAAAGAGAAAATAGATCCTGTTGTTGATATGGCATTGAAAAGAGCTAGACTAAAGTTAGAAGATGTTGATGTTTTTGCAGTTACTATTGGGCCTGGATTAGCGATTGCACTTGAAGTAGGTATCAAAAAAGTAAAAGACCTCTCAGAAAATTTTGGAAAACCTATCATTCTCGTGAATCATATGGAAGGACATATCTACAGTAATCTTGCGAAAAATAGAAAAGGGAACTACTATGGAAATATTGAGGGATTAGAATTACCCGCGCTATGCTTACTTGTCTCCGGAGGACATACAGAAATAGTTCTAATGAAAGGGCATGGTGAATATGAACTTATAGGTCAAACATTGGATGATGCTGTAGGAGAGGCTTTTGATAAAGTCGCCAGGCCTCTGATGCTTGGCTATCCTGGTGGACCAATAATTGAAGAATTTGCAAAAAAAGGGGACCCTGACAGATTTGAACTACCTGTCCCAATGGTAAGGAGAAGAGATTATAATTTCAGTTATTCTGGGCTAAAAACTGCTTCTGTGATTAAAATCAAAAAACTCAAAAAAGAACATGGTGATAATTTTAGTGAAATTGTTCCGGATTTCTGCGCATCATTCCAAAAAACAATCGCAGATTCTCTTCTACTTAAACTTGAAAAAGTGATTGAAAAAAATCGGGTCAACCAGCTGTTATTGGGAGGTGGGGTGATATCAAACATTTACCTGAGAAAAAGAATTAGAAAATCCATGAGAAAGCATGGTATTAAAGTCATAACACCTGCAAAGAAATTATGTACAGACAATGCAGCAATGATAGGTCTCTGTGCTTACTACAAGACTAAAAGAAAGGAATTTGTAAAAAATATAGAAAAAATCGACAGGTTACCTAATTTAAGAATAGATGAAAAAGTAATCTTCTAAATCAATTCATTCTCGCTTACTATTACAAAATCTCCAATAGACTTTACAGCACTGAAAGGCACGAGAATTCTTCCCTTTTCATCTGTTTTTAGGTTTAATTCTCTAAGAGATTTTGTCGCACCGTCAACAACTATATTCAGAAGTTCACCACTTTCCGTGATAAAGTCAACATTACTTACCATTCCGAATTTTTTACCGGTTTCTTCACTAACGACTACTTTTTCGATAATGTTCCTTGCCCTTACCCTATTTTCAGCCATGATTTCACCTCTTCACATCTATATTAAGTATGTCAATTAATTTATCTTTAACTGTTTCTCTAAAACTCATTAGATCTTCATCGTTAATAATCATATGATCAGCCATTGCTATTAATTTGGTAAGTCCTCTCTCCATATCTATTTTATCTCTCTTTCCAACTTCCAAATAGCCATCAATATGATAATTTCTCCTATCTTTCTCTCGTTTTTCACGGATCTTCGGGGGCGTATGAATTGCAAGTGTAGAAAAATGGCTACTTGATAATCTCTCCTTCAGATTATTTATCTGCTCAGGGGTTTTAAACCCTTCAATAACTAGTTTTTCTTGGTCTTTCAATTCCGTTATTTTACCAATAATTCTTCTCATTAGATCCCTCTGATTTTCATGAAACCAATTATCAATCTTTGCTTCATTTCTCCATGTGTAAACCATTCCTCTTCTCTGCAATTCTTCACGGATGATTTCATCCCAGGTTATTGTGTAAATACCCAGCTGCTTAGCCTTATTAGAAACTACAGATTTCCCAGAACAAGACATACCCACTACACATAAAACATCCATGAGAATAATTTGTCTTTGGAAGTATAAAATTATGCTTCTGCGAATATACTCCTAGATTTCCCGGTAAGAGAATATATGTAGGTATTACCAGACTTTTCCCTCTGTACCAATCCTTCCTCCATCAGTCTTCTTAAAATATTATTAACCGAGCGAACAGCGTTGTTTTTATTCTTATAGGAATCTGTATCCATTTTCCGGACAATTTGAGAAGGATTAAGGCTAGGATTTTTGTTAATTATCCTTAAGATGTTCTTTTGTTTACTTGATATTGAAACGTCAGGTTTCTGCTGTTTATGGGCTACTATCTTTTCTTTCGGTACTTCGGAACTAACCATCTGTTCAACGAAAAGACCATTTATAGCCGGTATATTATTTTTTGATGCGCCTTCTATTAATTTATCACATAATTTTATTATCTCTCGAGGGAACCCACCAGATATTTCGAATACTTTCTTAACCGCCTCTGATGTAAAAGGTTTCAGTCCGTCCCCATTAGAATCTTCTATTCTTCTTCTTATAAGTGATTCAGTTTCAACATAGTTCAAGGATTCCAAATAAGTTTTTGTGGTTATACGCATATAGAGGGTAGGTAATTCCGTTTCTAACTTCTTTTCAAATACAGGAAGACCCGCGAATATTATCAGTAAATTTGGGACCATGTCATTCAAGGTCCTTAACCATTCCAATACTTCTATTGAGGTTTCGTGGGCTTCATCCACCAAAACGACATTTTTATTATTGGAAGTTTTTTTAACTAAGAACCTAGGGAGATTCTGTGTACTTAGGCTCCTAAACCTGAAATTATCGATTATATTATATCCAAATAGGAATTTGAAAAGTGCTATCATGTCTTCCTTTGTACGCGGACACTTCGGAATGTAATGAGAAGTAAAAGAATCTTTGTTATTATTTATATAATCGTTTAACCAGTTCATCAAAGTTGTTTTACCAGATCCTGTATGACCAATTACTATTGCCATCTTATGTGAATTGAAGACGTGTGAAAGTAGTTCGTCAGTCTGTGAAGAATAACCGACCATTAATGAGGGGGATATTTTCAGTGTGAAAGGGTTTTGTTCCCAACCAAATTTCGTGTAATATTCGTAACTCTCGCTCATAACTTAATTATGTTTCACGAAGGATAAATATTTTTGTGAAGTTAATGTGAAGTGAAATTCAATTTTCACGTGAAATTTTCTTCGGTAGTGAAGATAAATTTAAGTTTCGTGAAGATAAAATAATTTCATGGTTCGTTTATTTACTTGTATATGGTTACCTGAAAATCAGATAAAGGAGTTAGAGGAGCTAAAAAAGGAATTAAAGGCTACTGGTATAATAGGTAAATTTGTTGAGAGAGAGAATCTTCACGTTACTATATGTTTTCTCGGTGAAGTGAAGGAAGGTGACATTAGCGAAGTGAAGATGGAATTAGATGAGATTCTAAGTGAAACATGTGAATTTCACGTGAAGTTAGAGGACTTGAAGTTAATACCAAATGAGAATTATATCAGAGTTGTTGGTGTCAAAGCGAAGAGTGTCGATTTGGAGAATTTAATTTCTATATTGGGTAAAGGTTTAAAAGTTAAATTTCATAAAAAACCTAAATTAACTTTGTGCCGTGTGAAGAACGTGACGAATAGAACGGAATTGAATGATTTTATCAAAAGGAATCGTAACGTGAAAATAGGTTCTTTTCACGTGAATAAAATTTCTTTAGTGAAGAGTACGTTAACTAAGGGGGGACCAATATATGAAACGATCCATGAAAAGGTGCTAAAAGAAAATGAAGGAAAGTAATTTGATTAAAATATGTCTCTTAGCAGTTTTTTTAGGCGTTATTTTAATGTTCATCTCTACAAAGATGATTGGCTCTGAAGAAGTAAAAATAGAAGACATTTCTGAAGATTCAAATTACGTCAAGATAACCGGGAAAATAATCCAAGTATCCGAATCAAAATCCGGGACTACATTTCTAAAATTAAAGGACGGTACAGGCTCTATAAACGCAGTTATATTCAAGGACTCGATTAAAAGTTTAGAAAAGGTTAAAGAAGGTACAGTAATCGAAGTTACTGGAAAAATAGAAAAATATAAAGGGGAAATGGAAATTTTAGTTAACTCAATTAACTAGCCAAATCCTCCTTCGAATATAACCTCAAAGTTTTTGTTTTAAACTCTTTACTCACTTCTTTACCGATCAAATATTTGATACTTCTTTCTTCTGCGATATTTACTAGATCTTCATCTATTTTGGAATCCACTAGAACTATTTCTGCATTTTTTATTTTATCGTTCTTTTCATTGAACTGTTTCAGAGGTATTTTGGATTTTAGTTTCACATTTTCATCAAATATATAGGCGGCCCTAGTACCGACCATCTTATCTAGAACTTTATCGAGTTTCTTTTTGGTTTTCTTATCGAGATCTTTCTCTGTTTTTTCCTTAGAACTATCTACAGGTACCTTCTCCCTAAGAGATTTAAATAGTTCTTTTTTTGTCAATTCCTCGACCTCCTTTCCCTCAGGCGCCCTGGCGACATAATCAATCGAGGTTATCTGCATTAATTCTTTCAGTATCAAATCTCCTCCTCTATCACCATCTAGGAAAACTGTTGTTATTTTCTCCTTTGATATATCGACTATCGTATGAGGGATAGTTGCACCCCCCATTGCAATAACATTCTTTACACCATTTCTCAGGAGATTTATAACATCTGCTCTACCCTCTACAATTATCAACTCGTCTGATTCACTTACATCCGGTCCCGCGGGCAATCCTTTATATTTTATTATTTCTGCCGTCCTAACTGACTCCTTTATCTTGTCTGTTATTTCTATTGTATTAGGTATTTCCTCTTCTATCAGTTTCTTTAGAATTCTTTTGGCCCTGCTAACAACATAATCACGTTTTACGGACCTGATATCCTTAACAGAAACTAATTTTATGTAGGAATCACAAGGACCTATTCTCTCGATTGTTTCGACTGCAGCCGCTATCAATGACGTCTCTGCGGCATCTAGACTTGAAGGGATAGTTATTTTGCCCCTTGTTTTACCTTTTTGAGATTTTAATTCAACTTCTATCCTACCTATTCTTCCCGTTTTCTGCAACTCTCTTAGGTCTAGATCCTGACCCAGAAGCCCTTCAGTTTGACCAAAAACCGCCCCAATGACGTCTGGCTTCTCTACTGCTCCATCTGCGGAAAATTTTGCTTCGATTAAATATTTTATAGTTGATTGTGCTAATTTTGCCATAGTAAACATCCTCCATTATTTTTGAAAATTTTATTAATTCTTCTATCTGAGTGACACCAAAACAACCTTTAACAGACTTTCTTAACCTGTTATTGATTTCAAAATTGTTCTTAAACATAATCTCACTCAAACTTAGATTCAACTTTTCACCTTCTCTATCAAAATCAGTGAGAATGACGTATTTGTTCTCCCTAGGTAGTTTTTCCACAAAACTTTCTATTGAATCTCCTGATATAGTAAAAATATCCGAAAAACCCATTCTCTCAAGGGCTAATCTGTCTCTCTTTCCCTCTACAATTACCGAAAAATCTAATAAATTCTCTACTAATTTCTCAATAGCGTGAAAGTTGAACATTAAATCAATAATTATATTTTAACACAAGTTATTTAAATGTTGCTGTCTTTACACTCGACACAGACCCAAACACTATCAATAAACTCCAGAATTTCAGAATAATTCCCGCATTCTTCACAAAAACCTGAGGTGGTCCCAGACTCAACTGCGGGTATTCCTGTCCTCATTTTCAATCTCAAGTTCAAAACATCTATCATTTCTGGTGATATTCTGGCTATATCTGTATTTGTAATAATACCCACTATTTTTCCGTTTTTAACGACCGGGAAACGCCTTATTTTATATTTTTTCATTTTGTGAACAACATCAGAAACATCATCACCAGGTTTCACGTGAACGATAGGGGTACTCATAATATCCTCAGCCTTCAATTTCTTAGGGTCTTTAGCCAAAGCAACAATCCTCTTGTTAATATCAGTCTCGGTAATAATCCCTACTGGCCTGTCTTTTTTAGTTATAATAATTGAGCCGACCCTCTTTTCGGTCATTTTCTTTGCTATATTCTGCACAGTCTCGAAATGAGGAGAAGTAACTATTCTTTTAGTCATTATATTCTTAATTTCAATTCCTGTTTTCATTATACCCATATTAAATTTATGTAAATAGATTTAAAATAGTTGTTGAGCTGTCAAATAATGGTTAAAAAATATAGTAAGGGGGCTAGAGCTGAAAGAGAACTATGTAAAAAGCTAGATGAACTTGGTTTCGCTGTGATACGGGCTGCTGGTTCTGGTGGATCAATATCAACCCCAGACATAGTTGGAATAAAAAAAGGTAGGGTTCTAGCATTTGAATGTAAGGCGTGGAAAACTACTCCCAGGTTAGGTAAAAAAGAGTATGAAAATTTTAAGGAATGGTGTGATATGTCAGGTGCCATGGGTTTTTTGGCTTGGAGGAACAGGGGCTGGAAATTCTTGGGTGTAGAGGATATACCGAAAACCAGTATTAAAAAAGATGGTTTTAATTTTAAAGATCTTATGTTCATAATTAATATATGAGGTGTGTTTAATGAATTTGTTAGTAATGGGAGATAGTCACGGTGACATTGAAAATATGATTAATTATATGGAGAAACTGGAGAATTTCAAATATGATATTATTATTTACATGGGAGACTTCACGGATATTGAAACACCAAGAGGGTTTAATCAAAAAGATATAACTTCAATATTAATAGAAGAAATCAAATCTTTGGGTAAGCCTATCCTCGCCGTTCCAGGCAATAACGACAATAAAGAGGTGAGAAAACTCATTGAGGATATTGGAATAAATATTCACGGAAAAGGGAGGGTGATAGGGGATTATGGTTTTTACGGGTTCGGTGGAGCGAAAACACCTTTCATGACACCATTCGAACCAACAGAAGATGAACTAAAAAGAGGTTTAGAAAAAGGTTATAAAGAAACCTTTTCCTCTAAATACAAAATACAGATCACACATAACCCTCCTTACAACACGAAAATGGATGTTATACGTGCTGGTGCTCATGTTGGTTCTAACGTAGTCAGAAAATTCATAGAAAATAAAAAACCTATCTTATCATTATCGGCCCACATACACGAAGCGCGTGGTGTTGATGTTTTGGGGAAAACGTTTCTTTTAAACCCCGGCAAATTACCAGAGGGTTATTTTGGTTTAGTTGAAATGAAAGATGGTAAAGTTAAAGGAAGAGTTTTAAATTTATGTGAATAGCTCACTGACCCTGTCATTTCCTATAGAAAAATAAGAACATGGGAATTTTTATATTTGTTAACCAACGTTTTTATTAATATTGCCCCGTTTGAATTTGGACATTTTCTTTTAGGAAGGACAAGAGTAAAGGTTTATATATCTTATGAAATAATGCTTTTTTTGTAGGAAATAATAAAATTGATTTTGATACTGATATGGTAACGTGTTTGTTACTTCTTCGTGATATAGGTAAAATAAAACTTGGTTGAAAGAATGATTTTATACAGAAGATCAATATGTTAAAAAATCTTTTTATTTTAAAAATTAATGGTTTAAATAATAATATAATAATATAACATTGTTATATCATTTGAAATGTTTTGTATGTATATTCTATATGAAATAAAGGGGTGAGAGGGTTTATATGTTCTCCAATAGAAAAAGGTTTATTTCGATAGGAGAATAAATATTACTTATGGAAAATAAAGCACAAATGATATTTCAGGATTTTATTAAAACAAGCACCCCTATATTCAAAGATAGAAATTCCTTGAATTCACATTTTACCCCAGATACAATTCCTCACAGAAACAACCAAATTAACAACTTAGCGTCAATATTAGCACCTTCGCTTAAAGGGGGAAAACCTTCCAATGTTTTTATATACGGTATGACTGGTACAGGAAAAACATTGGTTAGTAAATATGTTGGTCAGGAACTGGAAAAAATATCTAACCAGGGAACGAACCAGGTCAAGGTTCTTTATATTAATTGTAAGATGAAAAAAACAGCTGATACTGAGTATAGGTTAATTGCGGAATTATGTCGTTTATTGGGACAGGATGTTCCTTCTACGGGTTTACCAACCCAACAGGTTTACAATACTTTTTTTAGGTTATTAGATTTCCGGAAGTGGGTAGTTATCATAATATTGGATGAGATAGATTCTTTGGTCCAAAAGATGAGTGATGACTTTCTCTATAATTTCACGAGAATAAACCAAGACCTAACAAATGCGCGGGTATCGGTGATAGGCATAACAAATGATCTCAATTTTGTAGATATACTGGATCCCCGGGTTAAGAGTTCTCTAAGTGAAGAGGAAATATTGTTCCCTCCATATAACGCCCTAGAACTACAGGATATATTGAGACAGAGAACGAAACTGGGTTTTACTGAGGGTGTTCTTACTGATGAGGTTATACCGAAATGTGCCGCACTTGCTGCTCAGGAACATGGGGATGCTAGACGTGCTCTCGATTTGTTGAGAGTGGCTGGAGAATTAGCCGAGAGAACCAAAGGAACAAATGTGACAGGAGGACATGTCGATGCGGCTCTAGAAAAAATAGATTATGATAGAATAATAGAATCTGTTAAGTCCCTTCCAAAACAAAGTAAAGCGGTTTTGTATTCAACAATTAATTTAATTGAAAAAAATCAGGATGAGATTCAAACTGGGGATGTGTTCAACAAGTATGAGGATAACTGTAAGAACATGGGTTTGTCACCACTCACACAAAGAAGAGTTTCAGATCTTATCTCTGAATTAGATATGTTGGGTATAATAAACGCGAAGGTCGTTTCTCTTGGTAGGTACGGAAGAACAAGAATTATAAAAACCAGTGTAACAAATAAAGTAAAAGACAAAATTAAAAATGTCCTAGAAATGAGTTTAGTGGTTTGATGAATAAAAAAGAAACGATTAAATTATTCCTTGAAAATGGTTTCCAGTTGTCCCAGGAAGCATTAACGAAAATACAAAAAAAACCAGATGTGTATTTGGAAGAAATTAGGAAATTTAATCCTCGACCCTTTATAATCACAATGAATCATTTAAAGGAAATAGATTTAGAGGAAAATGGTGAGAAAATTAAATTTGATAAAAACAGAGATTTTTCTCCAATTAAAGGTAAACTGAA
>WJKS01000109.1 GCA_014728985.1 Candidatus Aenigmatarchaeota archaeon
GAGTTATATCTGTACCTGAACAACTGGCATCTAATAATGAAATGGCCTTGTTAGTCCTTCCGCCAATCATACCTGACATATAGATGTATGCCGTACCCGCTAATGCTATTGTAATCATCAACAGAATTATTGTTGCTATTATTGCTGAAACTCCTTTATTATTCATATATATATCTAAATAATAATTCGGGTACTATAAGAAATACTTTACCCTAGCAATATACAACTTGTCTTACTGAGTTACTTGGCGAAACTACTAGTACTGTATTGGCACCAGAGTTCCCTGTGAAATCACTTGAAACACCTGTTTGATGTGGTTCTATTGTACCAAAGTTGAATTCAGTATCCTGTGTATTGTCAACAAAAACCCTTAGATCCGATTCAGTGTCTCCCCCACCAATAACCCCATCAATATCGACTGTCCCATCATTTGAAACAACTAAAGTTATGGTAGTACCTGAACAACTGGCATCTAATAATGAAATGGCCTTGTTAGTCCTTCCGCCAATCATACCTGACATATAGATGTATGCCGTACCTGCTAATGCTATTGTAATCATCAACAGAATTATTGTTGCTATTATTGCTGAAACTCCTTTATTATTCATTTTTACACCTCAAATTTTCATATTAATTCTATTAAACCTTTATAGGTAAGGGCCTTTGTGGTTTATTTGGAGGCCTCGGCATGGGTTTAGATCTCCTTAATTTCCTACCTACATCATCTAGCAATTCAAGTAATGCATCATTTTTATCGCTCATTTTCTTATTTTCCTTAACTAGCTCATCTAATTTATCAACAACTGGCTTCATGGTTTCAGGACCCATTCCGGTCACTTCTTGTTCACCAGAAGCTTTAATAAATGATACCAGTTCTTTTGTATTTGTTATAAGTTCATCAAGCCTACCTGGTAATTTTGATAGCTCTATTCTTAAAGCGTCATTTGATTTTGCCAACTCATCGACCAACATCTGATTCATTCTGACAATATCAACAACATCATCTAAAAGATCTTTAGAAAAATTTCCTCCTGAAGACGTTTTTTCAACCCTATCAAGTCTTTTTTCCAACCTTCTTATAGGAGAAATTGGAATTAACTCGTACTCTTTATCCTCTTCAGTCATAACCATACATTCACCTAATTAAATTGTATTTTCTATGCTTAAATTATTTAGTTTCTATTATTAAAAATTTTCTCTTAAGGAGAACTAGGTTTTCTAAAAATAAAAAGAAAGAGGGTTTATTAACCCATCATTCCTGGTGGCATTCCACCCATTCCACCTCCTGGTGGTCCTGGTGGCATTCCGCCTTTATCAAGTTTAGATGCTGAAATTACATCATCTATTCTTAGTATCATTTCTGCTGCTTCTGTAGCTGACTTAATTGCCTGTGTCTTCACCTTCACTGGTTCCAAAACTCCTAGTTTCATCATATCTGTTATTCCACCATTCAATACATTAACTCCCATCTCCAACTTGTTTTTATCATGTTCTGATCTTAATGAGACCAATGTGTCAATTGGATCTAAACCACCATTTTCTGCAAGACTTCTTGGAATTACTTCCATTGCGTCTGCAAAAGCATTTATTGCCAATTGCTCTCTTCCTGAAAACCCTTCTGCGTATTTTCTTAATTCTTTTGCAACCGCTGCTTCAGGTGAACCTCCTCCTGGGACTATTCTACCGACTTCTATTGATGACGCTACTGCACCAACCGCATCTTCTATTGCACGGTCGATTTCATCAACAACATGCTCGGTCCCGCCTCTTACAAGAATTGTCACTGCTTTTGGGTTTTTACAATCCCTGACAAATACCATATCTTCGTCACCAATTCTTTGTTCTTCAACTAACTTGGCATAACCCAAATCGTCTTTTGAAAGGTCACTGAGGTTTGTCACTATTTTGGCATCAGTTGCCTTTGCTAATTTTTTCATGTCAGATTTTTTAACTCTCCTGACTGCAAGTATATCTTTCTTTGAAAGATAATGCTGAGCCATGTCGTCAATTCCTTTCTGACAGAATAAGACATTAGCACCTGACTTAACAACTTTATCGACCATTTTCTTAAGTTCCTTTTCTTCCTGCTCGACAAATGCCTGAAGTTTAGCTGGGTCTGTAATCTGAATCTGAGTATCAGTTTCAGTTGACCTGACTTCTAATGCTGTATCTAATAAAGCGATTTTTGTGGCCTTTATTTCTCTTGGCATTCCAGGATGGACGACTTCTTTATCAATAACAATACCCCTAATCAATTCTGTGTCCTCTGAAGAACCGCCTTGTTTTTTTTCTCTTTTGATATTATCTGTATCAACTACCATCTTGTTACCCTTTTTCTCTGCGACTTGTGTTACTGCTTCAACAACTATATCAGCAAGCTTGTCTCCATACCCATAACCGGACTTACCGCTCATACTTGTTAATGCAATTTTCTTCAAGGTTGCCTTATCTTTTACTGTAACATCCTTTGAGATTTTATCGAGGACCTTTAGACTCTCTGTTCTTGCGAGATTATATCCCCTTATAATTACTGTTGGGTGTATGTCTTGTTCTAGAAGATCGTTTGCCTTCTTTAACAATTCACCTGCTACCACTACTGCTGTCGTTGTTCCGTCACCAACTTCCTCATTCTGTGTCTTTGAAATTTCCACCATCATTTTGGCTGCTGGGTGTTCTATTTCCATCTCTTCTAATATTGTTACTCCATCGTTTGTTACAACGATGTCTCCTATCGAATCAACCAACATCTTATCCATTCCCTTTGGACCTAAGGTGGTCCTCACTGCATCTGCTACAGCTCTTGCTGCCGCAATATTATTTTCCTGCGCATTTCTTCCCCTATTCCTTAGCGTACCTTCAGGCAGGATTAAAACTGGTTGTCCTCCTATTTGTCCTACACTTACCATAAGTTAAACACCTCCGATTTTAACTAGAATTCAATATGTGTATGTGGGTATACAAATTTAAATATTTTGTTGAGCCAAAAATCGATTATTAAATTTTGGAAATTCCATTTATATTATGATTTTATTTATCCTATCTATATTGATTATTTATCTGATAATAAGTCATCATATTAGCTACAAAATAGTAAAGAAAAAAATTCTTAATTCGAAAAAGTGGGGTCTGAATATTTGTTGCGGGAAAACTGATGGTGGTGGGGTGAATGCCGATGTTATTAGACACGATAAAATACCGAATTTTGTTCTAGTTGACGTGTATAATTTACCCTTCAAAAAAAGCCAATTTAAGAATGTGCTCTGTTCACATACGATCGAACATGTAAAATACCCTAAAAAATTGTATAATGAATTGAAAAGGGTTGGAAAAAAGGTAAAAGTAGTCATACCTCCTTTGTATGATATTGGTGCAGCTCTGAATTTTTTCGAACATAAGTGGATATTCTTAAGTTTCAGAAAAGAACATAGAAAATTACCCAATTATATAAAGTTACCATTCTCCTCTAAAATACAAAATCTTTTTGGGCAGATTAGAAATGCTTAACCAAATCTCCTCTCTTTAACCAAACAAGAGAAGTCCTTGTAATTACCAATTTCATCAATTTCAGAATCATGAATAATGGGAACTCCCTCTACACTTTGGCACCCAGATCCCTTTGATATGAGGACAGATACTCCATCGGTCAAAGGAGACATATTATTCAAAACTCTTGACTTAATGTTAACTTCCTTCTCATTCTCAGATAAAGACGTTAAAAATACTTCTTTTCTCCTACCAACGACCTCGAATGGTGAGGATGATAAACAGCTGCATTCCATTCTAATTTCGGAGAACTTAGAGTAAACTCTTTTTTGAAAATCGGATTTTGGCTCAACTCGGTGAAAACTATTAGGTACTTTTATCTCGCATCCCCTAGAAAATTCTATCCCAAAAAACCCCTCAAGTTTATCCAGTGTTTCCTTACTGGGATCAACTCTTTGGTTTTCTATTTCATAAAGAGATTTTTTGGAGATACCAACTTTTTCTGATAGTTCATCCAGAGAAAGATCCATGCTCTCTCTACTTTTTTTAATTAAATCTGGATCCACTCTTACAACATGTTTACCTCTAACTGCGAAAATAGAAGGTAACCATTCATTACTAATTATATTGTTAAAAGAACCCAATGACATAATAGGCAACCCAAACCTTGAGTATATTACATTATCAGATAAAGTGTTCCTATTGCTCCTGACAGAAACCGCAAAGGATTTGGCATCAAGAAAATTTGATATGATTTTAAGGTTATTGGCATGTTCTTCTGAAAAAGAATCAATGTTCCCAAGAACTTTAATCAAAAGAGTATCGTCTTTTTTTGTTAAAATGTCAAAGCATCCCCTAAAAACAACACTACGAAAGTCATTTAAATCTAAAATTTCTAAAACTTCTTTCAACAAGTGACCTTTGAACATAAATTATATTTGAGTACAAAAAACTTAATAAGTTAATGGTAGGGCCCGTAGCTCAGTCTGGTTAGACCCTAATTCGGGACTAAAGCGCTTGTCTTATAAGGCATCTGAGCGTAAAAGCAAGTGGTCCTGGGTTCAAATCCCAGCGGGCCCATCCTCACTTATTTCTGGAAACATCAAAACGAAGTAACTATATATTAAGTAAATTCTTTAATTCAAACAAAGAATTAATTTTCAAAGAGGGTGTAGATTCAATAAAAATGTGCTCATTTCTATCTATTAAAACATCATAAACACCAGCGTTTTTCGCGGCTAAAACATCCTCGTCAGCATTTCCAACATAAATAGCTTCGGTCTTTTTAACTTTTAAGAATTTCAGGGATTCTTCAATCCCATCAGGAAAAGGTTTAGGTCTTAAGGAACTTTGATTATTGGCTGTAATTACATTATTAAACTTAATCCCACCCAAATTTTCAACTAGTAATTCTGCTATCTCAGGTAATGCACCAGTTACAATCCCCATCTTAAAACCATTTTTTTGCAAATCAAACAGGAATTTTGTATCATCGTAAATCTCTATGTATTTTTTCCTTTCAGAAACTAGGTCATATTTATCATACTCTTCCCAGAATAAATCTGGTTTCAATCCAAATAATTCTTTTATAGTCTTATTCCTATGAGTTCCAAAATAAAATTTTTTAACTTCTTCTAAAGAAGCCGAAGAATTAAACTTCCCAAGTATTTTATTTACAATTTTTTCCATATATTCTATCCTAGTATGAACAAGGGTTCCATCTAGATCAAAAATAACTGCTTTGAATTCTGACATACTAATTATAAAGATATTAGCAATAAAAATATTCTATAAAGGGACGACTTTATCGCAAAATATTCCAAATTCTGACGGGCCCAAACACAATCACTTCCTAGGTTTCTCAATACCGTATACCATAAGAAGTATACCTAAAAGTAAAGCCACTAATCTTCCCCAAGGACTTGAAGTTAACCAAATAATGATGTCGTCCAGATCTAAAATCCTTGAACTACTTATTGAGAAAAAGACTATTGACCCACCGAGAACTAGGTACAGAACCATTTTGGTTATTCTACTTAATTGTACCAAACTTTTATAGAATCTTGACTTCTCATACAGTTTTTCTATTTTTTTACTGTACTTTTTCTCCAACTTATCCAAACCTTTCTTTCCCATAGAGCTTAATATTTGAACTTTTAATTTATAAAATTATAACATATCCGAATTCAAGAAAAATACTAGATCTTGGTCACAGGAGATTTATACTTCTATTTAATATGAAAATTTTTGATAAATTAGATTAGAATACTCTTAATATTCTTCTTAGATAATAATTTGTTTATGTCTTTATCAGGTAAAGTGTCCGTCATTGGTTCTTACCCTTATAACCCAAAAGAACCTCCAGAAGATTTCATCAGAAGATGTTTAATCACACAAATGAGAGCTGGTGTTGATTTCCCTGCGGCCCAAGGTGCTAGAGGGGATATGGTCTCAATGTTTCTGACAGATCCTAATGTAAAAGGATTTGAAAGGATTGGAGAAAATGGAAGTAGGTATCAACTTAACGATGAACCAGAAATAACAGGGTCCGTTCAAGTAGAGGATTTAGAAACTATCCAAAGGTTAGGAAATGAAATGGGTTATCAGATGGTTGGCCAATCTATACCAGTAACTGGTCCATTCACATTGGCCCAGAGTGTTGATTTTGGTAACCCAGTATTCAATCTTGATAGAGACGACAGAGAACAGGTATTGACCTGGATTGGAGAAATGGTTGCTAACATAGTTGGTATTTATGATGAAAGGTTTGGAGGCAGTATAATAAGGATAGATGAACCAGTTGCTCAGTCAGGTGGTCTGGATATGTTTGGTCATCAATTCATAGCAGGTATTTGGGACAACATATTGGAACGAGTAGCTAATAATACACCAGGAATACATGTATGTGGTGAAATAGCACAGGTTGCACCGATATTCAGGGAAATGAGAATACCTGAACAAAGAGAGATGTTATTTTCACATGATTTTACGGGGCCTTATGGTAAAAACATGGGTCAACTAACTCCTGAATGGGTAAGATCGACTGGTGCGATAATTGGGGCGGGTGTTGTTGATTCAGGATCTCATCTTGTTGAATCACCGTTAAATAGAGGGCTAGCTGATTATATAGACTATCAGGGTGAATTAGTAGCACTTCAGGATGCCGCTGAATTATATGGAAGATTAGTTGACATGTATGGAGAAGAAAATTTAACATTACATCCAGGATGTGGATTTGGTTCTATTATGAAAGTCATGGGTCTTGATCCTAAGAAACCAATCCATCAGTACATAGCAATGAATTGTGTTGTAGGTCCAAAATTACGAATTCTAAGTAATCTAGCCGATGGCAGTTATTGAATATCTTTTTAATTTACCTGAAACCATTAATCCTTTATTCCCAAAAAAACAATAGTTGATTCTTATGAGAAGGATTGTATTTGGAAGCCCGAGAAGAATAAGTTTCTGGGATACCATTACCTCTAAAATACTAACCATAAATATAGTAGTCTTTATTCTCACAAGCTTTAGCCAATCAACATTTGACCTACTTGCACTAACACCCACAACAGCGATACAGAACGGGATGATCTGGCAATTTGTTAGTTTTATGTTTGTTCATGCTAATTTTGCACATATATTCTTCAACATGTTCTCGTTATTGATGTTTGGTCCAACGATTGAAAATAGGATGGGTACTAAGAAATATCTGATATTTTACATGTTCTGCGGGCTTGGTTCTGGATTATTTCATATTCTGATCACTGGCCTAGGGGATGTTCCTCTTGTCGGGGCATCTGGAGCAATATTTGGTGTGGTTACTGCTTATGGATTATTCTTCCCAAGGAATGTTATCTACGTCTACTTCGTACCTATGCCTGCTATTGTTGCAATTGGATTATTTGCCTTGATTGAATTATTTTCAGGAATATCCGGGGCTCAAGCAGGAGTAGCTAATTTCGGACATCTTGGGGGAATGATTATTGGACTTATTCTGGTGAAATTCTTTAAATTTGGTAAACAGAAAGAACATACTTATTTTTGGGAAAGTGATTGGTAAAATTATTTTATCAGTTCCTTAATTTCGTCTATCCTACGTATATTCAGTTGCCATACATGTTCTCCTCCATGCGGATATCTTACCAGTAAGCCTTCCTTATTCAGTTCCTTTGCGATTTTTAGGATTCTCTTTTTTAAATGTGAAGGAAATCCTTTTGGAACATCTGACTCATAGATATGGTATTTTACTGCTGCTTTTTTCCTGTAGAATTTTCTAAGTATATCAATTTTAATCTGTTCGTCC
>WJKS01000110.1 GCA_014728985.1 Candidatus Aenigmatarchaeota archaeon
ATGGGGAAACTGGGATTTGAACCCAGGCCGCAGGCTCCCAAAGCCCGAATCTTAGACCAAGCTAGACCATTTCCCCTTGATAATAGATTATAATTAGAACTAGACAAAATTAAAGTCTTAACCGAGTGGAAAACATTCACCCACAATATCACTTTACTAGTTATTAGGGATTAAATTTATAAAACTTAGCTTTCCATTTCTCGGATAGGATTGTTAAGTATTTTTAATAGGGATATCTAAAATATTATTAAAGAGAGTGTTTTAAAATGAAGGGAGACCGATGGAGTAAAATAGCAATTTTTTTAGTGTTAGTCATAGTAATACTTTCTATATCAGTGACTTTGTTCCCAGACGATACCGATTCCCTCTTGAGGGATGTTTCCAGATTAAGTTTATTGGACACAAAGTTTGACTCTAATAAAAATTATAGAAATTTCCAATTAACCAATTTTCAGTGTGATTACAACAATCTGGAGTATGCATGTTATTTAGATTATTACAACAATCTGGAGGAGTTAAAAGCCCTGTTTCTCGTTAGCGATAGTAAAGGTAAAGTTGTTCAAAGATCAGTTACTGATGAATTAGTCGAGGGTCAAGGAACTAATTCTTTTAAATTTATATGTTCGGGAATTTCCGATAAGTACAAAGTATCTTGGTGGATTTTTCACTCTTCTGACAAGACATTTTCAGACCCCATTTCTTGGTCTAAGCCTCCGCTTATGGAACTGGAATGTAAATAATAGACTTTAAAAAACTTTGACAGATAAATCAAAGATTAAATTCCCTAATTGTAAATATTTATTTATGGGCAAAGAATCTTTTTTCCCTATAGTTACTTGGGTAATACTAATGCTGAATATAGCATTTTTTATTTTTAGCTTTGATGATTTTTCCATCCTTTTCTCATCTATCTTCCATTGGGTTGAATATAGTAATAAATTTATTCAAGATTTTGGATTATATCCAAGTAAGATATTACAGAAACCTTACATCCTTATAACACATCTGTTCATTCATGATGGGTGGATACATCTAATAATAAATATGATGATTTTTGTTGGTGTGGGGGTTTTATTGGAAAGGAGGATAGGTAGTTTAAATTTTTCCTTACTGTATTTCTTTTCAGGTTTCTTTGCTGTACTGTTGAATTTACTGACTAGAGTTATTTTTATTCTACCTAATATACCTTCTGTAGGATCTTCGGGAGCTATATTTGGTATGATTTATTTGGCTGCAATAATTTGTAGTGATGAAGAAATACCTATTATATTCGTCCCTATATTGAACATTCTCTCCATTTTCACCTATCTTATGAATTTAAAAATTAAGGTTCCTCTTCTTAAAGCAGCTATATTTTATACAGTATTTTCATTGCTGATAATAATCTTAAAACCTGGAAATTTGACTCAGTTAACACATTTTGGGGGAATATTAGGTGGGATAATATACTTTTTAGTTATGAACCCAGGGAAGAATGTGAATGATTAAGTTGTCAAGTTTATACAAATAATTTAACAACTATATCTATACCATGAAAATAGGAATCCTTTCAGATTTACATTTTGGATTTGCGTGGAATAGCAGGCTAGAAAACGATAGTTTTGATAATGCAAAAGAGGTTTTAGAGAGATCAAGAGACTGCGATTTTATTCTTATTATAGGTGACATCTTTGATTCTAGAATACCTAATACAGAAGTTTGGGATAAAGCTTTAGAAGTCCTATCAATCCCGCTTTTATCTGAAGATAAGGAAATGAAGCTGGTAAAAACAATGGGGAAAGATATCAAAGAAATATCACAAAGGACACTTATAGGTACACCAGTAGTGGCCTTACATGGTACACACGAGAGAAGGGGTAGAGATCAGGTTAATGCTATTCAAGCATTAGAACAGGCTGGTTTTCTCATACATCTGCACTGTAATGGTGTAGTGCTTGAAAAGGATGGGGAAAAGGTTGCAATTCAGGGAATGTCTGGTGTACCGGAAAGATATGCGAAAAGTGTTATGGATAAATGGCAACCTAAACCCGTTGACAAATGCTATAATATACTGATGTTCCACCAAAGTGTTGAACCATACGTTTATTCACCCTTAGATCCCCCCACACTTAATATGACGAATCTACCTGAAGGATTCGATCTTATAATTAATGGTCATATACACAATTATGATAAAACTGAAATCGGTAATACGGATTTTGTTATCCCTGGAAGTACTATCGTGACTCAATTAAAAGAGGAAGAGGCTAAAGTGCCTAGGGGGTTTTATAAATTGAAATTACCAAAGAGAGAGTTCAAATTCATTGAGTTAGAAAAAAATAGGAAGTTCATATACAGAGAAATTAAACTAGGGAAAAGTTCTCTTAAATCCAGTTTGGAGAATGAGTTGAATAATATCCTTAAAAGAAAGTTTCCTAAAAAACCTTTAATAAAATTTAAGTTGGTTGGTAAGAAAGTAGATTTAATAGACAAGAACTTAAAAGAGATTGAGAAAAAATATAACAAGAAATGTATTCTGAAGTTCCAGAAAAAATTAGAGTCAGAAGAAATGGAAAAGAAAATGGATTTTCTGAAAAAGATGAGGGAACAGAAGTTATCAATAGAAGAAATGGGACTGAAAGTCTTAAAGGAGAATCTAGATAAGTCAAAGTTCAAAGAAAGTTTTGATTCAGAGGATTTATTCAAACTTTTATCTGATGGTCAGACAGAAAGAGCACTTGATATTATAACCAAGAGGCAACATACCCTAAAACGATTTGGTGGTTAGATGATTAATAAAATCAAATTAAAGAACTGGAAATCACATTCAGATTCATCTATGAAATTCTCCAGAGGTACTAACGCTTTGTTAGGTCCCATGGGTTCTGGTAAGTCATCAGTTATGAATGCTATTTGCTTTGGATTATTTGGTACTTTTCCAGATTTACAGTCGAGAAAAATTAAACTCGATGACATAATCATGAATAAACCTTCTGTTAAAGATGAATCTCAAGTAACGGTTAACTTCACTATCGAAGATAGAAGTTATTCTGTGATGCGGGTTGTAGAAAGAGATAAAGGAACGACCTATTCTGAAATTCGGGAAGGCGATAAACTTTTAGACGCACCTAATTCCCAAAGAGTAACCGAGATCATTGAGAAGTTATTGAAAATAGATTATGAACTTTTTTCCCGTGCAATATATTCTGAACAAAACGGTTTGGATTATTTTCTTAGGTTACCTCGTGGCGAAAGGATGAGGAGAATAGATAATTTACTTATGATTGACAGATTTGAGCAGGCGCGTTCTGGTACTGTTACACTAATTAACAGAATTATAGAAAGGAAAAGGACTAAAGAATCTGTGGTAAATCTTGACAATATTAAGGAATTAGAGAAATCACTTCAAGATATAGAATACAGTCTTAAAAATTTGGGTAAAACCAAAATAAATCTTTCAGAGGAACTAGAAGATAAAAGAACTAGAAAAGAAGAACTGGAAAAGGAAATCAAAGAAATTGAGGAAATTGATAGTAAATTGAATTCATTAAAAGAAAAAAGAAATTCAATGAAAGGTTCGATTAAAGAAATAAGAAATTCAATTGAGAAATATTCTGACTTATTAGAAGGGAAGAAACTTGATAGATTAAAGCAAGAATTAAGAGAGATATTAGAATTAACAACTAAATATCAGAAAGAATTGGGTCAGAAAAGGGAGATTTATGATATTTTAACTAAAGATATTTCTGAGAAAAAGGCTAAGGTCAGTTTTACGGAAAAAGAGATAAATGAGTTAGAGAGAAGAATCAAAGATAAAGTAGATATCAAAGAGAGAATCGAAAAAATCAAGGACGATTTTGGAGATGAGCCCCAGGATATTTTACAAAAGAAGAAAGGTGAAATCGAGTTACTGAAAACCAGAATTACTGAACTTAAAACAAAATTGGTCCAAGTGAAGGAGTCATTATCTAAAATATCCTCGGCTGAAGATGTTTGCCCTACCTGTGAATCTGAGATTTCTGGGAAGAAGAGAAAAAATCTAATTGAGAGTTTTGAGGGAAAGATCGAGTCATTTAGTGAATCATTGAGAGAAAATAAAGAAAAAATTAAAATAAAGGAAGAAAATTTAAGAACTTTAGAGGGTAATTCTAGAAAATTTGAATTATATTTGGAAAGAATTAAAGGATTGGAAAAAGATAAAAAGGAATTAGAAGAAAAGATAAAAGAAAATGAAGCCTATTTGGAGATTATTTCAAGAAAAAATGAGGAATTCAATAAAACAAAAGAAGAGATTTCAGAAATAGAGGTGAGATTAGAG
>WJKS01000111.1 GCA_014728985.1 Candidatus Aenigmatarchaeota archaeon
CTTCTCACACAAAGGGAAAAATAGGTTATGAGGTATTCACCAATTTTCTCGGTGGACTCTATGAAGGTAAACTTTATGCTGTGAATACAAAGACCGACCCCATCCTTGGACAAAAGGTTTATGCTTCGGTTCTAGATGTTCCAGACAGTATCGATCTAGCTGTAATAGTTGTTCCAGGTAAATTTGTGAAAGGTGTTTTATCAGAATGTGTTAAAAAAGGTGTTAAGTCTGTTATAATTATTAGTAGTGGATTCTCAGAAATGGGAAAAGAAGGTAAAGAACTAGAGGAGGAATTAAAAAAAATTGTACGTTCAACCAAAACCAGAGTAATAGGCCCCAACTGTCTGGGTGTATATGATTCCTCTTCACATGTGGACACGTTATTCTTATCTAGAAAGAGGTGTGGAAGACCAAATGAAGGTAACATCGCATTTATTTCCCAATCGGGTGCAGTAGGTTCCACAATACTTGATTGGTTATCTGAAGAAGGAGGTATTGGGATCAGTAAGTTCATTTCCTATGGTAACGGAATGGATATAGATGAAAGCGATCTGATTGAATTTCTGGGGAATGACAGAAAAACAGATGTAATCACAGCTTACATTGAAGGCTTGAAAGGATCGGGGAAAAAATTCATGAAAATTTGCAAAAGAATCTCAAGGAAAAAACCAATAATAGTCCTGAAATCAGGAAAAACTGAAAGGGGGACCAAAGCTGTTTCGTCGCACACAGGATCACTCGCGGGTTCAGGGAAAATATATTCCGCTGCATTTAAACAAGCGGGAGTTATTGAAGCTAAAACATGGCAGGAATTATTTGATTATGCTAAAGCTTTTTCCACTCAACCTACTCCAAAGGGTGACAGAATAATTATAGTTACAGATGGTGGTGGTTTTGGGGTTTTGGCGACAGATGAGGCGGAGAGATCAAAATTGAAATTGCCATATCCATCTGAAAAGTTGAAAAGGAAGATGGAGAAAGTAATGCCACCATATGCTATTCTACATAACCCAATTGACCTAACCGGCGATACTGACGCAGAGAGATATAGGATTTCAATTGAAGAATGCTTAAAGTCAGGTGAGTATGATGGTGTAATTTCTATAACACTTTTCCAAGTCCCAAGACTCGAAGAAACCGTTGTTGATGATTTGATTAAACTTAAGAAAAAATATAAAAAACCCATTATTGCTTGTGCAGCCGGTGGTAAATATTCAAATAAACTGAGTGATAGATTAACTAAAGGGGGTATTCCGGTCTACCCCACTCCAGAAAGAAGTGTTAAAGTGATGAAGGCTTTGGTCGACTATGGGGATTATTAGTTATTTTATCTCAAATTGATATTATTTATAAGGTGATGATGTGTTCTCATTAGAAGGTAAAAGAGCTTTAGTAACAGGCTCTTCCAGAGGAATAGGAAAGGGTATAGCTTTATGTCTAGCAAAGGCAGGTGCTTATGTAGCTGTAAATTATCATTCAAATAAAGAAAAGGCGGAAGAGGTTGTCAAGGAAATTAAAATGTTGGGTATAGATTCATTTTCAGTTCAAGCAGATGTATCAAGGAAAGAAGACGTAAAAAGAATGATAAGGGAAATAAAATCCAAATTCGGGTCCCTTGATATATTAGTTAACAATGCTGGTGTGGTTACTTTTAACAATATCGAAGAGATGAATGAAGATGAATGGAATAAAGTCATGGATGTAAATTTAAAGGGACAATTCCTATGTACGAAGGAAGCGCTAAATATAATGTCAAAAAACGGAAAAATAGTTAATATATCTTCTATTGCTTCTGGAGGAGCAGGAGTGGGTTTTGGTAAAATCCCTCATTATGCAGCTTCGAAAGGAGGTATTATAGGTCTAACAGAGGACTTAGCCATAGATTTAGCGGATAAGGGTATTAACGTGAATTCTATAGCCCCAGGAGTAATAGAAACAGACATGACTCAAGATATGGTAACCGATGAAGAATCCAGTAAAAAATTATTAGAACATATTCCTAAAAACAGGTTTGGAGTTCCAGAAGATATTGGGAATGCTACTGTATTCCTAGCCTCAGATGAGGCAGATTATATTACTGGTGTAGTTCTGTATGTAGATGGGGGATGGTTGACTAAATAAAGTCTTATATTCTTTCATCCCTATAGATAATTGTGCCAAGAAAGTACATTTTTGTTTCCGGGGGAGTAATGTCAAGTGTTGGTAAGGGTGTTGTGGCTTCTTCTATCTGCCTTTTACTTAAAAAACATGGTTTTACTGTAACACCAGTTAAGTGTGAGAATTATTTTAACGTGGATGCTGGTACAATTAACCCGATTGAACATGGTGATCCTTTTCTCTGTGAGGACGGATTGGAAGCAGATATGGATTTAGGTAATTATGAGAGATTTCTGAATCAGGAAATGGGTAGGGAGAATTTCATAACTATGGGCCAGGTAATGAAAAAAGTTATTGAAAAAGAAAGGTCTATGGGCTATGACGGAGAGGACGTTGAGGCTATTCCACATGTTTGTAATGAGATAATTAGAAGAATAAAAAGGGCCGGTGAAAAATCTGAAGCTGATTTTGTAGTAATAGAATTAGGGGGGACAGCAGGAGAATATCAGAATGTACTTTACTATGAAGCTAGTAGGATAATGGACCTCTCCGAGGATGTCTTACATATTCATGTAAGCTATGTTCCAATACCACCTCATATAGGGGAACCAAAAACTAAACCAACACAATTATCTTTTAGACATCTTATGTCGATGGGGATCCAGCCTGATATAATCATAGGTAGAAGTGAAGGAGACTTAGATGAACATAGGAAATATAAATTGGCTCTAACCTGTAACATTGACCCAAAAGATGTTTTTTCTAATCCTAATACAGATACTGTTTTTAGAGTCCCACTGATTTTGAGAGAACAGAATCTAGATAAAAGGATATTAGAAAAACTAAATTTAACTTGGAAAGAAATTGACTTGAGGAGCTGGGAAAAATTTGTACAGAAAATAACTCAAAAGAAAGATAAAGAGGTAAAAATTTCAATAGTTGGGAAATACTTTGGAACAGGCGAATACTCACTGACAGATTCATATTTTGCATTAATTGAAGCGATAAAGCATGCTTGCTGGAAACTAGGGGTTGAACCAAAAATAAACTTTGTTAACTCTGATAAAAATGTTAACAAAATCACTGAATTAATTGAAAATTCTGACGGCATTATCGTACCCATAGGATGGGGAAAAAGGGGTGTTGAAGGTAAGATAAGAGCGATAAAATTTTCCCGTGAAAATAAGGTACCTTATCTTGGTCTATGTTATGGTATGCAGTTAGCCTGTGTAGAATTTGCAAGAAATGTTATAGGATGGAAAAACGCACATACGGTGGAAGCGGATTCCAAAACCCCATATCCGATAATTCATGAGATACCACTCAATGAAAAATACCAAGTAATTAAAGGTGATGGGACCTCCATGAGGCTAGGTGGGTATGGTTGCGTCTTAAAAAAGGGTTCTCTAATCCACAAAATTTATGATAAACATAATGAGTTCAAGGATAAAAAAAAGGGTGTTGTTTCCGAGAGACATAGACATAGATATGAATTCAACAATGAATTCAAAGAGGAATTTGAAAAAAATGGTATGGTGATATCGGGCGTATCTCCGGACAATTTCTTCGTTGAGATGATAGAACTCCCAGAAAGAACACATCCCTTCTTTATTGGAACACAAGGGCACCCAGAATATAAATCTACTCCAATGAGTCCTCATCCAATATTTTTAGAATTTATTAAAGTCTGTCTTGGGAAAAAATAATTAGAAAAATAAACAGAGTTGAATTAACAGTTAATTTCTCTTATTGTTGCTCCATCTGGATCTCTAGCACAAAATTCTGGATCATTTCTGAGGCAACAGAATATCTCTTGCCCATCTACAAAGTAATATTGCATACTACTACATGCTTCCTTAGCATAATTGCATTCTAAAGCCTGTAAATCACCTTCAAGGTCATCATGCTTTGCTTTAAGAGTATTGTACTGTTCTTCTTTTTTATCAAGCTCTTCATTTGCCGAATTAAGACTTTCTGATAAAGACAATTTCTCTTCCTCGCAGGACCTTAGATCAGTTTCTGAGGCCTGATAATTTAAAGTCATTTGGGATAATTGCTGCTTTACACTTTCTAACTCTGTATTCAAAGTACCTAAATTTGAATTACATACAGAAAGTTCGTTCTGGAGACTGGTTACATCGGTTTGCAAAGCATCATTTTGTTTTTGTAAAACCAGATTTTCGCTCTGTAAACTACTTATCTTACCTGTGTAAGAGATATACCCAGAAATTGTTCCTGTGACTAAAAGCAGGCTAAGTGCAATCAAAATAATACTAATCTTGTTAATCTTCAAGTCTTTGAGATTGAAATTTTTTACTCCTTCCTGTACTTTTTGCTTAATTTTATTAAATCTCTCCTTAAGATTCAATCCCTTTTTATCTTCACCATATGGCTCATACATGATTATCTAATTGAATTTAGGAATCTAGTTATAAATAAATTATTTCAAAGCTCTGGAGAACTCTTTCTCAAGTTCTTGTAATTTTATCTCTATTCTTTTAGCAGTGTCTTCTAGGGCTTTTGTATGGGAATATCTTCCTTCCATTTTCAGGAATAACTTGGGTTGATCCATGTAAGGATGTTCCTGGATTGCAGCAGCCTCAACAACTCCTTCACTATTCCATAATTCCTCTCTTATTAGATTTGCGAAGGTTTTACTTTCGCCCTCAAGCTCCAATACCCAATTATTATCCTTTTCTTTGATTTTTTTAACTTCCATAGATTCACCGTATCTTAATTATGTTAACCTATAAATTTTTAAATCTTTAAGAGTTGCTTCTTACAATGTATAAATCCACATCAAAGGTAACAGCGGGTTTTTCATGGAATTTAAAGGTATGAGGCATTCTAAATTGGTATTTAATTATCTTTTCGATCTCTCCTCCATGCTTTCTTATATATTTAGTTAAGAAATTCCTGGATTTTGAGTAAGATCTATGTAGAGAATATATTTTATTCCCACATTCCAAGGCCTTTTCGAGAAATATCCTATCTGCGTGCTCCTTTTGTATGCCAAAGGGTGGGTTCTGTATAACTGTATCCACTTTTCCCTTCCAATCTATGGTATCGGAGTGAATGAATTCTATCCTCTCATCAGAAATTTCCTTAACTTTTTTTGCATTTTTTTTAGCGGTCTCTAGAACATCTTTATCTATATCCACACCTGTAACTTCCTTTGCCCCCATTAATGCAGAACCTATAGCTAACCTACCAGAACCACAACCTAAATCCAGAACAGTTTTGTCCTCTATATCACCAGAAAGAAAAGCTAAATTTATTATTTCTGCTGCTAGTTCCCCGGGTATTTCATACTGTTCTAAATTAGGGTCTGGTGAAGGATTAGAATCTAACTGAGAAAGTAATATGGCCAACTGCTTTTTCGATAGGGTCATCTAATAAAGAATAAAATTAAACTAATAAAAGAATTACATCCTAGTTCCAGACTTAATCATCAAAACCTCTGAGACTGTCTTTAAAGTACTTGGATTTACTGTAACCATCTTTACCATTCCCATTTCAATAATGGCAAGTACTCCCAATATTCCTAAAACTTCAATTATACCTGATAATTTATGTCTCTCTATACCTGTTTTCTCTGAAAGTTCTGATATTGACAATCCAGGTTTTCCCTCTTCCCTCTCCTTGAAGAGAGTTTTTAAAATATTTTTTACTTTTTTATTTTTTATTAGGGTTCTGAATGATAATTTCACTCTCACACACCCCTCTAACTTGATATTTACGTTCGATGTATTTAAATAGTTTTGGTACGTATATTTATACCAATATTGGTACCAATATTTATACCAATTGGGGGATACTATGGTCAAAATAGGTATATATGTCGCAAGTACTCAGTCAGGATCAGCTTTTTTAGCTGACCTAGTAGACCAAGGACATGATGTTTACGGTTACTTTAGGGGAACATCAGACCATGCCCAAGAAGTAATGGAAAGGATTAGAGGTCAAGGTGGGGTTTACTTAGAAAGACCTAATGAAATTGGTTTAGGGTCTAGGTTCGTTGATATTAGAGAGGATCAGATAGGCTCTGATCCAAAAAGATTAGTTGATGACTGTGATATGATAGTTTTTCCCTTACCAGCTATTTACCAAGAAGAATCTGTTCATAGATTAAAGGATGTTGGTTTAACTCACAAAAAAAGGCCTGTCATTCTTGCACCGGGAAGAAGTTTTCCAAGCCCATATTTATGGAGAATATTGGGGGAAGGATATCCAATAGTTTCTTTCTCAACTTGTCCTTATTCATGTAAATCACCAGAACCTGGTAGGTCATTAATAAAAAGGAGGAAAAGAAACTGGATTGGATCTTGGGAAGGTATTTTTGACGGAGAAGATAAGAAAATGATTATGAATATATGGCCTCAAGTTTTATGGACAAGTTTACCTGGGGCTACAACATTGAACAATATAGGAGCGATTTTTCATCCAGGACCATATATTCTGGCATGGGACGAAATAGAAACTGAAAGGGACGGGGAAAATATTTCATATTACATGGATCTTATTGCGAACAGACCTGAAGTTGGAAGAACAATTGAAGGTATAGATCAAATGAGATTAGGGATAGCTGTTAGAATAGGGCTTAAAACGTTTGGTTATTCGGAAAACCCAAGAGAAAATGAATGGGAAAGAACAATGGAAGGATTGAGAAGAGAGGAAACTTTGCTTCATGATAATCCAAATAAACTCAGAATTACAAGAGCCTCTCATTTGGGAGATCTATCTGATGCTGTAATTTCAGCTCAACATTGGTTGGATTATACATATGGGGTCAGGAGGAAACCAAATGAACCATTACATAAAGCCATAGAAAGAACACCTACTTACCAAAATAGATCTGTACCTCAGGGAAGATACTGGAGAGAGGATATACCAGTAAGCTTATTGCCTCTTGTAAACTTAGCTCAAAGGCTCGATATACCAAACTCAGATGGAATGAGGATATTAGATGATTTTAAAGAAAAGGCGGGCATAGATCCAAATGGTATGCAGGGTGCAAGAAACCTAGAAGAATTTGATGATGATTATCTAGTTAGGTATTTAAAAGGAGAATTGTGTTGGTAATATAATGACTAGAAGGTACGCAATACTAAGAATAGACAACATTCACTCATCTGATGATATAGAACCTGGTTGTATGGGTAGACTTAGTCAGTTAATGGAAGTAATAAATCAATACAATATCCCAGTTCTCCTAGGCGTAACCCCTCACTTTGGGAGACTTTATAGTGACCAAACTTCTCCCCCAATAAGGGAAGGATTTGATTATGTGAAAGAATTACTTTCAGAGGGACATGGGATCGCGCTCCATGGTGTGACCCATAGATGTAGAGTTTTACCTGAGGATAAACATTCAATAGAAAGATCAGTTCCCTCTTGCCATGAATATAGGTGCCGAGATTACGAAGAAAGATATGGTAGACCTATTCCAATTGATTTACAATCTGAATGGCTTGCAGAAGGAAATACTTTATTGGGTTCATTAGTGGGCCAAGAAACAGATGTATTAATGCCACCAGCACATTATTATGGACCAACGACATTAGAAGCTATGAGAAGAACTGGATTCAGGTATATTGCCAATTATGATAGACAAAAAAACAGACCTCATCAAGAAAATGGGATATGGGTAATAGGAGCACACTTAGAAGACTACCCAAGGTTAGCTAGTCTCTCAAATACCAATGCAGCCGTTGAAATTTTCAGATATTTCCTAGGGACATCTGGTGATTTTATTCAACTATTTCTACATACAAGATATGGGGCAGACAGGATACCGAATTCAAGTTTAGATATGATAGATATTATGTTAAGGGATCTGAATGCTGAAGGACGTGAGTTCATACTTCCCTTATATATACCAAATAAGGTGGATTAAGTGGTAAAGGAATTAATAAAAAAATCTTTAGGTACTTGCCCTGATTGTGGGACTCTAAGAAGAAAAATAATCCCAATAGATGGATCTTTGGAAGTCATACACTATCCAGGTGTCTTTTCTGTAATTAGGAAATATCAGCAAAATTTCAGGAAATGCGGTTACGATTTTGGAACAACAGTTCGTGCCTCTACATCTGCGGATTACCCAATATTATAAAACAACTTCATCATCTAACCTAGGACAAATCATGTTAACAAGAATATCAAACTTAAGGCCTTCTAGCTTATTATCGGTAATCCTATCAAAGGCAAGAATAGTAACGCCCTTACCCTTATCTTCCAATTCTTTCTTTAACTTTCTAGCTTCTTCGATTCTATTCTGACCTTTTTTCCAGGAAACGAGAATTCCAACAGTATCAGCGTCTTCTAATTGGCTATCTCTCCACGCCTTCTTCTTTAGATATTTCATCTTCTCCGACTCTAAATTATAAATTTCGTTCCTTTCAACATCCAGACTAAAAACTGGTTTATCAACCTTGATAGCAACGCCTAATGGATGAAATTTACCAGCACCCACATACAAAAAGCAATCGACCTTATCCTGAATAACTTCAGCCGGATAAACACAGCATCCAAGAATCTGCCCAAAATAGTTTAATGTCTTATGAACAAAAACTTCTTTACCATTTTCCTCAAGAAATTCTTTAACGTTATTCATAGCATCAACAAACTGCAAACTTGTAACCAGACCTATCTTTTTGTATGGTTTCAATTTATGAAATTCTTCTTTCAATGTAGGAATTGGATCAGTGTCTAATCTGTATTCCCAATAAACTATAGGTAATTCACTTTCAAGACCAAAATCTGTATGGCCTATATGAAGAATAGTATCACAACCTAACCTCTTAGCCTCCATATCCCTCAAATCACACGCACCATAACAAGGTTCCATGCTTAAAACGACTTCAAATCCTTCCTTCTCAAGATATCTTGCTATATTCACTATCTTGGGTACTAATCCTTCTGGATATTGGATAAATATTTTTTCCGCCCGGGATTCTTTTAGTTTCTCTTTTATCTTATCTATATCCTTCACAAAATCATCTCCAAAATGTAAGGGAATATTATAACCAATATAAGCACTAAAACGAAGACTAAAATACTTTTCTTTCGGTTTTTACCAGCCCAAATTAAACCAAATATTGAACCCATGATAAATCCCATCAAATGAACAGGATATGCTATATGAGAAGGAATGAAAAGGTTGAATGTGGTAGATAGGAAATAAATCACTCCAGCCAAAACAAAAGGTATAGGTAAAATAGTCTGGAAAAATACCAATTTTCCTGGGTAAAGAAATGTACCTACACCAACAAGTCCTGATATAGCACCAGAAGCACCCACGCCCAAAGTATCTGGGGGATAAAATGGAATAAACATAATCAAATTACCCAAAATACCACTCAAGAAATAAATCAGAATATACTTCCAGGAATTGAGTTTCTTTTCTAAAGGCATACCTAGGAAAAATAAAGCTATCATATTGAAAAAAAGATGAAGAAAACTAGAATGTATAAACAGAGAGGTTATCAAAGTTTCATATCTCCCTGAAAGGAGGTTGGTTATACTGAAACCGTAATTTCCGATATAGTATTCAGGGTTAGTCACGGCTAATAAAAACACTAAAATATTCACAATTATTAGGAACCAAGTTATCTTCATGACAAAAATTAAATCTTTCTGTTTTTAAATAATGAGCATGAATAAGATTTCCTGGAAAACAAGAAGAAAAGCTTATTGGTTATTCAAAAATGGTAAAGTAAAGAAGGAGATCGAAAGTCCTAAAAGGATACACTTTACAATACTTAATGATACAGAGGATAAGCAGGTAATGTATGATAAGAATAAGGATTCCTGGAGTTGTGATTGTAGATATTACGCATTGAAATTAAAAGATTGCAGCCATATCCTTGCATCTAAATTATTCATGGAGGAAGAAGAAAATGCCGGTTAATGCTCCGATAGAATACTACAAAGCCGAGGAGAAATTTACGGGAGCAAAAACAAGAGAAGAAAAAATTCTTTACCTTGAGGAGATGATAAGACTTCTACCAAAACATAAATCAAGTGAAAATGTACTTGCGCGCCTCAGGAAAAAACTTTCGAAGCTTAAGGAGCAAAAACCTAAGAAAGTCGGCTCAAAACCAAAATGGTCAATCAGAAAAGAAGGTGCGGGACAAGTATGCCTTATCGGAGAAACTAACTCAGGGAAGAGTACTCTGTTAAAAGAATTAACAAGGAAGGACGTTGAAATTGCTGACTACAAATATACAACCACACTTCCACAATTTGGGATGATGAAATACGAAGATGTCTGGATACAGATTATTGAAATTCCCTCCACTTTTGACCCACAATCTATAAGTGTAGCATATAATACGGATTTAGTACTGATATTACTAGACGTGAACAAAGGGCTGGGTAAACAGAAGAAGGAACTTGATGACATGTTAGATAGCAGATCAATTAAGTGTAAAAGATTATATGTAACTACCAAAAAAGAGATTGATATTGAAAAACTGAAAAGTGAAATTTGGAGGAACTTAGGTAAAATAAGGGTTTATACAAAAACTCCGGGGAAGAAACCAGAAGATAAACCTATTGTATTCAAAAAAGGCGTAACTGTGGAAAAGGTGGTTAGAGAGGTACACAAAGATTTACTAGAACATTTTCGTTATGCTAAAATCTGGGGAGATTCTGTTAAGTTTGGTGGTGCACAGGTTGGTCTAGACCATGTCCTGAAAGACAAGGATGTTGTTCAGATTAGGGCTTAATTATACCTTTTAATAACAATTACTGATTAGATTCAATCTCAAAATGTGTCATTTTATTTCCTTTTTCATAAACAGCTTTGTAAGAAACTATATCTGAATCATCATCAAAAATATAATTTAATACTTCGTGAAGTTCTGCTAATAAGTTATCCAAATTAACTATTTCTTCGGGCTCCAACCAAATAAGTTCACCATCTTCAGGATTTTGTTTTAACTCACCACTATCATAATCAGCAGTTATGAAGTGGAAAAATAATTCCTCATCCAAATCTTTCAAATATGCGTTCCCAGTAACCTTAATTTTTAAGTTTTTAATCTTCAGTCCTGTTTCTTCCATGATCTCTCTCCTAGTGGCTTCAAATAAGCCCTCGTTACGTTCTATATGACCCCCAGGCGCCATCCATACGTCAGGCATAAGTTTCTTCTTCGGGTTTCTATGTAGCATCAGATATTTCCCATCTTTTTTAATAAAACATTCCATTGCAACCGATATTTTTCTTGTTTTCATATTAAATACATCATATAGTTCCTGATATTAAACTGTAAGTGGTCTAGTTTGGAGTAAATAAATTTTACCCTCATCCAATGCCCACTCTACATCCTGAGGTCTCCCGCACTTTTCTTCCAAAATTTTAGCATATTTTATCAACTCAGAAATTTCATTATCGTTCAGAATTGTACTATTTTCCTTACTCTCTACTATTTCTCCAGTGAATTTGTCTACCAGATATCTGCTAGGTATTTTCTTCCCTCCGACGACATTCTCTCCAAACCCATCAGATGCCTCGATAATGATATTTCTTGTACCAGAAGGATCACTTGTAAATATAACTCCCGACTTATTGGCTTTTATCATACCCTGAATTATTACGTTCATTTTTACAGTTCCTGGGTCTATACCTTTTCTTTTGGAATAATTTTTTACATGAGGTTCCCTTATAGAATCAAAACATTTTTTTATAGATATAAGTAACTCATTCTTGTTCCTGACATTTAATGTAGTTTCAAAAATTCCTGCAAAAGATGCTTTCTCAGAATCTTCTACATTTGCTGACGACCTCACTGACACTGAACCATATTTTTCTAGAAGTTTTTTATACTCTTTCAAGATAAGATCAATTCCATTGGATAAATTGTTCTGAGTTATAACAAAACCTTCAGGTACCGGAAGTCCCATATCACTCATCTTCATTAAATTGAATGCCTTCCCACCCATAGAGTCCTTATCTTTTCCCAATTCTGTAAACCAAATCACTTCATCCTTCATTTTGACCCACCGTTGAAATAGTCCCCCTACCCCCGTCAAAAATTATTCTATCACCGTCCTTCAAGATTTTACTGGCATTTTCGGTACCAACTATACATGGTATCTTGAATTCTCTAGCTATTGTGGCCAAATGTGATGTTATTCCCCCTGAATCTGTTATTATTGCTGCAGCTTTATCAACAACAGGTAAAAAAGTGGGTATATCCATCGGAATTACAATCAGTATATCTCCTTTATTTACCTTTGACAAATGCTCTTCTTTCTCAATTATTTTTACATTTCCAGTTATTTTACCTGGAAAAACAGATGTTCCCTCTACCAGTGAATTTGATTTCCGCTTTAACTTCGGGTTTTCTAGTTTAAAACCATGTTTCAATTGAAGTTCATACGCCTCTATCTTACTATCTTCACCTATTAAGAACTCTATTTCTACGTTTGAATCATGGAATTTAGCGCCCTTAAAACCGTATTCTACTAATTTTCTGATTTCTTGATCATTCAAAGATGGGACTAGAACCTTAGATTCATCTATAGATTTTTTGACCTTCTCAATTCCGTTAAAAAAATATCCATATTTTTTCTCCCTTATTTCCTCTTTAATGATCTTAAGGTCTTCATCCACCCAAAATGTATCAAAACCCGACTCCCCATCTGTAATAAGGAGATTATCTCCCCAGCATGAATCAATCATACATAAATTTTCCTTCCCAATATCAACTATCATTACTCCTCCCTTTATCCCGTCAACCCTACCCATCAGGATTAAACCTAGACCATAGTTACTGATTTTATTCTTCTTAGCTATCTCTTGGCCCTTTTTGTAAGCTTCAATTATACTTTCCAATATTCTTTCTTTTTTCTTTAATTTTCTCCAAGCAGGAAGTGCTCTTGGGTTCTCAAAACCATCGAATCTGAAACACGTACGTAGGGTTATTGACTGAAATTTTGTTAATATATCATTTATTGATTCTTCCAATTTTTCATGGAAATTTTCAGGGAAAGACTCTTTATTTTTCCAAAAACTATAGACAGATGGATTTATTAGATAAGCGTCAGCTACTGGTAAGCCAGTTTTTAAAATAGTCACATGTCCTTCCAATTTCTTTGTCCTAAAATTATCTACTTTAGAATAATCGAAATCTGGTGTGATTTTGATTATTTGGTCCATGGGTACTCGCCTCTGAATTTCCCCAACCTTTTAGCCGTCTGAAGAACCAAATCTCCTCTCTCATCTGGCCAAGAACCTCGCTCCCACAAACTAAATAAAAAAGGCTGTACAGCAATAATTCTTGAACCTGATGGAATCTGCCCAATAACTCTCTCATCTAATATTTCACCAGCGCCGTATCTTCTTATCTCTTGACCAGTTCTTACTAAAAAGAACCCGCCTAAATTAGAGAAATTTCTGTCTGGTATTTCATCGTTATAGATATATGCACTCTCTCCTAATCCAATTACTCTCTCTCTAGTGACTGGTTGTTCTGTTTTTATATGAGAAATAAGTTTATAATCCGGTTGTACTCTCGTATCTGGAATCCTATATACACCATCCGAAGCCGTTATCAATGCTAAATTTATACCATATGGTTCCCATTTTCTAAAGTTCCAATCCCTAAGATATCTTAATCTATCTACAGAAGAATTTCCTACTGTTTTTGAAGTTCCTCTCATATTTCCACCTCTATTACCACTATTCAATAACATCTAATCATTAAGAAAGATATTATTTATAACTCATACTTTAATAAAGATACTATGTCTACTTAAAAAATAATAGTTATATTTATAAAGTTAGTCTTACATTAATAAAGTATGTCTGAGGTTGTACAAATCATACCTACAGGGATAGACAGGGAAAGACCTATATTCCTATTGAAAAAATTCCCTCCTCATAAAATATATATAATAAAAAACAAGAGTCCTCCTGAAGAACACAAAGAAATGGAGGAAACAAGAGGGAAAATAATTAAGGAACTAGAGGATCTAACACCATTAGCAGAAAAAGAACACGTCAAAATTAATTACTATGATTTCAAGGAATCATTCATAAAGCTCTTGGAAATAATGAAAAAAGAAAAGGATAAAGGTAACAGGGTAATAGTTAATCTCTCGCCACCAAGCCGAATTGTTGCTTTCGCAGCATGGATAGCGTCTTCTCTAACAGATTCTGAAGCATATTACATACACGGCAAAGTCTACGGGTTGGGAGGAGAATTCCATACAAAAGGAATAGGAGGACTAGTAAAAGTATTCCATTTCCCAATTACACTCCCAGACGAAATAGAGGGTAATATTCTCGGGTATCTACTCAAAGAGAAGGACGTCAGTACTAACCTCAGAAGATTTGTTAAATCGCTTAGTTTGAAAAAATTAGGTGAAGTAACTACAATACAAAGCGGTATAGTCAAATTAAGTTATGCACTCAGAGGACTAGAGGAAAAGGGTTATATAGAGATGGATGAGATAGGTGGTAAAAGACGTAAAATTAGTCTAACTGAATCTGGGGAAATGATGGCAAAGGCAGTAGAGATACTACATCGAAATAAACCTTAATCCACAAACTCAACGTCCAACTTAGGTAAATTACAGAAATCAGTGGTAAAATTATACCCACCAGCATTCAGAAAAACTAATTTATCACCTACTCCAGGATTCTTTAACTTAGCCCTATATCTAAATACATCCATTGAACAAGGTGTACATCCCTTAATTAGATAATCTTCACCTTCATCCAATTCTCCTTCAATTAGAAGCTTGATTGGTACAATTATCGTGTCCATGGAAGAGTTGTAAACAGACGCATCTACGACAATAGTGTTATCATTAACACTCAAGATTTCTGTTTCTAATCTTGTTGAAGGAGCAGCTATGAATCTACCGGGCTCTATTATTGTCTTGACATTATAATCCTTCTGTAACCAACCCTTGAATTCAATTATCTTCTCTAATATGTTATTCAGATTCCTACCACTAGAATTCTTGTAATCAACAGGTAGGCCTCCGCCTATATTGAACAAATCTATGTTCTCAAGTGTTTTCTTCGTTAATTTCTGCTCAATTTCTTTCTTGATATTCCATTCACTTGTATTCTGGGTCTTTCTGTGGAAATGCACTCCCAAATCAAGTATGTTATTATTTTTTCTCAATCTTGGTATCCATTCGTTCACTTTCTCAGAACTCATTCCAAAAACAAAGTATTTACCTGTGTATATAGTGTATTCTTTCATCCTCATTCTAAGCAGGAGATTGATTTTCTTATTTTTTTTCTGAATATATTTTTCCAATATTTTGAGATCAGTTTCATTATCGACAATAAAATTACCCAGTCCTTTCTTTGTTAGTCCATCTAGAAGATTCTCATCTAAAGTCTGGGTTAAAAACCAAACCCTTGACATATCCTTAACAAATCTCAAACTCTGTGGCATGTGAACACTAAAAAAAGAATCTGTGTTATTCTCAAGAATAGGACATATTTCTGGGAAAGTCTTCACGCTATAAGAAACATCTAAATCCAACTGTTTCAGTTTTTGAAACTGCTCTATTATCTTGGATCTATTAACAACAAACTTGGAATTACTCATTTAACAGCCCCTCTTCAGATAATTGGTCTAATGCAGCAAACATTGCTAATGGGAAATTCACACTAACGTCGCCAATAACTGTCACCGCATCTGCATCGTCCTTGATTTTTCCCCAGCTCTTTGCCTCACGGGTTGTAGCGCCGCTTAAACTTCCGGAATATTGTCTCGCAGTTGTCATATATACTGCATATTCTGCTCCACCGCTCAATAATGTTCCTAAGATAGCATGGTGCTTAGAAACCCCTCCACCTAAAGTAATAATACCCTTCTTGTCGTCATAACTTGAAGCCATTATCAATTCCTTGAAATCCTTGATAACATCAACGATAAAATCTGGATGATCTTGTTGGAACAAATAAAGGTGAAAACCAAATGACCCGTCGGTAATAGCAGGACAAAACAAAGGTATATTATTCTTTGCACATTGGGTGAGAATTGAATTCTCATCATCAAGAATAAGACCTATTTCTCTGAGTAACTCAACAACTGAATATCTTTTCTTTTTCTTGTATAATTTCGCGAGCATATCTTTTATCCAGGCCTCAAACCTTTCATAACTCTCATTCTTAATCAGAAGATTTCCCACTCTATTAGTTCCTTTTTCATACAAAGCTACATCATCACTATAATACTTGCCTATGTAGAAATCCTCACCAATTGATTTCATTATATCTTCTTCTATACTTCCAACAGTTGTTATTACCACATCAGTCATACCAAGCCCAATTAACTGTGAAAAAAGACCTCTTAAACCAGAAGTAGTCATATTAGATGTAAAAGTAAAGAAAATTTTAGCACCTTCTCTTTTCATCTTAACAAAGCAATCTGTTGCCTTTCTTAATTCAATACCTTGAAAACCCGAGCTACCTAAATCTTTAACTAAGTCAGATACCTTGGCTTGTTTTTCCCATTTAAAATCCTTAACTATCGACGACATAGAATCACCTCTTCTGTAAAAATAACTAAACAAATTCGAAAATTAGTTAACTAGGGAGTATTTCTCCTTGACATTAAAGGAATATTAGAGAGTAGTATTTAAAAAGGTTAACTGGAACTACTTTTTCTTTTTTTCTTGGTCTTTTTCTTTGTCAGTTTCTTTTCTAGATCCTTAACATCTTTTTTTGTAGCCAAAGGCATCTTTTCTAAGGCTTTATCAACGTTTTTTCTTATCTCCTTTGAAAGCTTTTTTTGATGATTTTCCGCTCTTTTAACTAAGTCTTTAACCATTTTCCGTCCTTCTTCTTTTGAAATCTTCCCTTCTTCTTCAAGTTCCTTCACAAATTCTTCTATTTTTTCCCTGGTTAATGACGCTACTCCCATTCCAAAAAGTATGGCTTTTCTTATTAATTTTTTCATTATTTCACCTAATTTTTAAATTCTATCAATAATTTATGATTTTAGAATTAAATTCTTTGAATATTAATTTAGAACTCACTTCTTTCTTATTAACATATACAATAAAGCGAAAACAAAAGGAAATACCAAAATCCAAATTAACAGTATCTCCAAATCAAACCCAGAACTAATCTTACTTAAATTTCCACCAAATGAGAGGAATAAACTTATGGAAATAGAAAGCAAGAAAATAATTATTGTTCTCAAGTCTCGATCATTTTTCTCACCCTGAATATCCTCAGTCTTAACGACTATCTGAATCTTTCCTTTCTTAAAAGTGTCCAGAATTCCATTTATCGTTTCCGGAATATCTTCAGTCATGGAAAGGAACTTTGAAATGGATTTCAGTAATTTTCTTTCTGAGAATTTTTGTTTGATCTCTCTCTTCAACATTCGTGTGCATACTGGTCTCAGCTCCTTTATCAGATTATAATCAGGTGCTATGATATCTGCCACCGCTTCTAATGTCGCAAACTCTTTTCCCAGTGCAGCGAATTCTACTGGTAGCTCTAGATCCGTTTCGTAAAAAACGGAGAACAACTTGTAAAATAACTCAACTGCATCCAAATCCTTAACCGAAGATTTACCTGCTTCCCTTAAAATTTCCTCTACTTTACTTCTTACCAAACCAACGTTGACGGACTTTCCCCTCTCCCTACCAATCTTAAGAACTAAATTAACCAAGGTATCAATATCTCTTTCAACAAATCCTAATACAGCAATAAATAGATGTGACAACTCTAACTCTGTTAACTCCCCCACCATTCCGAAATCAATAAGACCTATCTTATTATCCTCCATTAGAATAACATTTGCCGGATGAGGGTCTGCGTTAAAATAGCCGTCATCAAAAGTCTGTTTGAACAACACCTTTGGGTAATTGGTCACGAATTTCTTTAGGTCAATGTTCATTTTTTCCAATTTTTTAAGTACCTTTTTATCGTTCTTTTCAATCGCAGTGATTATCTCGTTCAAGGTAAATCCGTCCAGGTAATTGTAAACTAACACATTTTCTTTAGTCAGATCCCAATGTACCTCTGGTATAATCACAAAGTCAAAACATGAGAGATTATCTCTAAATCTTTCCATATTTTTTGCCTGATTAGTGAAGTTTAACTCATCCTCACTCCACCTCTCAAATTCATTTATCAACTTCGGCAGGTTCATAGTCCCCATTTTGGGTAATTTTGAAATAATTCCAGTTATTGTTTGAAGTAGACCCACATCCTCCTCAAATTTTTCCTTAATTCCTGGTTTTCTTATCTTTATTGCAACTTCCTGTCCCGATTTCAATTTTGCCCTGTGAACCTGAGCTATAGATGCTGATGCAAAAGGCTTATTATCAATTTCTTCAAAAACATGATTCAAACCTAACCCATACTCCTTCTCTAACAGATATCTTATACTTCCGAATTCGGTGGTAGAACTATGATCGAGTAATTTCCTAAGTTCCCTGCAGATAACCGGATGAAGTATATCAAACCTTAAGCTTAGCATCTGACCTAATTTGATAAAAGTAGGTCCCATTTCTTCTAATTTCTCTCTTAACTGAGTACCGAATTCCTCGAGTTCCTTAATATCTTCCTCATCATGAACTTTACTATATTTCAAAAGGATTTTAGATATATTGTATGATAAGTAAAAAAATCTTCTAAATTTACTGCCGAACATATGATATTTTTTGGAAAAAGACAATATAAGGGTATACAGATTACTTCAAATATCCCCGCTTTCCAGTGCTTCCAGAAAACTCATAACAACAGGATCAACTGACGTGGTAAAATATTTGACAACTTCGGTCGGTTTTACCCATTTAATCTCTTTGAATTTCTCTCCTGCTTTCGGTTTATCAGATTCCTCAATAACTTCGCAGAAATAATAAACCATAAGAAACTCTGGTCTCTCAGGAAGGGCTCTGGTAAAGAAGCAGTCGATAACGTTGATGTCCAAGTTGGTTTTCTTCTTAACTTCCATTCTCAGACAAGTACTCAAAGAATGCTTGTAAGTAGGTCTACCACCAGGAAAAGACCATGATAGGTCAGGTAAAAATTCGTCTCCTTCACGTTTACCTATAAGGATTTTCTCCTTTTCTGGATCATAAATAACCCCAACAACATTGACCAAAAATACACCCTTATCAAAATCTTTCCAGTTCATAAAATAACTTTAGTAGAAAAAGTATAAATCTTGGAATTATAGTTTAGTTCTAATATATAAATCCTTCCCAAAGGACCCATTAGTAACCATCAAATATTAATATTTAATTTTCTACCCAGTACTTCCGAAAGTGTCTCAGAATAAGTAAAAAATAATAAGAAACCCATCCAAATATCATTTGAGGTGAATTTGAATGGGTGACTGTAAAATTATCTTTGGAAATAGTACATAA
>WJKS01000112.1 GCA_014728985.1 Candidatus Aenigmatarchaeota archaeon
AAACAATAGCTAAATTCATGGGAACTGATAATCCAAAAGAAATAATATTCACTAAAAATACAACTGAAGGAATAAATCTTGTTGCTAATTCAATTAATCTGAAAAAAGATGATATAATATTAACAACAGACCGGGAACATAACTCTAATCTGGTCCCCTGGCAAATTCTTTCAAAAACAAAAGGTGTAATACACAAATCAGTTCCATCAAAAGATGATTATACATTTAACTTAGATAAATTCCAAAAAATGGTAAAAGGTGTTAAGTTAGTCTCAATGGTACATACTTCTAATATAGACGGTTATACATTACCTGTAAAAGAAATAATCAAGATCTCTCATGAGGAAGGATCCTTAGTTATGCTAGATTCTGCACAATCAGTACCTCATAAAAAAGTCAATGTTAAAGAATTGGATGTTGATTTTCTAGCATTATCAGGTCACAAAATGCTTGGACCATCAGGAATGGGTATTCTTTATGGCAAATACCACCTTTTAGAGGAATTAAAACCCTTTTTAGTTGGCGGGGACACAGTCAAGAATACCACTTATACTACCCAAAACTTCCTTGAACCTCCTGAGAAGTTCGAGGCGGGTCTACAGAACTATGCTGGAATAATCGGTCTAGGGGAAGCTGCAAGCTATCTAATGGGGGTAGGACGGAAGAGTATAGAAAAACATACCTCAATACTTACCATCAAGGCAACAAAAGGTATTTCAGAGATAAAAAATTCCAAATTTATAGGTGTAAAAGACCCAAAAATTAGTCCAGGTATAGTTAGTTTCTCTCTAGAAGACTTACATCCACATGATATCTCAATGATACTCGATAGTGAAAATATTATGGTCAGATCTGGTGCTCATTGCGTGCATTCCTGGTTTAACAAACACAAAATCCAAGGTTCAGTTAGAGCTAGTTTTTATTTATATAACACTAAACAAGAGGTTGAAAGATTCATTGAAGTATTGAATAATGCTTCTCTGTGATTGTTGATGTGATAAAATGAAAAAGATCCTACAGGGAAATGAAGCTATAGGTCTGGGAGCGATAAAAGCCGGATTAAAGTTCTATTCAGGATACCCTATAACCCCTTCCTCAGAAATTATGCATTATCTGGCAAACCAAGATATAGAATTTGTCCAAACAGAAGATGAATTGGCTGCAGTTAATATGGCTATAGGTGCAAGTCTAGGGGGGATGAAATCAATGACTTCTACCTCAGGTCCTGGGTTCAGTTTGATGCAAGAATCTATAGGTTTTGCACATAAGATCGAAGTGCCACTTGTTATTGTAAATGTTCAAAGAGTAGGACCAAGTACAGGGATGCCAACAATGCCCTCACAGGGTGATATAAGTCAAGCTAGATACGGCAGTCATGGCGATTATTTTCCCATAGTTTTTTACCCGAACAGCGTGGAAGAATGTTTCAAATACACTATCGAGGCATTTAATGCAAGCGAAGAGTCTTTGAGTCCTATTATATTATTGAGTGATGCTTTTCTTTCCCATTTATATGAGACAGTTGATATTGAATCAATTAATTTTAAGATAAAACAAAGACATCTTAAACCTCTAGGGGATGAAAAAAGACATTTTACCGGACTTTTATCTAAAGGTGGAATACCTCAGACAAGAAATTCTGATCTCTATAAGAAATGGATTCAAAAAATGAAGGAAAAAATAGAAAAAACATCTAAAAATTATGAATTCTTCGAATATATCGAAAATAAGGATTCTGATACTTTATTAATTGCTTTCGGGATAACTTCAAGGATTATTTCACCATTAAAAGAAAACTACTCGATTTTCAGACCTATAAGATTATTTCCGATATTAGAGGAAAAACTCAAAGAAGTAGCTGAAAAACACAAAAAAATAGTCGTAATCGAGATGAATGAAGGCCAATATAAAAATGAAATAGAAAGGGTACTTGAAAGGAAAATAAATCTAATAAAACAAACAGGTGGGAGTTTAAGCTTAAGACAAATCAAGAGGGAATTAGATGACATATAAGGATTACAAAAGACCAGGGGTGGAGCCGATATGGTGCTTGGGATGTGGATTACACGTAGTCTTTACTCAGCTTTCAAACCTATTTGACGAATTGGAAATGGAGCCAATAGTACTGTCTGGAATAGGATGTACCGGAAGAACAGCAGGTTATTTTAATCTCGATACAGTTCATGGATTACATGGGAGAATAATTCCCCTGGCAGAAGGCGTTAAAAGGGCAAGAAAAGACAAAGAAGTTATAGTTGTAAGTGGGGACGGCGATTTATTAAGTATAGGTGGAAACCACCTCCTACATACCTCAAGAAGGGATATTAATATGACAGTGATCTGTGTAAATAACAGTGTATACGGACTTACAGGTGGTCAGTTATCACCAACAACCCCTAAAGGAGCGAAAACAAAAACTACCCCAGGAGGAAGTGAAATCGAACCAATAGATGCACAAAAGATCCTGATGTCAAATAAAAGGTATTTTTATGCAAGAACTACACCTGTACATGTAAAATACATGAAAGAAGTTATAAAACAAGCAATAGAATGGGATGGATTTGCTTTTGTTGAGATTATATCATTGTGTCTTGAAACAATAGGTAAAACTATGGGATTAAAAAAACCATCTAAAATGTATAATTGGTTGGAAGAAAACTTCAGAATTGTAGAAAATAAACAGGTTCTTGACGATTTTGAATTAGGAGTTGTCAAAAATGGATAAAAAAATATTTATTACCGGTTTAGGAGGACAGGGAATCAAACTAATGACATCTATACTATCAAAGATTCTCTCCAGTCTCAATTACAACGTCTCCTTAATGTTTGATTACGATGCCGCAATGAGAGGAGGTACAATAGACGCGCTTCTTACTTACTCAGATAAAAAAATTGATAATCCACTAATAGAAAAGGCAGATATACTGGTTAAACTCTCTGAGGACGGGGAGAAAATCAATTCTGAACAAATTATATGTGAGGAGGGTCTATGTAAAAACGGCTTCCCTTTTAAAGAAATCGCTAAAAAAGAATTTGATAATGAATTAGTAATGAACATGTTAGTCCTAGGTTATCTATTGAAAACACTAAATTTTGACCTAAAAATAATAGACCTAAATAAAATATTACCAGATAAAAACAAGGAGCAGAATATAAAAGCCATAAAATACGGATATAATCTTACTCAATAACTATTCTACATGGTGTAGGCAATTTGTCACTTGCCCTTTCTAAAGCCCTTTTACCAAACTTTAAATTCTTTTTATCTAACTTAAGAGTAATTATCTTCTGACCTTTATCAACTACCGCAGCTCTACCTTTAGGTCTACCAAACGACTTTCTCATACCCATAGAGAACCTATCAGCTCCGGCACCTGTTGCGAGTGTATGTTCACGCAAAATCTGATGGGGATAAACTAAGATTTTCATGAAATAATTCTCCGGAGTAATTTTCTTCTCCAAAAACTTATTTGCATTAACCCTGCTAGCCTCAAGAGCATTATCTCTTATCTGAACTGCCCTTTTACCAATAAGATGCATTGTTTTTTCAAAATCTTTCTTCTTATTCCCCATTTCAAAAATATGAATTCTCAGAGGTGGTTTAGTACCTACATAGTTCTTACTCTTCTTCTTAGATACTCTAGTATAAGGCCTTTTTATCTTTCTCGTACATCTTCCAGGTCTCAATCCCATAACAATCCTCTCAAATAACTATTTGAACATCTTTTTATAGTTTATACATGCTTAAAAAACTTTTGTTTTAGTTACCTTTAATTATACCGATTATTTCTTTGTTAATCTCAGAAGGAGGTCTATTATCTCCTTTAATTATATGAGTATTTGGGAAATAATCCCTGAGATCTTTATAATTTCGCCTTATACTATTTAATTTATCTGGTTCTTCAAAGAACTCCATTCCAAATCTTGACCTTTTAATCCTATTTACACAAACCTCACCAGGAACATCTAAAACAAAAACAAAATCGGGCTCTTTGAACTTAGAATTAAGTTGCTTCAACCACCCCAAAGTCCCCTCTTCAACATTAAAAGCAAGAGTAGATAAAATATATCTATCGCAGACAACATGATACCCATCTTTCAAAGCTGGTTCTATCTGACTACTTAAATGATAAGCCCTGTCAGCAGAGAACAATAATGCAAAGGTTTTCATATCGACTTCCCATTCTTTCTTAAGAACACTTCTTATAATGCCTCCTATCATGCTGTTTGTTGGTTCTTTTGTTAAAAGTACCTTTTCATTCTGAGACCTTAACCACTCCATGAGAAGCTTAGATTGTGTCGATAAACCAGAACCATCCGGTCCCTCAAATACAATGAATAAAGGTTTCATGGACATATATTTGTAGTTAGAATTTTTAAAATTAATAATATTACTTAATATTCTGGTATATCAGCAAGTTTCTCTCTTTTCAATGAGAAGATTATGAAAGCTACTAAAGGTATTGCTGTAGCCAGTATTATCCATAGTGCTATTTGCCTTGGAATTTTTACCTTAGGAGAAGATTCGCAAGTCTCTTTACATGAATTATCACAACACTTCAAACCAGATGCACATGGCTTGTACTCATATCCAGGCATATCTATACAGCACTGATAGGGGCAAGTCTTATCAATTATAACAGGTTCATCGGGTTCAGATTCCGGACATTCTTTAAGGATAGATTCACAACAAATTTTTCCAGAGACACATCCTATTGAACCATGCGAGATTCTATGATAACATAGAGGTGGATTGTTATCCTCTGTGCAACTTGAAAGACAAACATAGTTACAATATTCTGCTATTGTGGTTGTAGTAGTCGGGACAGAAGTGGTCGTTTCGGGAACCAATCCTAAATCAATTATATTTATGGTTTTTTCTGAAGATTGTCCTTCTTCACAGTCGGCCCTAATTATGACATGACCAGAGGGATTACCACATTCTTCCCAAAAAATATCTGAACTAGAATCTAGAATGGGAGGAGCACATAATAGGTTAGTTATATCATTTTGATAAACTAAAAGATCACCATCTGTACAGTCAAAAATTTCACAAGAACAAACTCCATCTGATTCGCATTCCCATTCTCCTATACCAGAACTACAGCTATCAATAGAAACAGAATATACCCTAAAAGAAATGAGTAATAAAATACTGATGATTGTGATACCAATTCTTTTTATCATTTATATCTCCCTAACAGATGAAAATATTTTCCTCCCTGTACCTGCTTATTCTCTGATTCAGGCTAGATTTTCTGTAAAATAGAGCTAAGAGATCAATTTCTGTACCATTGGAACATGTTTCCCTTTTAAATAGGTCTTCTCTTATCTCACCTACATCTCCTGGTTCTAATTCTACTATTGCATCATAATAAATTCTACCCGAAGCATCTTTTAACCAAATTAAAACTAGTAAATCCTCACTTATTGTATTCTTATCTACATAGATAGAGCACTCATAATTATCACAATCTATATTCGCAATCCTAATCTCCTGATCTTGTAATGGAATTGTTGTAGTGGTACTGGTAACAGTCGTCGTAATAGTACTTGTAGTAGTTGATGCCATGAAAGATGTTGTAATGGGAACAGTTGATGAAGTTGTCGAAACAGTTGTAGTAGTTGTGTCTCCTCCACCAACATTAACTGAAGTACATGCTGATGTTGAACTATCCGAGCAAAAAACTTTTAAATAATATGTCCTCTGTTCTGTGGGTTGCCAATTAACTGTACTTGAAACGAAATCCACACTATAGACAGGTATTCCTGTACAAGAAGATGTAGTGTACACACTCAATAATCCTATAGGACATCCAAAAACGTTACAATAACAATTTTCCACTTCACAATAATAGCAGTTTATTAAAACTTCTGTTTGAGGAGTTGTTGTAGTTGTGGTCGTTATACCAGAGGTTGTTGTTACTATACCCGAAGTCGTAGTAGTGACACTCCCAGTTGTGGTTGTAGTAACACTACTGCTGGAACAACCATAAGATGAACATGAGTTCAGGCAATCCGGACAATTGACAG
>WJKS01000011.1 GCA_014728985.1 Candidatus Aenigmatarchaeota archaeon
AAATTGACTACATTAAGAATAAGATCCTTCGAAATAAGGACAGGATAGAAAGCAACGAGAGGGAAATAGCCAGAATAAACAAAATGATAGACAAATTAAGAAATATTCAAGCAAGTTCAGGTAGATTTTCAAGGGCAGTTAAAACTATACTTGGTCTTAAAAAACCTAAAGTTCATGGAACTGTTTCAAATATTCTTAAAATTCCTAATGATTACAGAGTTGCTGCAGAAGTAGCAGGTGGTTCCCGATTTTGGAATGTAGTCGTAAGTAACACAAATACAGCTGCTGAGTGCATAGATTTTCTGAAAAGAGAAAAAGTCGGTAGAGCAACGTTCTTACCTTTGGATAAAATAAAACCAAGAAGATTAACAGATAAGCAAAGAAGATTATTAAAGCAGCCAGGAGTTATAGGTCTTTTATCAAATCTCGTCAAATATGATCCCAGATATTCTCCCGCTGTTAAACATATATTTGGTAATACATTAGTTGTGGAAAATCTTGGTATTGCCAGGAAATTAGGTATAGGTAGGGTCAGGATGGTTACGGTTGACGGTGATTTAGCAGAAACATCTGGTGCAATGATTGGAGGCTTTTACAAGAAAAGGTCTCAGAACGTCAGTTCTGATATAGAATTGGAAGAATATGAGCAGGTAAAGAAAGATCTGGAAGAGGAAATTAATTTTCTCAGAATTGAAGTAGGCCAACTTAATGAGAAATTGGATAAACTCAGGGAGAAATATGAAAGCGAGAGTCAGAATGTTTTAGATTTGGATCAGGAGAGAACCAGTATAGATGAAGAGTTAACCCAAATGAAACAGAAAAGAAATGAGGTCTTTGATGAAAGAGGAAAGTTATTGGATAAAATAAACAAGCTAAAAATAAGAGGTGCGAAAACAGAGGCAGAAATATCCTCCCTAAAATTGGAGGTAGATAGGTATGAGGATATTGAATATTTGGACGAGAAGGTAAGTGAACTGGAAGTTAAGATCGATAAAACAACATCCGAACTTAATTCCCTTGGTCTTGTTAATATGAAAGCAATAGACGAATATGATAGATTCAAAGGTGAATTCGACAAGTTAAAAGAAAAATATGATTCAATCAGGGATGAAAGAGATGCAATATTGGAAATGATAGAAAGAATAGAAGGTAAGAAAAAAGAAGTATTCTACGATTGTCTGAAAAGTGTTGATCGGAATTTTAGAGACATCTTCCAGGATATAGCAAAGGGAGAAGCCTCATTAAAACTTGAGGATGAGTTGGATATTCAAAGTGGTTTATTAATTCAGGCAAGCCCTGGCGGTAAAAATCTGTTGAACATAGATGCGATGTCAGGGGGAGAAAAAACACTAACAGCATTAGCATTCCTTTTTGCTATCCAGAGATATAGACCTACACCATTTTACATTTTGGATGAGGTTGATGCTGCTTTAGATAAAGTTAATACCAAGAAGATCACAGCTTTGATTAATAAGATGTCTGAACAGGAACAGTTCATAGTTATTACTCACAATGATCACACAATTAAACAAGGGGATAGGGTTTATGGTGTTTCTATGGAAGGTGGTGAATCAAAGATACTTGGTTTAGAGCTCCCGGAATCAAAGGCTGGTTAAAATGGAGGAGAAAATACTTCTTGAGAAGATAATCAATCAACAATCATGGGAAGATCTGATTCAGCACATAGTTGTTACTGAAGACTTGGATCCATGGGATGTGAATATTACAAAGCTGGCGGACGCTTTTTTGGAGTATATAGAAGATATTGAGATGCTTGATTTCAGAATTCCTGCGAAAGTTGTTCTTGTAGCTGCAATTCTTCTTAAAATGAAGACTGAGATTGTTTGGCCCACAGTTAGGAGAAGACCCACTGAGTACACGTTTGATGAACTTAAAGATGACTTAACTTCTTTTGATGAGATAAAGGATAGATTGCATAAATTGACTTTGGAACCAGCTCCAATAAGAGTGGTTAAGAGAAAGGTCACTTTGGATGAACTTGTTGGTGCTTTAGAAAAAGCAGTGAAGGTTCAGAAAAGAAGGAAAGTGAAGAAGAGAAAGTTGAGAAGGAAATTAAGGAAGCAGATAGATGTTGATGAGGAAGACATAGAAAGAAGGATTAAAGAACTGATGTTTGAGATAGATTCTTTTCTTGTTCAGATTGGTTCTGATAAGGTTGAATTCTCTAAGTTGGTGAAAGATTGGGATAGAGATCAGATCGTCAAGACATTTTTACCTATTCTTTATCTTGCTACTAGAGGGAGAGTTGATACTGAACAAAAAGAATTCTTCAAGGAAATTTTCATTAGTAGGAAAAATTGAAAAATAGTTAACTTTTTATATTGGTATTACAATGTAATACACATGAAAAGAGATGAATTATTGACGGTCAGAATTGACCCAGAACTTAAAGATAAAATAGAAACACTAGAAAGAACTAAATTAGAGACTAAATCCAATATAATTAGGGAAGCACTGATAAGATATATTCAACACGAAACAGAAATTAAAGAAATAAAGGAGAGTTTATCAAAAAAATTTGCTTCAGGAAAAATATCGTTTGAACAAATGGTACAGATACTAGGTTATGAAGAGGCTAGAAAAGTTGCATTTTTTGTTGAAGTAGCTAAAAAATCTTTTGAGGAAGGACTTAAATGATAAGAGTTGTCATGGACACTTCAGCCTTGGTTTCTTTAGAATTGATAGGGATTTTAGAAGGATCCTTAGGGATAATTGAGATAACAATACCAGAAGCTGTAAAAAAAGAATTAAAAGAGTTAAGTGAATATCAGGATAAAGAAGGAAAATCTGCTCAAAGGGTGTTGAATTTAATAAGTAGGAAAAGAGTAAATGTCGTAAAAATCAAAAACCAAATAAAAGCTAAGGAAATTTTATCAAAGAATGTTGACTATGGTGAAAGTGAATGCATTATTTCTTGTATTGAAAATAATATAAAGACTT
>WJKS01000012.1 GCA_014728985.1 Candidatus Aenigmatarchaeota archaeon
AACTGAAAACATTAGGTTTAACAAGTAAGATCCCAACCTTAGTTGGATTTCAGTCAGAGGGGTGTTCACCCATAGTTAATTCATATAAGAACAACCAGGATTCAATTAAACCAGTTAAAAGTCCAAGAACAGTTGCTACAGCAATAGAATGTGGGGACCCAATAGATGGAAAAAAAGCATTAATTGCCTTGAGGAAATCAGGTGGTTTTGCTGAAGCATTGAGTGATAGAGAGATATTGAATGCTCAAGTGTTGCTGGCTAGGGAAGAAGGGTTGTTCGTTGAGCCATCAGGTGCAGTATCAGTAGCGGGATATCTAAAACTCAAAAGTAAGTTAGGTGGAAAAGTAGTTTGTGTGTTAACAGGCCATGGTTTGAAAGATCTTTAAGTTAGTTCTGAGTTAGTATTTCAATTACGTCATTGTCCTTCAATTCATAATTAGCTCCCAGTTTGATTTTTTTTCTTGCGTCCAAGCCACCGATGAATTTCTCCCCAATATCAGAATGTATCATAAATGCGAATTCTTTCAATTTTGTACCTTTTTTTACTAAATAAGTGTCTGGTAGGATATTTCCTTTTTTATCGGTCAATTTATTTGCGTCAGCAACAGGATAAACCGCTATATAATCGAGAACGTCAAATACAGATGTGTTAAGACATTTTCGAATCCCAGTGGAATCCCTTCTTTTAAGGACATTCTCTCTTATAAATTCCAGTCCTTTTTTCTGCTTACCCTCAATGTCCCCAATTATTTCAATTTTATTTTCTTGATATTTAATTAAACTCTTCTTTTCAGCGGTCTTCAGTGCTATTTCAGCAGCAGCGGAAGTTGGAATTATAGTCAGGTCAGGGAAATTTGATATCATTTCCTTGTAATTTTCCTCAGAAGTAGGGAGATCAATTTTATTCGCCGCGATAATTATTGGTTTTGACATTTTTCTTAGATAAGAAGTGAATTTCTGAGTCTCTTTTACGTCTATTTTATCCATAACCTCTTTAATTTCACCCTTTACTATACCTAATCCAGTAAGTTGGTCAGTTAGTATGTCTAACAAATCTACCTTTGTCACTCTTCTTTTTCTTTTATATTTCTCCAAAGCCCTTTTGATTATTTCCGTGAACCAGAGATCGATTTCTCTTTCTAGGAATTTGATGTCTTCAGAAGGATCATGGTTTTTGGTTACTTTTCCCTCAGCATCTGTTAATCCAGAAGCGTCAACTATATGAATTAGGCAATCGGCCTGTCTTAAGTCATCCAAGAACTGGTTTCCCATGCCCTTACCAAGATGAGCGTCCGGGACCAATCCTGCAACATCGATAAGCTTGACAGGAATAAGCCTTTTACCCTCCTCACATATGGAGTTATTAGGATTACATTCAACTCCAAATTCCTTACAGATACAATCCTTAGTTACATGACCCAGTCCCACATTAGGTTTTATTGTAGTAAAAGGGTAATCTGCTATATCCACGTCTATCATTGTTGCTGCTTTGAAAAAACTCGATTTCCCGGATGAGGGTTTCCCAACTAATCCTATTTGCATGTTTATCTCTTAATTTATTATCAGGAGAATTTTTATAAACCCTTAGAACAATTTATTTATGTATGAAACAAAAAGGTGTTTCGGGAATAATAGCAACTATAATACTTGTAATGATAGCGATTGCACTATTGGGAACTTCCTATCTATATTTTTCAGGTATAATTACTGGTAGGACAAAAAACACCATCTCTTTAACGGATGCTTACTGCGGTGATGGTAATATCATAACTTTAGTGATATCCAATGACGGAACAGTTGCACTTGAAGATGATGATATTCAAGTTTTTGTTGATACCAATGATAGGTCTGCTGAGTATACTTTCACTGGAATAGAGCCCCACGAAACTGAGGTAGTTACTGGAACTACAGATGAAGCTGAAGGAGAACATACAGTATTGGTTGTGACCGGAAGTAATAGTGTAAGGCAAGTTATAAGTTGCTAAATTTGAGAAATTGAAACTTTTTGGATTTTTACTCACTAATTAATCTTTTTACTCACAAATAATTGATATGTTTCCAATAGAGACAAGTAAAGCTGGTCTTAAAAGAATAGATTATGATATATTGGATTATCTTGAATATCCTAAATCCTTAGATCAGGTGAAAGAGAGATTTCCGAACATAAACGTTACTGTAAAAATTTTAAAATATCTTGATAAGGGTCTAATAGAAGAGAAAAGGGAGAGATATGTTTCTAAATTCCATACAGAGCAGGTAAAGAGAATCATTGATGATTCTAGAGTACCGGAGAATGTGAAAAAGAATTTTCATTTCTTTCTTTCACAAATAGATAATCCGTTTGTGAGACAAAATATTTTTGATACAGAGTCCAGGCAAAATTCTGATAGAGTTTTTTCCATGATGACGAAGTCGCTAAATCAGGAACTAACTGAAAGAGAAATAAAATATCTCAATCAGTCTATGAGAGATTTAATGGAAAAATTAAGATAAACCTATTCTATTCTTGTTCCATCTTCCACTTCTTTCTCAGGTTTCAGACAGACGACTTTTTCTTCTTTTCCTTCTACTGCTGCGAGGATCATCGCTTCTGATTCTAATCCCATTAGTTTAGCATACTCTAGGTTAGTCATGAAAATCCATTGTTCTTCTTTAAGTTCTTTTGGCTCGTAGTGTGGATATAGTCCTGCTACCACTTGTCTTTGGAAGTCCCCAAAATCTACCTGCATTTTGATTAGTTTTTTTGAGCCATCTACTCTCTCAGCTTCCTTAACCGTACCCACTCTAATTTCCATTTTTTTGAAATCCTTGAATGATATCATATTTTTTTCCACCTCCTCATTAGAAATTTCCTTGTTTTTTTCTATCTTCTTAAATAATGTTTCAGGTTTTTTGATTTCATGTCCTGATACTATTTTAAATTCTGATGCAGTATCCCATACATTTCCTTTAGTCTTACCACCTAAATTTAGTTGCTTCCATAACTTTTTACATGAATTTGGTAAATAGGGATATAGTAAAATACTTAATGTCCTGCAGAGATTAGCACAAATATATAAAACAGTTCCACATCTACCTTCATTATCTTTAATAAGTTCCCATGGCTTGTTATCTTGAAAATATTTATTCCCCTTGGAGGATAGTTCGAGTATTTTTTTAAGTCCGGATTTCAATTCTATATTCTCAAGGCTTTCCTTGACAATCTTTGGGTACTTTTCGATTTCTTTGATCAAATACTTGTCTTCTGTTGTATATTCAAGTGCTTTAGGTACAGTTCCATCAAAGTATCTATCAATAAATGATAAAGTCCTGTATACAAAATTACCTATGTTTGCAACTAATTCATTATTGACTCTTTCCACCAAAGCCTTTTCTGAGAAGTTACCATCACTGAAAGGAGGGATTTCCCGAAGCATAAAGTATCTGACCGAACCTAACCCATATTTTTCAATTATTTCGTTAGGATCTATAACATTACCCAGTGATTTACTTAATTTCTGATCGTTAATTGTTACATAGCCATGTACAAAGATGGATTTAGGTAATTCTAAACCCGCAGATAACAACATTGCAGGCCAATAGACGGCATGGAATCTTATTATTCCTTTACCGATTACATGAAGATCAGCTGGCCAGTATTTCTTGAATAGTTTATCATTAGAGCCGTAACCCAATCCTGAAATATAGTTAATCAGGGCATCAAACCACACATAAATCATCTGACTAGGATCCTCGGGTACAGGAATTCCCCAGCCTTTCATTCTCTCCTTTGGACGAGAAACGCTAAAATCTTCTAATCCAGAACGGATAAAACTTAGAACCTCGTTTTTCCTTGTTTCAGGTATTATCTTAACTTCATCATTTTTTATCAATTTTTCTAGCTCATCCTGATATTTTGATAATTTGAAAAAATAGTTCTCTTCTGTTATTTTTTCTGGTGGTTTTTTATGTTCAGGGCAAATTCCGTCTACCAGATCTTTGTCAGTAACAAATGCTTCACAACCCACACAATAATAACCTTCATAACTCTTTTTGTAGATATCACCAGATTTTACACATTCTTCCCATATTTTTTTAGCTCCAGGCCAGTGTTTCTTTTTATCGGTGGTTCGGATAAAATCATCATAAGATATTCCAAGTTTATCAATGGTTTTTCTGAAAAAATTAGTATTCTCATCAACTAATTCCTGTACTCCCATTCCTTTTTTTTCAGCTGCTAGAACATTTTTTTGGGCATTTTCATCTGTTCCAGTTAGGAAAAATACATCTTTACCTAATGATCTGTGAAATCTAGCAAGACAATCGGTTTGTAAGAATTCTAGTGCATGTCCAACATGTGGTGGCGCATTAACATATGGAATAGCCGTAGTTATGTAATATTTTTCGTTGAGTTTAGACACCTCATTCATACCTTCATTATGGTATTTGTAGTAATTTAAGGTATTTATTTGTTGTGATTTGTTGAAATTATTCTATAATGGGGGTACAAGTGACATATTCCAAAACTATAATTAAAATGTCGGGTCTTATAGGAGCATTAATAGTCATTCTCACACCGTTCTATTGGATATGGGTGAAAATCAGAAGCCCTAACTATATTGATGTTGACATTATTTTCAAATTATGTTTGTCGACTTTATATATAGTGTTCTTGTATATTATTTATAACGAATTACTCAGAAAAGGTATTAGTAATGAAAAAGAACCCATTTAGCTTTATTCCATGGATACTTGTAGCTTTGTGTATAATCCTATTTCTCATAGCGTTGGGTATTATCAGGTTCTGATCTAAAATAAATTTTCTAAAAACAATATTATTTCTATGGAAGAATTTCACAATAAACTTAATGAAATAGTACAAAGAATCAATTTTATAGAATCCCGGAGAGTAAAATTCAGTAAATTCCTTAGAAAAATAAATAATGATTTTGAGATAGGTCCTAACAAGGAGATAAAGGAGAAAAGAATAATAATCAAAACTAAGGAAGATTTTCCTGAAAATATTAGTGTTCTGGGTGTGGATGGTGGGATAGTTAAACACAGTTATCACGGACTGGATTTGATTCTGATGCGTGCTGCGGGAGCGAATTTTGTCTATAAAGAAGGTAAGTTGGATAAAGCCAATTATTTTCCCTCTACAAATCCTATATCAACCCCAAAGATGTTGATGGAGCCATTTTCTGATAATGAGTTAAATTCATGTTACAATTTTGAGAGACAGATCATGGAGATAGATACAACTATTCGAGCCATTAAGAAACTTAAACCAGATATGGTTTTTTTGGATGGTTCAGTGATTCCACATTACGTCAATAAACCAGATAATCATAGACTCAAGCACTATTACGAGGACATGGTTAAGACTTATAAAGAATTGTTCAGGGTTTCAAAAAAAGAAAACGTGATTCTATCAGGGGTAATTGAGGATAGTCGAGGGGTTAAGTTTTGTGACATACTATCAAGGAGAGTAATGTCAAAGATGGGCGCAGAATTAGCAGGGGAATTACAGACAGTTCTGGAAAAAACAAAGGACAGTAATCTTTTATTCTATACACTTAAGAAAGGAGAAAGAACTTGTATATTCAATTATTCTCAGAAACCTGGTAGCCATCCAATTCTAAAAGAATTTGAGGAGCTGAGAGACTCGTTCTTTAGTTTTTATATCAAAACCGTTGAGTTTGACAGACCAATAAGGGTGGATTTCCTAAATTTTGGAGATCCAGTGGAGACGGTTAATAAATTATCACCAGTTCTCCTTAAGACGTCAGGTCATGCTGGTTATGGGTTACCCGCGGTTCTAATAGAGGCTGATCAGAGAGCCAAGCTTTCGGAGAAAGACATTGGTATATTCTATTCAGATATAGTAAGTCAAGTTGGTAATGTTTCTAGCCTGTTTAAAATGAGAAGGGAAATGAGACCTTTTTAGAATGGGTTATTCCTATATTGCCTACTAGTTAGTCAATATATCTAACGTTTAACTTTAATTAAGAATTTGAGAGTTATGTGGGATGTCATTGAAACTTTCACTGTTGATTCTAGACCAATTTTGGATGTTCTCAATGATCTTGGAGGATTACCTTTAACTGTGAGATCATATAATGAAAGAGAAATGACTATACATTACTCCTCAGATACTTTATATAGTCTTCACAGGTTGTTCTGTCGTATATATGATACAGTTCATTACGGTTAAATCTTATCGGATTTTTATCCTTAAAATTAGAATAATTAAATATGATTGATAAATCTCTGCTCGCTAAAGAAATTACCACCAAGCCTGATACCATCCAGTTCGCAAAAGACAGAAAATACGAAGAATCCTGGATAATCAAACGGAATGGTACTAAACCAAATAAAACAGAAATAGACGATTATTTGAATGATGATTTCAAGACATTGATTGTTGAATTCTTATGGAATAGTCACGACTGTTCTAAAATGTTTGTATTGACAATTTTTCTCGATGAAACCTGTCCGGAAAAGGACTTCTATCAGTTCGTGGTCAAATGTTTGGATATTTTTTATAAATATGAAGATTTTTTGACGTTGGTTAATAGGTATGAATCAGAGGTAATTGGGTATCCATTTCTATTTATGAAACCCATAGAAAAAGTTACTATGAGTGTTTTCAATCATTGGTTATCAGTGGGACCAGTCACTCTTTGGGAGAAAGGGGAGAAATTAAATACTGAAAAAGTAAAAGAAAGAATCCAATCCAGACCAGATATAGAAAGAACAGAACTGAATTTCCAAGGAATGGTATTTATGATTAATTTTTCTGGTAAGTATGAAGGACCTTATCATGGTATTAAAACACCTTGTTGTAGAAAAGAAGGTGGTACCTGGATAGTTGATCATGAAAAAGTGGCCTATTGGATGAAGGAATTGTTGAATGAATGAAATTTCCCAGTTGTAGAAAGAGGAATAATTTACAAGTCGTTTTATTCTTACTTTTTAGACCCTCTTAGACGAATGATTTTTAGCTTATCAATTTTTTTAAAATCTTTAACATTGTCTGTGAATATTCCATCTGCGTTGGTGTCTATCACATGTTGTCCTATTACTGAGTCATTTATTCTTAGTTGGCTTTTCCCAGATAATTTTATAGCCTTTTCTATTGTTGGTTTCTCAATTGGAAAATATAAAATATTTTCTGAATCCAGAATTTTTTTAGTTCTTGATTTTGCCTGTTTTTTATCGAGTATTTTTGATAGTTTGTGATAAACTTCTGACATTATTATACTATTTACAGCTCCTTTTCCATTACTTAAAATTTCCTCTAATTTTTTAACCGTAGTTTCATGTTCTGGGTATTCCTGTATATTCGAGAAGATAATTATATTGGAATCTATGAAGGTAATCATTCTGACCACATCTCATCCTCTAGTTTTTCCAAATTAATCTTCTTGAGTTTGTTTGGGGACACATGGGCTGGGTTTTTAATTGATTGTATGAAAGGATCGTTTTTGGTAGTAGCTTTCTCTGGATTTTCTATTTTATCTAAGAATAAATCATTGTCATTAACAATTTTTATTATGAATTGCTGACGTGGTTTTATAGATCCACCTTTTCTAATTTCTTTGGGTATCAATATTCTACCCCTTTCATCTATTTCCACAATATTCATCCCATTACCCACAAATAATTGGGAAAAGTAGTATAAATAGCTTACTCATGATTCGAAGAAATACCACGCCGAGGTAGGGATTATATACAATCGTGTTTAGTCCTAATCTAAAATACAATTATTTTTCAGAAAATATAAAACTATGTATTATTTTGACCTGATAGGTTATATCTTTCACCCAAAACACCCCATCCACAGAGGACTTTTTCTGGAAAATATATATTCTGGAGAGTATAGGATTTTATGAAGAAAAAAGAATGAAAGTATGTGGTGAAGTATATAGATGAAGGTTGACTTCGGTTTACTACAATTACTACAACACCAAAATTATTTCCCTAACCAAGTTCACAAAAAACACCAGAGCCAACAACCAATACAGAACCACATGCCACTTCTTGATATTATTCCGATTGATAAGGCATATTGTCCACACAAGACCAACCGAACCAATACCAACCACCCAGAACAACACAGGATTAATTCTAATAAGAAGTTCCATGAATGGATTGCCCTCATGAAGCCCCTGTCTTATGCCTGTGGTTGTAATTAGGAGGCTTCCGAACATGCTTATTGAGAATATTATTAGTGGGATCACTGGGTTGGTTGTCATAGTAATATTTGGAAAATCTATCTTATCTATCTGATTGACAATTACTACAATTACTACATGGTCAAT
>WJKS01000013.1 GCA_014728985.1 Candidatus Aenigmatarchaeota archaeon
AGGTGAAATGAAAACGAGTATTGATTTAAAATCTTATATTGAGGCAAATATTGGAGAAAACACTTCATTAATCGAACATGAAGATATGTTTATCCTTAAAGTAGATAAGAACAAAATCCTCAAAACTGCATCGGTTTTGAAGGAATGGGGTTTCAATCATCTTTCTGATGTAACAGTCGTTGACTACTTAGATGACGGGGAGTTTGAGATTATATACCATTTATGGTCACATGAACGATTGGAAAGAGCAATACTAAAAACTAGAATTTCGAGAAATAGCGCGAATATTTCCACTATTACCCCAATATGGCGCTCTGCTCATATGCACGAAAGAGAAAATCACGAAATGTTCGGGATAATATTTGAGGGACATGGTGATCTATCACCTCTTCTTCTTGAGGATTGGACTAATTTACCCCCAATGAGGAAGGATTTTGACTCAAGGAAATATGTTAAGGAAGAACTTTATGGAGATGAAAGCCTATGATGGATCTTCCTTTCTTCACTGTACCTTTCGGGCCATGTCATCCTTCATCAGGTCATTTTCATGCTTCTCTTAAACTTGATGGGGAAAGAGTTGTTGAAGTGATCCCCGATCCTGGTTACTTACATAGAGGATTCGAGAAACTTATGGAATACAGAACTTTTCTTCAAAATTCACCACTGGTCGATAGAATATGCATTTTAGATCCATTTGCAGCTGAACTCGGATACGTAAACGCAGCGGAGAGGGTATTAGAAATTGAAGCTCCTGAGAGAGGAAAATTCATACGAACAATAATGGCCGAGCTTGGCAGAATTCTAAGCCATATTACCTGGATTGGGGTAACATCAATGGTTCTCGGTCTAGATAGCGGATGTAAAATAGCATGGGGAGATCGCGAACCAATAATCCGCATAAACGAAAAAGTTACTGGCGGAAGAATATACCCTTGCTATTTTATCCCCGGTGGTGTTCGTAGGGACCTTCCCGGGACTTTCCCGGAAATGATAGAAAATGTCTTTGATCGCCTTGAGAAAAATATAGAGCAATATGATTTTCTCGTTTTCAATAACGAGTCTTTCCGTCTCAGAATGGAGAACGTGGGTACACTCAAAACACAAGAAGCGATAGATCTAGGGGCTACAGGACCTAACTTGAGGGCAACTGGATTAAAAGCTGATCTAAGGAAAGATGATCCATACGAGGTATATGATCAGTTGAATTTTGACACCGTGACTCAGAAAAAAGGTGATGCCTTCTCACGGGGACTTTGTAGAAGGTTTGAGATAGAGGAAAGTATGAAAATAATAAGGGACGCATTGCAAAAAATTCCAGGGGGAGATTTTAAGAACAAGGACTTTAAGCCCTTCACAAAAGCAAAAGAAAAAGAAACATACTTTTGCTGCGAATCAGCCAGAGGCGAACAATGTTATCATATGGTTGGAAATGGCACAAACAAACCATACAGGGCAAAGGTAAGAGGCCCCAGTTTCTCCCATACCCTAGAAGAGTTTCCTTATTTAGCAAAAAACTCCTACATTGCAGATATACCTGCTATATACTGGAGTCTAGATCCTTGCCCAGCGGACGTTGATAGGTGATATAAAATGGATTTAAAGAAACTTCTGCAACCATTCAAACTTGAAAAGAATCTGTACAAGAAACCAATGACCTTGGTATTTCCCAAAGAAGCACTGCCACCCGTAGAGAACTACCGAGGAAGACAGCTCCTTAATATTGAAACGTGTGTTGGATGTGGGATGTGCTCCAGGGTTTGCCCAAACGACGCCATTGTAATGGTAGAATTTAATGATAAAAAATGCCCACAGATACACTTAGGAAAGTGTTGTTTCTGTGGTTTATGTGCTGAAAACTGTCCAACCGGTGCACTAGAAATGACTAGTGAAATATTCATAGCAGGCTACGATAGATCTTTTGCCTTATATGATCCAGAAAAATTGTCTAAAAGCGAGTGACATATTTTCTAAAAATTTTTTATGGAGAAAACTTTGAATGTACTTCAATGATATAAAATGCCACAAGAATTGTGCTCATTACCAAAACGGCTTTTGCAGATTAAACCGAATAAAACTGGATCCAAATGGACCTATATGCCCGAGATTCACACCAAAATATAAGGAAATTGATTCAAAATCCAAATACAAAAAAGATACTGAATTAAAAATCCTAGAAGAAAAACTCGATAAAATACAAAAAAGAATAAGACATCTAAAAACCAAAATATGAATTTAAATGAGATATTTCTTGATACATCTACTTTTTTAGAGAAGTTATTATAGTTTATCGCCATTTCTTAATTATGAGCGCTACAAAGGGTAGATGTCCAGTTTGTGGCTTATTTATGAGAGAATTTAAAACCCATTACTGGCGTGATAAAAAGCTAACTTTTCCTTATGAACTATATAGATGCCCAAAACATGGAATATTTGTCTGGGTTGATGATAAACATGAATTAGCTGATTTTAAATCAATAAATAAAGATGCTAAAATGTCTGATATAAAAGATGAGAATGTCCAATGGTTTGACCCAGAAATAGTCTCAATGAAATGCAGTACATGTGGTAAAGAATGGAAGCAATACAAAGAATTTCCCTCAGCATCATCAAGTGATCAAGCCTTTTGTCCAAATAATCATCCTAATACAAAAGAAAATGCGATAAAAAATACATAAATTTTTAATAAAAATAACTTTCATAATATTTTGTATATTTAGTTCCTACTCGGGATTTTTCTCATGTAAAATTTTCTATTTTTATAGTCTAACTCAAGTATTTTTTTGTCTTCTATTAGTCTATCAATTATCTCCCAATCTGAATTAGCTTTTGAGAGCAGTTTCTTTACCCCATCCTCTCTCATGGGATGCACTGAGGTAATACTAAGCAGGTCTCTCTCAATATCACCTGTGTAAGCAAACTCATCCCCTTCGTAACCAATCAAGTACTCAACATTTCTTAATCTACTCTTAAAAATTTGAAAAGCCTCATTAATATCCTTTTCAATAGGACTTCTTGCAAACTTTTCTGCTGGAGGTCTGGTGGGGATAGAAATATAGGCCATATCTGGTCTGATATTTTTTATGAAATTAGCTATCTTTTCAAGTTCTTTAGTATCATCATTATAGTTTCGTACTAACATTGTCTCAGTTGTTAGCTCACCCTTGAATTCCTCGGCAAAATCCTTCACACCCTGAAGTATTCTGTCGATTTGAAGCTCCCTATGAGGTCTATTTAACAGACCCCATCTCATACTTGAAACAGCGTCTACTTTTACTGATACCCAGTCTGCATACATTAGGTCCCTTCTAACATCTTCTCGCCATAGCAAAGAAGAGTTTTGGATTACCGCTACCTTCTTACCTAGAGATTTTACTGATTCAATTTCTCTACCTAGATTAATATCTAGGGTTGGTTCACCATCAGGTACAAATGTAAGGTAGTCTACCTGTTCATTCTGATTAGCTGCTTTTTCAATTTGAGATTTTACTGAGTCAAAAATTTTTTCTGTTGAATAAAATTTCCTTCTATTTACTTTAGTCTGTATCGTTTTTCCAAGTTGGCAATAAATACAGGAGTAAGAACAAATTTTTGGAGGTATATGATTAATACCTATACTTTTTCCCAGTCGTCTTGATGGAACCGGGCCATAAGCAAGCATAATTAATAATATTTAGTCTAGACTAATATTTTTATATGTTGATCTGATTGAATATGTAAATATATTATCTTAGAAATGGAGGTGGAAAAATGAGTCAAAGAGGACGGGGAAGAGGTAGAGGTGGAGGTAGACAGGGAACAGGAGGCCCTAAAGAATGTGTTTGCCCCAAGTGTGGAATTAGGATTCCACATGTACGAGGTGTACCCTGCCTGAATACTGATTGCCCTAAATGTGGATCAAAGATGATGCCATCAAATTAGGTTAAATTTTTAATAAAAATGAGTAATTTATTTTTTCTCTATTAGATATTTGTGTATTGATTCAGCAGTTTTTCTACCCTCACCCAGTGCCTGTATTACTGTTGCTCCTCCACTGATACTATCGCCTCCCGCAAATACTCCTGGTATATTGGTCTGAAGTCCCTCATCAACTTGTATTCCTCCCCATCTATTTACCTCAAGTTGCTTTGTGCGCTCCAAGAAAAGTCTGTTAGGCAAGGTTCCTATCGCTTCTATTACAGTATCAAATCTTTCTATGAACTCGCTGCCTTCAACAGGAATCAGCCTGCGTCTTCCACTAGAATCAGGTTCACCAAGTTCCATCTGTATCAATTCTAGGCCCTCAACCCATCCATCCTTACCAATAATTCTTTTGGGATTCAACAATTCTCGAAATCTTACGCCTTCCTGTAAAGCATGCTCGAATTCCTCGGCTCTAGCTGGCGCTTCTTGTTTTGACCGTCTATAAATTAGATGAGTCTCTGCACCGTATCTTAACGCGCTTCTGGCAGCATCCATAGCCACGTTTCCAGCTCCAATTACTGCCACTTTTTTTCCAACTATTATCGGTGTATCGTATTCGTCAGGGAACTTGTATGATTTCATTAAATTAGTTCTTATAAGAAATTCATTGGCAGAATATACTCCATTGAGTTCCTCTCCCATGATCCTCATAAAAC
>WJKS01000014.1 GCA_014728985.1 Candidatus Aenigmatarchaeota archaeon
CCTATATCCCTTATTCTGATTTTAATTGGTGTCAGATTGGCGATAATGCCCTTGAACTTAGAAGAAAAATTAATGTCAGGTTCCACAGATTTGATACTTTCGTTAAAACCGTTTAACTTATATCTTATAGCCCCTATTAGATGAACCTGTCCAGTAACATGTATACAATATTTGGTTGACGTTTTACCGTTTTCTTCTACTTGATGGGGTCAAACCTGAGCCATATAAATCAGTCAAAATTTGTTTTTAACTCCAAATAATAATAATTAGACGTAAAAAAACCGACGATTAAAAATGGTGGTATTGTATCTATAGGCATAATCGGTAAATCCTTTCTTTCATAGTAAAGTAAAACTCAAATCCTTATCTTTTCAATTAGAAATAGTGATTACTTTGCAAAATGTAAATATTGTGATTCATCCTGATGGTTTAAAGTATCATGGTTCTAGGGGGAGGAGAATCGGGTTAAGAAATAAATATTCTGGAGCTTATCGACGTATAAGACCACTATTAGACCAAAAAGGAACAGTAGTAATAAGAGGAAATCCTACTTTTGCTGCTACCTATGTAAACCAGGGAGATCGGGTTGCTCTTTATGGGGACAATACAGGTGGTTGTGTCGATAAGGCAGCTTCTTCAATAAGGTCAAAAGGAGCTACAGTTAAGATAATTAAAGAAGGAGTTGCTCCCTGAACCAATTTTGCTTAATTTGGAAATAGCTAGAAAAAATTATCTAAAATTATAAAACCAACAAACACCATTAATACTTAGGTGTATAACTATCCAGCAAATAATTGATCTGATAAATAGTCATGTATATCTGAAGTCCCTAACTATACTTGTCTCTTTCTTCCTAGGATCAAAGTTGTTTCTCTTTATCACTGAAAAATTCGTTTATAAATTGGTTAAAAAAACGAGGACAAGAGTTGATGATAAAATAATTCATAGGACCGGTAAACCTATATCCCTTATTCTGATTTTAATTGGTGTCAGATTGGCGATAATGCCCTTGAACTTAGAAGAAAAATTAATGTCAGGTTCCACAGATTTGATACTTTCGTTAATAATCTTAGCTATTTCTTACACTTTTGTTATGGTTTTTGATGTCCTGATAAACAACTGGGGACTTAAATGGGCCAGAAAAACCAAATCTACTCTAGATGATAATCTAGTGAGTTTGTTACAAAAAACCTCAAAATTCATAATTTTCTCAATAGCGTTTATCTACGTTCTTGAAATATGGGGTATAGAGATAATACCATTTCTTGCCAGTATGGGTATAGCTGGTATAGCAATCGCTTTTGCGCTACAGGATAGTTTAGGCGACGTTTTCGGTGGTTTAACTCTTATACTTGATAAATCTGTTAAAGTGGGGGATGTTATAGAACTGGATGATGAGACTACTGGGACAGTTATTGATATTGGCCTGAGAAGCACAAAATTGAATACCTTTGACAATGAACTGGTAATAGTTCCTAACGGTAAATTATCTGATTCAAAAATAATAAATTATGCAGAGCCTGACCAAACAGCGAGATTAGTACTTCCATTCGGAGTTGCTTATGGATCTGATATTGAAAAGGTCAAAAAGATAATCTTGGAGAAGGTCAATAATTTGGACCATGTATTGGATGATCCTAAGCCAATCGTAAGATTTGTAGAAATGGGAGAATCGTCTTTGAACTTTAAATTGTATTTACAGGTTGAACATTATTCCAATAGATTTGAAATTAAAGATAAAGTAAATACAATTATTTACAAGACTTTGAGGGAGCAGGGTGTAGAAATACCTAATCCGCAGTTGGATGTTTGGTTAAGGAAATAAATCGTATTGGGTTTCCGTAATTTATTTAAAGTTTAGCTGTGATTATCAGATTAGTGGGATATATGATCGGAAAAGGGCAACTTCATAAGGTAATTATTGCAAAGCCTGGTGGAGGAATTGTTTTGAGAGCAGCTACTTTTGAAGAAGGTCGATTGACCAAATTCGGCCCATATAACGTTTTTTCTGAAGGAGACCAGGGAGCTATTATAGGAGCTTACCAAGATGCAGTTAGAGCGGGGAAGGTCACAGATACTCTTCCTCGAGGTTATAGAGTTTCACAGCATTTCCCATTAAGTAGAATTCCTTCAGAATGAGATGATATAATACCATTTGATAGAACATATGCACAAGTACCCTATCCTCAAGATGAAGAGAGGCCTGTGAATGTACTTTTGGCAACCATTCAATACCCATATACTTTAAGGGATCAAATAGAACCAGAATTACGGGAGTTAGCTTTTTCATACTTATTGGACCCAATAGGAACTGGTTGGATAAGATCACCAACTACAGAGGTTCATGATCCTTTGAATGGTGGCTGTGCCCAAATAAGTTTACGTGGTATAACGGATCCTTCTACACATAATGAAAAAATTACTCGTCATCGAATGGTAGCTAGTAGATATTTTGAAGTGGGTATTAGAGAAATTCAAGAAAGACATCCTGGAGCAGATATTAGATACGTCATTGGTAAAAGGGTTGTTATAATTACTGAATAACTCCAACTTTTCATTTAAGAGTAAATTATATGACCTATAATAGAAAATTATTTAAATACATGCATGCATACATATATTATGACAAAAGTAATATCACTATCAGATGATGCATACAAAACTCTTAAATCTCTCAAAAATGGAAAAGAGTCTTTTTCTGAAGTTGTTATTAGAATATCAGCCAATGAGAAGAAAAAACCAATAATGAGTTTCGCTGGTAAGTGGAAAGGAAAAAAATCTTGGGAAAATATATATAAGGAAATTCTAGAGGTTAGAAAGAAATCAAAGTTCAGAGAGGTAAGGTTTTAATGGTATGTCTGGACACTGATATAATGATAGCTTTTTTACGTGGAAATAAAGAAGCAATGGAAAAAATAGATAGTTTCTCCAAGTTTGGTATTCAGTTATCGACAACACCAATAAATGTATGTGAATTATATATAGGAGCTTATAAGTCAAAAGATTCTGAAGAAAATATAAAATTAGTAGATGAGTTCTTGGAGAGTATTATGTGTTTAAATTTTGATTTTAAACCATGTAAACTCGTTGGGTCATTAACAAGTGATTTGATGAAAAAAGGTAAATTCATAGGTGAGATGGATGTTTTGATTTCTAGTTTAGTCTTATTATATGATGAAGTATTAGTTACAAGGAATGTGAAACATTTTGAAAGAATAAAAGGATTAAGATTAGAAGAATGGTGATTTTACTCCAACTTTTCCTGTACCAAAACTATATATACCAGTTCTGTCATTAATAAAAAGTGATGGTGATGGACCGCCAATATGTAACGCTAGTTTAGGAGAAAAAGATTTTACTAGTGATAATAAGCTTCTTCTTAACTGTTTGAGAAAAATTCTTGATGAAAGGTTAACCAAGAAACAGAAATTTATTATTCACTTTCTCAGAGTTAATAGAGCAGATAATATTACAAGGTTAGTTAAATTTCTTGCCAGGGATCTGGATTGTTCTGAATCCTGTATTTGGAATAATGTCAACTCTTTGAAGAGATGTGGGTTGATTGAAAATGGTTTGAATAGACCTGTTAGGCTTTCTGATATTTGCATAGATATTCTTAATGGAAATAAAACATTGGAATTAAAGGATAGAAAACCACTTAAGGCGAGACAAGAGGGGTAGATATGATAAATTTTAATAATATCAATGAAGGAGATAGGGTTGTTCTTAGGTTGAAAAGTGATCCAGGTCTTATCTTTATGGAAGGTGAATATGCTGGTCTAAATAGGAATGGGAGACCATCATTTGATAATTTAACTAGATTATCTTATCCGGTTCCATCAGGATATGTGATTTCCTGTTCAAGAACCAGATTGGGTAGTGGAGTTGAGGTTGAAGTTAATGATATTCAGTTTATTAGGAGGTGCTGAAATTGAACAAAGGTGAATGTCTTTACAAGATTTGTGAGAAGAGAACCATTAATGAAACAGTTGAATTTAGGTAGTCCGGATAATCCACTTGATGCATTGTACTTTGGAATAGGGCTGGGTACTACTAGGGGATTAAGTTATGAACTACCCTTGGATTTAATGACTCCGATCTTGGCGGCAGAGGGAATAAAAAGAAATTTGGGATTGAGGAGAGTCGATGTACTGATAGCAGACCAGCATATGAAAGAAACAGGCCATGATCCAAGTCAAGTGGATAGCTTAGCAAGAGAAAGATTGGGTCAGGTAGATAGAATCCGTACAAAACTAGGCCTGGATGGATGGAATGTTCATCTAGCGTCAGATATAACATCAACATCAGAATACCAGGAAATACAATCAGAAATACCATTTCTTAGGAACCCTTATGTGCGAATGGAGTTAGCTGATATGGAATGGTTCAGAAGAAGAGGTATTGATATTAAACTTGGATGGAGATCAAGTGCAACAGATCACGATGAAGGATGGTTTGATTCTCAATATCAACAACATGTAGGTAGTGGAATGACTTTTCCATATACCAGAGCTGGGAGAACAATTGATGGAAACGCAGTTCCTCCATATTCTCATGTCGGATTACCAGGAAATAGATTGCTCTTGAGAAATGGGGAAGATGTACCAGGAAAATTCCAAAGAATGCCAAAGGCTGTACAAAAACACTATGGTCACTTAACCAACCTCTACGCAGATCTAGGTTATCCAGTAACAGGAGGGAAATCTCAGGAGATATTCAGAAATAGAGAAATGATACCAGGGAGAATTAAAGAGATGTGTGAGGCGATAATATGAGGAATAAAACAATAGGAATAATAGGTGGAATGGGTCCGGAATCAACATCGGACTTTTACCTAGAGTTAACTAGAATGTCGCAAGAGAAATGCTCACAGAGACCATCAATAATAATCCACAGTTTACCGATAGAGTTTTCAGTGGAAGAAGGTTTTATCAAAAAAGGTACTGGTAAAAAAGAATTCCTCAAATGGTTAAGAGAATCTGTGGAAATGATTGAGGATATAGTGGATTTTATTGTAATTCCATGTAATACTGCCCATATTTTCATAGAAGAACTCAGAAAACTGACAAAAAAACCAATATTAAGCATTACAGAAGAAACCGCTAAAGTATGTTCAGAAAACAACTTCAAAAAAGTAGGGTTATTGGCAACAACTCTGACATTGAGAAATAAGCTATATGAGAAGGAGTTAAAGCAATTTGGAATTGAGATGATCACTTTAGATAAGGTAGAACAGAAAATATTATCAGATATAATCCATAGAATAGTTCTCGGAGAGGAAACAACTAAGGATCAGGATGTGCTTGAAAAAATGGTCGGAAAACTGAGGATAAATGATGCTGAATCCATAATTTTGGGATGTACGGACTTACAGATACTCTTAAATAAAAATTTGGGAATAGAAGTAATCGATAGTATGCATACACTAGTTGAAGCTACATTCAGGAAATTATTATTTTTAGAAGGCAAAAAATTATGTAGGTGATACTGTGTCAAAATTAGAAGAAGTCAAACAATTTATAGGAAAGAATAATATACAAGCAGAAATAATAGAACATGAGGATTCAGGCCTAACAAGTGAGCAGGCTGCAGAAGCGACAGGAGCAAATATAGAACAAATAATCAAAACACTTCTGTTCATGGATAAGAAACACCAACCAGTAATAGTGATTTGTCAGGGTAACAAAAGAGTAGATATGGGTAAGGTAATGAAGTTCGTTCAACTCAAAAAACCAAGATTAGCCAGGCCAGAAGAAATCAAAGAGCTATTGGGGACAGAACCAGGTGGAACACCACCAATATGCTTACCTGATGATATACCTGTACTAGTGGATAAAGGAGTAACTAAACAAGAATTTGTGATAGGGTCAGCGGGAACAAAATTCACCGGACTTAAACTCAAGCCATATGATATTGTTAAATTTACAGGTGCTAAAATAGTTGATGTAACGGAGTGATAAAATTGAAAGAACAAGGAATCACACTCATAGCAAAAGAAGAAATAGTGAAAATAAATGGTTTGTTCGAAAAAGAAGGAGATTTAGTTAGTGAGGGGGATTTGGATTTCATTCTTTCAAAGGTGAGATCAAAAAGATTAAGCGGGAAAAGAAAAAAGGATTTAGCGAATTTAGCAGGTACATTATGGTTTGGAATAACAACATCTCATCCTTTTTTTGACGGTAATAAAAGAACTGCAACCGCATCTATGTTATACTTTCTACAGGAGAATAATTCCAATTTAAACGTCAAGAAGAACAACCTGATATATTTATCTCTGAAAATGGCAAACAAGGATATAGCGGAACAACAGATAATTGAATGGATTATGAGTAAAATTAAGGTGTAGAAATGGAAAAAATCATAAGAGAAGTGAGATACCCTAAAGGAAAAATAGAGAAATTAGAGGTTCCTATGTCCAAAATTAATGCTGATATTAACAAACTAATAAAAGATAACAAAGATTTGTTTGAAATACTTGCAAGATTGTAGGTGAAATTAATGGATTTGGAAAAAAGAATGGAATTAATAGCTAGAGAACCAACAGAGGAAATAATTACTAAAGAGGATTTAAGAGAATTATTGGAAACTAAGGAAAAACCGATCGCTTATGACGGGTTCGAGACTTCAGGGTTATTGCACTTAGGTTCCGGGTTACTACGTGCGATTAAAATCCAGGACATACTTGATGCTAAATGTGAATTTATATTGTGGATAGCTGACTGGTTTGGTTATATTAACGATAAGATGGGTGGAGATCTGGAACTAATCAAAAAAACGGGTGAATACTACATAGAAGCTTGGAAAGCATGCGGTGTGGATATGAAGAAGGTCAAAATCCTATGGACAAGTGACGCAGTTAAAGACCCGAAATATTGGAAAGGTGTTATAGATGTTGCCAAAAACACAACCGTAAACAGAACCATCCGTGCAGGAACAATAATGGGAAGAAAAGAAGTAGAAATGCAATATACGGCTCAACTACTTTACCCAATGATGCAAGCTTGGGATCCGTTCTATTTCAAAGCCGATATTCTACAGTTAGGTATGGACCAAAGACATGCGACCATTCTATCAAGAGAATTAGCATCGAAACTAGGGAAATCGACCAGGGTTTGTGTTCATCATCATCTCCTTGCAGGATTACAGGGACCAAAAGAGGGAAGAATGGGTCAGGAAATGGCGACCTTACAAATCGAAGATAAGATGAGTAAATCGAAGCCAAATACAGCTGTGTTCATTCATGATACCGAGGAAGAAATTAAGGAAAAGATTAATGGTGCCTATTGTCCGGAGAAAATTGTGAAAGGAAATCCTGTTCTTGAGATCTGGAAATATATAATATTCAGAAAATTTGATTCCCGGATAATTGAAAGACCTTCCAAATTTGGCGGAAACCTGGAAATCCAGAATTATCAGGAGCTTGAAAATTTATTCAGAAAAGGTAAATTACACCCACTTGACCTTAAAAAGGAGACTTCTAATGCTTTAAATGAAATATTAACTCCTGTAAGAGAGTATTTTGAAAAGAATAAAAAAGCTAAAGAATTATATGAAATAGTCAAAAAAGCTAGGGTAACTCGTTAAATTATTTCCCCATTATGTTCGTCTAACCAGTTTTTAATACCGGTTTTGATATCTACAACTATTTGTTTACCAGAAGGGAGCGTTCTTTTGATTGTCATTGGAACTTTCAATTGTTTGAATTCTTCTTTTGCAAGTTCAACAGGTCTGAAAGTAGATTTTGGTTTTTTAATAAGTAAAGGTGCGCCTAATGATATTTGTAAAGATCTTGCTCCTATAACCCTTGCTACTTCAAATCTTGTTAATCTATCTTCAGGCCATACTGCTATAAAATCACCTTGGTCATTAATTATTGGATTGAATATTTTTAAACATATTTAGGGCTGGAATTTACCTATTTTTTCAAGTAAATCCACATGACTCATAAATAATCCTCTGCAACAATATCTGGTTAATCCTAAATCATTAAGTATTTCTTTTGGGTCTTCTCCCTCCTCTTTTCTCTTTTTGAATTCTTCCCACAAATGACCCACAACTTTACCACAACTGAAACATCTTACTGGTACTATCATTTAATTTTACCTCTTTGATCTTTGTTTATGTCTTCTTGCCCCTTTTCTTGAACGAGATGGTTTATGGGGCTCACATCTCCTGTCATCATATACTAAAAGATTCCTATCATAATCAAGATAAAGCTTCTTTAACTTTTCATCTTTAAAAAATTCTACCATTCCTTTTGCTATACTTTGAGCTACTGCATCAGCCTGTGAGGATATTCCTCCACCCTGAACATTAACTTTAATATCAATTCTTTTGGGTTTATCTCCTGCCAAAATTAAAGCTTCCCTCATTTTCATTCTTACATACTCAGGTTGGTATAAATCAAGTGGGATACCATTAATCTTAATCTCACCAGAGCCTTTTTTAACTCTCGCCCTGGCTACAGAAGTCTTTCTTTTTCCGGTTGTTAACGTTATTTTATCCTTCTTTTCCTTAACCATACTACCATCTTTTTGGTGTCCCTAACCATAATGACAATTCTTCAACACTAATACTTTTGCACTTTAATCTGTTAGCATCTGATTCTTTTAAAGAAATTGGTTCTATTTTACTCAATTCTTTGGGTGTTCCTACATGTACTTTCAACCTTCTGAGAGCTCTCTGTCCTTTCCGGTATTTTGGTAACATTCCCCTTACTGTTCTTCTTACTATTTTATGGGGTGTTTTTGGAAAGAATGGTCCATGATCCCTGTCCCCTCTTTGTCTTCTTTCGAGGTATTTCTTCTTGGTTGCAACTGGATTTCCTGATATTCTCATTTTTTCGCAGTTGATAATCCTTACCTGTTCTCCTTTTAGAAGGTCTTTAGCAACATGGGTAGACATTCTTCCTAAGATTTGATTATTACCATCGTAAACTTTCATAATTATCAACATAATATTTTAACTTTGGTACCTTTAGGGTCCTTTTCCATTAACTCCTGGATACTCATGACTTTTCCTTTGGATTTTTTAATCTTTTCCTCTGCCGGTCCGCTAAATCTCCACGCAGAAATTGTAATAGGTTTAGTTAATTCACCAAATCCAAGAACTACACCAGGAACAACTACTTTCTCGTTCTTTTTTGTATGTCTTTCTATGTGGCTTAGATTAACTTCTACTCTCTGTCTTCTTGGTTTATTTAACTTCTCAGCTATATCCCGAAGAAAATTAGAATTAATCTCAAAGGATTTCTCTCTTAAATCTTGAATTAATTGTTTTAATATTGGATTTGTTGGACCAGTGCGCTTTACCACTCGCTACACCTCATGTTTTTACTCATTATAGTTGGAATGATAGATTTATAAAGGTTTAATTGTTGTTGGTGTATCTATTCTTTTACCTTTATTCACTTACAGTAACATCAGGATCATTCCCATATGAAGCCCCAATAGAATGTCTTAAGGTTTGAGCACATCTTGTAGAAACTCTACTTAAATCAAAGTGTACCGGTATTTCTGGTGCAGGTACTGGTGGATTAAGACGATCTAAAAAGGGTTCTAAGAATTCTTCTACATAATAAACATTTTTTTCAGGGGGATTTTCAACTGGTAGATATCCGGATCTTCCAGTTCCTTCTAATTCCCACCAAATACCCAAACCACCTGATCTTGGTTGGAATTTAATGCCTAATTTATAATTACCTACCATATCCTTTTATTGGATAGATAAAAATTTAAATTCGTAAATTGATGGGAAATTGATACTTTTTACTGAATTTCTGGGATTTCAGGGTTGATGATAGATTTATAAATGTTAACTGTAACTATTGGCTCTATGAATATAACCCATCAATTCGGTCACCGCCGAACAAAACCCTAATCCTATTTAAACCAAACGAAACAATTATTTTCTATCAATTAAATGAGGTAGAATGAAATGAAAAAAATGCTAACAATTATACTTTTAATACCATTAATTATGGTAATTTCTGGTTGTATCAAAGATAAACCAACAAATAATTCTATTACCAATTTTGAGGAATGTGTAAATGCAGGTTATCCAGTAATGGAGAGTTATCCAAGACAATGCCGTATATCAGATGGAACAGTATTTGTAGAGAAAATAGATCAGAATGATATAGGTGGAGAAAGAGACGAACATGGTTGCTTAGGACCAGCAGGTTATTCTTGGGATGAAAATATCCAAGCATGTACAAGAAATTGGGAATTAAACGAAAATCAACAAGAAGCAGCGAAATTAGCAGTAGAAAATCTCGGACCAGAGGAATACTTAACAATTATCCAAGTACATATCCTAAGATGTCCAGGATGTTTTATTGTGGAAATGGAAAAGGGAGAAGAAAGAGACTTAATATCTGTGGAGATAAACGATTGGGAGATTACAAGCAAAACATTAATGAGACATACCTGTACAGAACAGGAAAAACAGGCTGAAATATGTACTATGGAATATGCACCTGTCTGTGGATTCAAAACAGATGGATCAACCCAAACCTATGGAAATGATTGTCAGGCCTGTGCTGATGATGTAGAATACTGGGAAATAGGTGAATGTGGAACCTAATTTAAGGGGATAATTAAGCGGTTTTTTAGAGGCCTCATAGGCTCGAAAAAATGGATTTAAAACATCTTAGAGGCCATTTATTTTTATATTAATGATAGTTTTAAATACTAACTTGGTACTAAAATATTAGTTAAAAGTAATAAGGAAAGTTGAAATGGGATACTCTACATCCTCAATGATTCTGGATAAAAATTATCAATTAGTTCTAGATTTATCACCTATGTAGGGTATGGTGGAATGAAATTGGGGTAGGTGAAAAAAATGGCAGGAAAGAAGAAGAAAAAGAAATAATTAAATTAGTATAAATTCGATTTTTTTCAATTTTTTATTTTTTAGGGTTAAACACAAGGATAAATAGTTAAACATGTTACTATAGCTGAAAAAAAAGTTATCGTGAGGTGAACTTCATGTCAGATGATTGGGACTATGGAGAAGAAGAACTAGATGAAGAATGGTTAGAAGAAGACGATGATTGGTAAATAAATTATTTTTTATTTTTGTTTTATTATTTCAGCTTTATACCTAAAGATCAAATTCATCTATAAAACTCGTTATCATTTTGTACTTTTTCAAATATTCATGGCCCTTATTGGTTAGCTTTATCACGGTCTTGTCTTTTTTATCTACGACTTCTTCTATTAACTCTTTTTCAATGAGTTCATCAAAATACTTGGAAAAACTCTGAAAGGATAGATTAGAATATCTAAGCAAAGGCGTGGGTTTAATTGAATTTTTGTGCCTTCTGATTTCGTTCAATATATCATAGATTATTTTTAGTCTATTCCTTTTTCCCATTGGGATCAACACTCAATATCTTGAAGACCTTGTAAAGTATTATCAAAATTATAGAGATAGAAGATAGGTAAATCAAATTTTGTAGATTTCTAAAGAAGTCGGGTATCAGTATGTCAAAAACATTCAGCATCAAGAATACTACTAAAAGGAAATATATTATGTGGAACTTTGAAGCCTTCTTTTTCTTAGATTTCTTGTAATTCAGATACCCTAAATACAGTATATAAATCATCAGTGGTAGATTCAGCAATATGAAAATTCTTCTCAGGTTCAAAAACCATATCGCCGAAGACAATAATATTGCAACCATATGAAGAACATCTGTAGATTCTGGTAGAGATTTACTGACTATTTTATTTGAAAGCCCATACAATAGATAAAATAGTGTCATAAAATTTGTATAAAGCAATAAAAATGAAGTTAATCCAGAGAAATTTCTTACTGGTATCATTGTCCCTGAGAAAATCAGATTAAGTAGGAACATCCTTGCAAAAAATCTCAAAGAGTAAGTAATACCTAAAAATAGGAAGGTTAACCGGAAATATTTGAGTCCTTTATGGGAACTCAATTTGTATATCTCGTTAGTTTTAAAGTATATTACAAGACAACTAATTAACGTAACAAAAGAATAGACTAACTCGATCCAGAAATTAGTATTCAAGAATATTCTTGGTGGTGGCATGTTATCTTAAGATAATTGAAGCTATTAATTATATAAATGATATGGACTTGAAGTATATACTCTTCCTTCCTCCGCCTTATATGCGATCAAAGAGAATACATTTCCTAGAAAATTGAGGTGATGAAAATGAAGAAAAAATATGTAATTGGGATACTTTCCCTAATGACAATTGGTGTACTGGGGTTGAGCTTTGCAATGGCAATGCCCTTTGGACTCGGGGGATTCAGTGAAGATCTCACTGAGGAGGAATTTAATACCATGAGACAAGAACAACAATCACTACAAGAAGCGGTTGAAAATGGTGATTATGAAACATGGAAAATCCTCATGGAAAATAGAATCGAAAGAATGAAGACAGAATTAACAGAAGAAAATTTCCAAAATATGGTTGAAAGACACAATTCAATGCAAGAAATGAGGGAATCAAGAGAACAGATGAGAATAGCATGGGAAGAAGGAGATTATGAAACTTTCCAGCAATTGAGAGAACAAATGAGTGAGAATGCTCCAGGAGGAGAATTCGAAGGAATGAAACCAAGAGGGAGAGGGCTTTTCTAGAGCTCCCTCTTATCTCTCTTTTTATTTAAGAATTTATACAATCCGAAATTCAATAAATTATATAAGCTAAATTTCATCAGTTAGTAGTTGGTAAAAGTGAATGTGATAGAAGTAAAAAACCTAACCAAAATCTTCAATGGTGACTTCAAAGCCGTGGATAATGTTAACTTTAGTGTTAAGAAGGGAGAAGTATTCGGGTTCCTTGGTCCTAACGGAGCAGGAAAAACAACAACCATTAACATGCTCTGTACCTTACTAAAACCTAATTCAGGGGAAGCAACTATATGTGGAAATGATGTCAACTCTGATCAAAGAGAGGTCAGGAAATGTATAGGACTAGTTTTTCAGGACACTACATTAGATGATAGGCTAACAGCAAAAGAAAATCTTGAATTACATGCAAGACTGTATGCTGTTCCTAAAGATAAAAGGAAGGAAAGGATAGATAAAGTATTGGAAATAGTTGACCTTAAAGGGAGAGAAAAATCTATTGTAAAAACATTTTCTGGAGGGATGCAAAGAAGACTTGAAATAGCTAGAGGATTAATACATTACCCAAAAGTCCTTTTCCTTGATGAACCTACACTTGGACTAGATCCACAAACACGTAAACATGTCTGGGACTATATAATCAAACTAAAAAATGATTATAATATGACAATATTTCTCACAACGCATTATATGGAAGAAGCAGATGAATTATGTGATAGAATTGCCATTATAGATCATGGTAAAATAATAGCTCTTGATACACCTAAAAAATTGAAAGAAAGTATGGGTGGAGATACAATAATTCTGGATGTAGATGACAAAGATATAGATAAGGCATTGAAGCTATTCAAAGGCTCAAAAAGATTCGATGGTCAGGTCTTACTATCCGTAAAAAATGGCGGTAAAAAGATTGAAGATGTACTAGAAAAATGTAAGAAAAATAATATAGATGTAATTGAAGCTAACATAAGAAAACCAACTCTAAATGATGTATTCCTAAAAATGACAGGGAGGGAAATAAGAGAAGAAACTGTGGGTCTTAAGGAACAATTGAGAAGGAGAAGAATGAGGAGGCATAGGAGATGAGTGAAATATTAGGTATTTACACAGTCTGGTTAAGGGAAATGATCAGATACTTCCGTCAAAAAGAGAGAATAATCTCCTCATTAACAATGCCTATATTTTGGCTGCTAATATTTGGAGGTAGTATGAGAACTTCCATAGACATAGGATCTGTTGATTATAACTCATTTATTGCCCCTGGTGTTGTTGCAATGAGTATTCTATTTACTTCCATAATGTCTGGAATATCAGTAATATGGGACAAGGAACTTGGATTTATGAAAGAAATGTTGGTCTCTCCTGTTTCTAGATTTTCTATAGTCCTTGGAAAAGCCCTTGGTACGGCTACTACAGCTGTAATCCAGGGTACAATGGTTATGTTAATCTCTCTAATTGTTGGCCTTGAAATAAGTTTCGTAACCTTCATTTCGGTTATTCCACTAATGGTCTTAATATCCCTTGGATTGGTTGGTATAGGTATATCAATAGCATCATTAATGGATAATATAGAAGGCTTTCAGTTGATTATGAATTTCATTGTAATGCCAATGTTTTTCCTGTCCGGGGCTTTATTTCCAATTAACAACTTACCGTCAGTTTTGAGAGTCGTGACATACGTTGATCCTTTGACATACGGTGTAGAAACACTCCGTTATACTATCATTGGTGTTTCCAATATACCTTTTGGAATAAGTCTTTCTGTTGTAATAGGATTCTCATTACTTACTTTAAGTGTAAGTGCTTGGTTATTCAGTAGGAGAAAATAGTTTGGTGTTAATGTGAAAATACTCGAAGAAATAAGAAATTGGGAAGGGAAATCAAAAGAATTGATTGTAAAATTGTCTAAGGAAGCTAGGGAAAAACCAAAATTACTTGAACAAGTTGAAGAAGGATTAAAAGAGGGTTCTAAGGTTGAGAAAGGTATCTGCGCAGAAGTCATGGAATACGTAAGTAAAGACAAACCAGAGCTTGTAAAACCATACATTGTCACAGTAATAGATTACTTGGATTTTGATGCTTCAAGAGTTAAATGGGAAGCCTCTCGGGTTATTGGAAATATCTCAAAAATATCCCCGGATAAAGTAACGGAAGCTATTCCAAAGCTCATGGTTAATACCAAGGATAAGAGTACTGTTGTTCGATGGAGTACCGCCTTTGCGTTAACTGAGATTGCTAAGAATAACAGTAATATTCGAAATGAACTGGTTTCTAAGTTCAGGGAAATTATCAAAAAAGAGAACAATAATGGAGTCAAGAATGTTTACTTGAAATTTCTAAAGAAAATCGATAATGAGAAATAAAATTAAAGTTTGGAAGCATCATCCGGTAAATGGTCTATACCTCCAAATTCTTTAATTGGTATTGATTTTATCTTCCTCTTAATTTCAGGTCTAACAAAAGTTATAGTCATCTCCTTCTCTCCCCCAATACTTTCACAATCATCCTCTATCAGAATATCAGGTAATTCCCTTTCAGCAACATTACTATATTTTTCAAACCTCTTTCTATGAAGCAATTTACCTTTGGGAAATTTGTATCTGTCTAAAACACCTTGTACCATTTCGATTTCTTTACGTTTTCTCCTACTTGTTAAATAAACAATCTCTGTTCCTTGTTTTGTCCATTTCTTTAACTTTTCAACACAATTTCCTATAGGAATATAATTTTTGTAATCCCTTACAGATTTTTCCCATTTTTTGACTTGTTCAACTATTTCCTCTCTGGAATGGTCTCTAGCACTAGAATGCATAATCAAGGTTCCTTCTGTGAAAATCATTATTTTCATATCAATCCTTAGCAGCAATCATACTTATTTCTAAATTTGCACCAAGAGGCAATTCTTTTACGCAAACGACTTCTCTGCTTGGATATGGGTCAGTCATATAGCTACCATAAACTTCATTTATTGTTCCATATATCTTCATGTCAGTAACATATACGGTCGTCTTTAC
>WJKS01000015.1 GCA_014728985.1 Candidatus Aenigmatarchaeota archaeon
GAGAGCCCCCGGAGGGACTTGAACCCTCAACCTATTGCTTACAAGGCAATTGCTCTACCATTGAGCTACAGAGGCATGACAAATAATACTTGTAAATAATTATTAAATCTTTTATCTAATTGTCACTTAATAAATTTACTATCAGATATAACAAAATACACTCTGAGATTTCCAGAAACATTCTTAAGGGTTCTTAAGAAAAGGATTAAATGCTTAACATTGTTTGTATTTATTGATTAGTTATGAAAACGAAGGTATTGTTAGGTGCAGTCTTTGGACTACTGTTAATGGCCAGTGCTTTTGCACAAAATTCAGATTTTCAATTCAGTATCTCGCCAGAAGAATTATCGGTGAATCCTTATGAGATAGCTGTATATGATATACTAATAGAAAACCAAGGTCAGGTAGACGAGGTTTATAGTATATCTATACAAGGTATACCAGAACTTTGGTATTCATTAAGTCATGAGGCAATTGAAGTTCCTTCTGGAGAGGAAAGAGAAGTCTACTTATTTATTACACCCCAGCCTTCGGAAGAAGATGTTTATGTTGGGGAATTACTTGTTAATGGGATTTCTCAGACATTTCAATTAAATATAATCAAAGAGCATTCACTTCAGGTTTCAATGCCTAGTCAATTAACCTCATGTATATGTGAGCAGGATCAGACAATGATAGTTGTTCAGAATACAGGAAAATATGAGGAAAATATCGAACTGGTATTGTCTGGAGATGCATTAGAAATCATAGAAGTTGAAGCAGATATTTTTGTAGTCGAACCTAATGAATCCCTACAGATTCCAGTTACAATCAAAGAAGCATGTGAAACTGAACAAAGAAACTACAATTTGGAAGTTAGAGTGGAATCAGTAAGTAGTTATGCGTCAGCATTTACTTTCTCTACAGTCCAGAAAAAGGATTGCTTTGCTTTTGAGTTAAGTTATCCAGAGGAAGTCAGTACTTGTGCTAACGCAGAGCAATCGTTTAAGATATCTGTTACAAATACCGGCATAAGGGAAGACAGTTATGAGATTGGTATCGAAGAATTAGGATATTCTGATATCATAGATCTAGAACCAGGACAAACACAGGAATTTGAGATTACCTTTATGGAAGAAGAAGAGGGTATATATGGAATACCTTTCACTGTATCTTCAGATTCGGTTAGTAAAGATGGTCTGGTGAATTTTATAGTTGAGAGATGTTATGGTGTTGACCTTGAATTGGATACAGATGAGCTAACAATTGAATCAGGAAAAGGTAGACTGACAAACCCATCTGTAAAAAATACAGGAACAAGAGCTGATACATTCGGTATTACTTCAAGCGCAATTTGGATTGCTATAAGACCGTTGAACGTGACTTTGTTGCCAAATGAAACACAAGAAATCTTTGTTTACTACAGTCCAGAATTTGGATCAGTCGGAGAGTTTGATGTTGAACTTTTGGTTGAATCCGAATATGCTCTTGACAGGGAAACAGTAACAGTAAATGTTGAAGGTGAAATTATAGAAACTACGACCTCAGTTCCTGAGGAAACAACAACTACAATTGAAGAAGCTACTACAACTGTGGAGATGAATATAACCACGCCTGAGGAAAACATTACAACTACAACAGAAGGCATAATAGAGCCACCAGAGATAAATATCACAAAACCAACAGGAGCTTTCACAAGAGTATGGAATAAAATACTGGAATTTAGTGATAGTTTAAACGAAAGAGTAGAGGGATTAGGAATAAACAAAGTTCTATTATCAATAATAGTAGGATTTGTGATAGCTCTGATAATACTATTAGCACTTTACTTCATAGTTATGAGTGGTTAAAATGATAGAGATAATCTTATTGATTGCAAGTTTTTTGGTACTTGGAGCTGTAGCTTTAGAAGCAAAGGTAAAATCAAATTTAGGAAAATTCATCGTTTTAACAGGTCTTCTAGTGGGGGTAGTTGACCTAATATATGTGATAGTTAAACTACTCCGGTGAGGACAAAAATGAAGACAAACAGTTTATTTGCATTTATTCTTACACTATTAGCTTTGGTAATGGTTATTGGATTATTCGGCTACATTGGTTACAGAGGTCTTTCTAAATATCTTTTGAGAAGACCACAATACTGTGAGCAGTTTTCCGTTGACTTAGAACCAGAAATGCATTCTGCGGAACTAGAGGTAGGAAAAGGGAAATTGATCAAGGTTAAAATTACTAATAAAGGCTTTGAAGACGAATTTAGAATAGGTTTCGAAGGCCCTGAATGGATTGCCACAAGACCTGTTAAAGTAAGGTTGGATCAAGGAGAAACCGAAGAAATATTTGTCTATATGAGTCCTGGTGTTGATTCTGAGGGTAGCTACACCTTGATGGTTTTCGTTGAAAGTTATTGTGGAAGAGAAGAGACTGAAATTAGGGTTACTGTCTGATTTATTGAAAACTTTATATATCTCTATTCTAACTACTGGTTATGATTAACCCAAAATTAAAGCAATTACTGGAAAAACAGGGTTACAGATTCTCAGGAAATCATAGCGTGGTTAAAACCTGTAGATGGACCAGGAATAGCCTACGTGGTAAAGGCGTTTGTTATAAAGAAAAGTGGTATCCTCCTGTAAAGAGTCATAGGTGCATGCAGATGTCACCGTCATTATTTTGTAACCACAACTGCCTCTTCTGTTGGCGCTTACATTCAGGAGATAGGGGGGTTTCCTGGAAAGAATCTTTCAAAGGAATTAAGTTAGATGATCCCAGAGAAATTCTGGAAAAATCAATCGAGCAAAGAAAATTACTTTTACAGGGTTATAAGGGATGGGAAGGAATAGATAAGAAAAAATGGAAAGAATCCTTGAAACCGAATATAATTGCAATAAGTCTTACTGGGGAACCGACTATGTATCCTAGGTTAGGAGAATTAATCCAGGAGGCACATAAGAAAAATATAATAACATTCCTTGTAACTAATGGAACTTTTCCTGAGAAATTGAAGACTTTAGAAGAGAACCCATTCCAATTATATGTAACATTGGCCGCACCTAATAAGGAGGTCTATAAGAATCTTTGTAAACCATCCACACCAAAGCTCTGGGAAAAGTTGAATGAAACCCTAGAGTTGATGAATTCCTTTGATTGTAGAAAAGTCGTCAGGTTAACAATGGTTAAAGGCTTCAATATGACGAAACCAAAGGAATATGTAAAATTAATAGAGAAGATCAATCCTGATTTTATTGAGGCCAAAGGTTATGTTCATGTGGGAGAATCAAGGAAAAGATTGCCTCATGATGCTATGCCTTATCATGAGGATGTTAGAGATTTTTCAAAAGAATTAGAGAAGGCTTCATCTTTTGAAATCAAGGACGAATCTGAGCCTAGTAGGGTAGTTTTAATGACGTAATAAGAATCGTTCGGTCCTCACCTAACATAATAGTAAGTAATTTTAAACCTAACTAACAATTAATTCTTATGTCAAATGAAGATGAAGAAGTTTTAAAGGCCTTAGTTTCAGATACAAGGAGAGATATAGTAAAAAGACTGTCAGACGGGGACAGGACACCTTCTGATCTAAGTAAAATGTTGGATAAAAGTAAATCCACGGTAGTAGAACATTTGGACAAATTGATTAAGGCTGGTTTGGTAGAAAAAATCGAGAGACCCGGTAGAAAATGGGTTTTCTACTCATTAACGAGAAAAGGAGAATCATATGTTTCCCAGAAATCAAAGAAATTAATTATAATTCTATCATCAGTGTTTATCTCATTGTTAGGAGGAGTATTTTCATTGTTCAAACATATGTCTGTAACACCCCAAAAAGCTAACGTGGAAAGACAATTGATGGAAGCAGTCACTGAAGGAGCAGCCATGGATGCTATGACTTCTAGTACACCTTGGTTTCTTTATCTGTCAATAGGTTTGTTTAGCTTGTCTTTAATTGGAATATTTGTTATAATATTAATGAAGAGAAAGAGGATGGTTGAAATATGAGGGAATTAATAGTTTTTTCGTCGATACTTTTGCCAGTAATTGTTCTTAGCGGATGTACCCAAGAAGTGGCTGTAGATAAGTTCTATTGTGAGAGCGACAACGATTGTGTACATTTACCTTCAGCTTGTCATCAAGGTTCAAATTTATGTGTTAATGGAGTTTATGCTTCTAAAATAGATTTACCCGATGGACCTATTGCATGTACCGAGGAATGCAGGTCATGTACGGAATGTTTCTGTGAAAATAACGTGTGTAAAACAATAACTTCAGATCCTCCAGGTTGCTGTTAAATGAGAATAAAACTAATAATTTTCATTATAATAATTTTGTTACCAGTTTCATTTTTAATTATTTTCAATGACTCTAGATGGGAATACATTGATTGCTTAAATGAATGTAATAAGGGAAATAATGTACCTAGGGAATTATGTAATTACCCTATGGTCCAGAAGTTAATTGATCATGGTAAGTGTTGGTGGAGTGATATGACACCTTTGCCCGATTAATTTGTTTTAATTTCCTTGCCCTTTCTTTTAGGAACTATCCTAACTTTACCACCGAATTTCTTATTAATTTCATTTCCTTGAAAATATCTATCAAGAAATACAGCAAGAGCAGCTATTTCGCTATGAGGTTGATTTCCTACAGCCACTTGAATATCACAAAAATCATAAACGTCTCCGGGTACCTTCTGACTACCAATAATTACAAGTAAATTGCTCTTACCCCTTATTTCACCAATAGCTTCAGGAAGATTGATACCATACATTGTCAGGTAAACCACGAAATATCCCTTGTTTTTGAAGTTTTTAACCAATTTTCCCCAGTTTTTTTCGTATTTGACCTTGAAATTCCCTCCCCATTTATCCACGATCCTTTCAACTGATTCTATCAAGCCCTTATCCCTCTGTCCCGAGAAAATTATCCCATCGGCTCCCAGGGCCCTTGAAACTAGGCCACAATGTGTAGAAACCCTTTCATCTCTAGGTAACCTGTGTCCTAAGCGCAATATCCAGACAGACATACCATTATTTTAAATCCCAAACAGTTATAAATCTACCAACCTAAGCATTACTATTGGTGATAATTATAGCAAGAAAAAGACCAGAAATATCTGAAGAAGAAGAGATTAGGAGAATAAGAAGACCTGAAGAAGGACAAGTTTATGCGGTAGTTGAGCAAATGCTGGGCTCAGATAAATTAAGAGTACAGTGTGAGGACGGAAAAGAGAGAATAGCAAGAATCCCAGGGAGAATGAGAAAAAGAATATGGATCAGAGTAGGAGATTTAATTTTAGTTGATCCATGGAAAGTCCAGAGTGATAGCCGCTGTGATGTTGCTTGGAGATATAGCCCTACACAGGCGAGATGGATAAGAAGGAAAGGAATCCTAAAAAACATTTAGGATTTCCATAAACCATGGATGTTACAATATTCCCTTACTTCTATATTTTCTGGACTAATTTCAAATTCTACTTCCGGTTTTTGTCCAGGTTTTAAGAATTTTCTGCAACTGTTACCGTCTACTAATACTTCGACCCATTCTATGTAATGTTCTTCTTCCATTGGGTGTGGTGTTGAACCCACTTTAACTTTGAATCCTTTATCTGTTTTTTCAACTACTGGAACGTGTTTCTCAAGCCCTTTGTCCTCCGTTTTTTCTTCTAGTAATTCCATAGGTTGAGCACAACATACAAGTTGAGCCGGTCCTTTGTGTATAACCTGAACCATGTTTCCGCAAATATTACATTTGTAAATACCTAGTAATTCTGTCATCTAATCACCTAGGTACATTCGCATGTGCCCATATCTTCTGCTAAAGCTTCCAGATCTTCTTCATGTTCTACTTCATCCTCAAGTATTTGTAAGAACATTTTATGTGATATTGGGTCTTTACCTTCTGTCATTTTGACTAGTTCCTGATAGACCTTAATCGCACATTGTTCACCTTTTATATTCTGTTCAAGTATTTTCTTTACTTCAGGATCTTCTGGGCTCTCATATCCACAGTTGGTCATTTTATACCAATTTTCTGGTTTTATTATTGGAGTTCCACCCAGTTGTATTATTCTATCAACTAGCATATTTGCATGATCTAATTCCTCGTTCGCATGTTCTACTAACTCAGCTTCCACCGCTCCCCTCATTGGTCCCACTAAGACTTTAGATCCAATCCAGTATTGGTAATAAGCTAACCATTCATCAGCAAGAGCCTTGTTCATTTCTTCCACTAGCTTTTCCACATCTAATCCTACTATTTTTCTACCTATCGTTCCCATTTATTTACACCTCATTCATTTGATTAACATTATTTAGTTATTATTTTTCAACTTCTCAAATTTAACAGTAGCACCCTTTTCAATCTCTTTTATTTTACCAATTTTAGTTTTTAGATTGTTATCTTCCAGTAAAATTTTCAAATCATCGAAATAATCATAGAATCCGCAAGTTCTACAAAAGGCTCCTGTAAATCTGACTTTGAAATCATTTTTTTTATTCGAAACTAATTCTGCAGTTGCCACTGGGGATCTTAATTCATTAAATTCTTTAATTATCTTCTCAATATCATTTCCCATTAAATCACCTAATCCAAAGACTCCAACAATTTCTGACATGATTTCAAATGTCTTGACTCAGCTTTACCAACCCTTTCAACCCATTTGGCTATGTCTTCATGTCCCTCTTCTCTAGCTTCTTTAACAATTTTTGGATACATGTTTTCAGTTTCATCCATTTCCTTCTCTATCGATATTTTCAAAGCATCTTTTACACCATTGACTTTAACCGAACCTAGTTTTGATAAATAAAATAAAAATCCCTTGGCGTGACATTCTTCACCTTTAGCAATGCTTCTAAACATATCCGAAACTTCTGGATAACCCAATTCATCGGCCATTTCCGAGAAGAAAATATATCTTAAATTAGCTTGACATTCTTTAACAAAAGCTTTTTTTAAATTCTCTTCAGTTTTTTTACTCATTAGCAATTTTCACCTCTTGATTTAATCCATATCCATTCTTGGGTGCATTCCAACTATATTTTCTATTCCTACTGCATCCCCATAAGCGACTCTAGATGGCTCAGATTCATACCGTTGATTTAGTCTCTCAAAATCTCTTTCATCTGATTCAATTGACCACCTGTACTCCATATCAACCGCCTTTACATTTTCTTATGACATAACCACCAATCATAACATTCTATCTCACCGGATTTTTCCTGTTTCCTTCTTTCCTTTATTGTTTCTTCGTCTTTTGCTGGGGGTACAATCACTCTGTCCTTTATCAATTCGTTCTCAGGCCAATTAGCTGGTGTAGCAACTTTATCACCGTCAACTGTTTGCAATGCCTTAACTATTCTCAGAACTTCATCCATATTTCTACCCGCTTCCTGAGGATAATATAATATAGTTCTAATGACCCCTCTCGGATCTATCACAAAGACCGCCCTAACTGTATTAGTTCCCTTACTTGGATGTACCATCCCGAACAAACTAGCAACCTTACCCATATCATCTGCAATTATCGGGAATTCTATTTTTACCTTCAATTTTTCATTTATCCATTCAGTCCATTTCATATGACTAAATACCTGGTCTATGCTAAGTCCGATTAATTCTGTGTTCATTTTCTTGAATTTTTCATATCTTTTCTGAAAGGACACAAATTCTGTTGTACAGACGGGTGTAAAATCCGCCGGATGTGAGAATAGCACAACCCATTTACCTTTGTAATCATTTGGAAAGTTTATCATACCTTGAGTGGTTTGTATCTTAAATGATGGTGCCTTATCGCCTATTAACGGAAAATTTATTTTTTCTTGTTCCATTTCATTCACCTCTATTATTATATGTTCGATAAAATATATAAGTATGTTCGTTTATATAAGTTACATGGTTCGAATTTCAAACTTAAAGATATTAAATATTCTTCAGGATAACTCAAGAACACCTTTTATTGAAATCGCAAAAAGGTTAGGAGTTACAGATACAGCTATTAGAAAAAGGATTAATAAAATGGAGAAATTAGGGATTATAAGAAAATATACAGTAGAAGTTGACCCCAAGAAGATAGGATACCCGGTAGATGCTCTTATAGGTATAGACACAGAGCCAGAGTATTATATTTCTATGATTGAACGACTGAAAGATATGAAAATAATAAGGAAACTGTTCTCTTCGAGCGGAGACCATATGATTATGATGGAATGCTGGTTTAAAGCATCCCAGGAACTCAGAGATTTCGTGAAAAAATTAGAATCTATCCAGGGAGTCACTCGAGTTTGTCCCGCGATAATACTTGAAAGGATTAAATAACGTAATACTATATTTTAAATTAGAGGTGGGTTTGTGGGATTGGTTAAAGAATTTATGGATTTTCTCAAAGAGTACAATACAATATCATTAGCAATAGCTTTCATAATAGGTGCTGCGTTAACAACCCTGGTACAATCGTTGGTTAATGATGTAGTAATGCCTTTTGTAACGCCACTGATTCCAGGAGGAGAATGGCAGGAAGCAACATTGGCTTTAGGTCCGATTATGATTAAATGGGGATCATTTCTGAGCTCTTTGATAAATTTTGTAATAATAGCTTTTGTGGTATTTGTGATTGCGAAAAAAGTATTAAAGGAAGAGAAAGTTAAGAAGAAATAGGTTAAAATCGGAATTTAACAAAGTCGCCGAAGACGATTTGGAAGAATGAGGATTGATTCTGGTGAACTATGAATGAGCCTTCAAATTCCCGTTATGCTCATTGACCATAAGAAGTGTGGTCAAATTATGTCCACAGAGTTCAGGAGTCTTTCCTAATTGCAGTACAAGAATTGTTAATACATTTTGGAACAGATGGATAACAGTACAAATCACAATATGGCTGTTCAGATTTATACTCACAATTAAGAGGCTGAACAAAATTCTTATTTATTGCGATAGGACAATCACAATTATTACAAGATATGCTTTGCATAACACAATCTACATCAGCATCGCAATAAAATGCCTCTGGGTTGTCGTTAATATTTGGAATTTTCACAGGTTCAACGCTATTTTCTGTGAAACCGACTAATAAGACAACAAATATAATTAAAAGCAAAAGTATGTATTTCACATTCTAATTAATTATATTAGTGGCATTTAAATCTTTTTGTCAGTGAAAGATTCCTGAATATAACGACTATTTAATGAACTTCTACTAAATAGAAAATCAGCTTAGAAGTCATTTTAAAAGTCGTTAGATTGAATCAAAGGAATTGGTATTTCACCAAAAAATATTTAAATGAAATGAAACCAAAACTATGGTATGAATGTTCCTGATAAATTGGAAACCCTCTATATGGAGATGAGAATCAGGAATTATTCTAGTAAAACTATAAAAAGCTACATAAAAAACAATCAAAAATTCCTTGAATTCATTCAAAAACCATCAACTAAAGTTAATTCCAGCGACATCAAAAAATACATAAAACATCTAATAGACGAAGGAAAAAGCCCATCAAATATAAGACAGGTGATAGCTTCTCTCAGATTCTATCACTCAGAAGTTCTTCATAGAAAATTCTTCAAAAATATCAAAAATCCAAAAATATCCAGAAAATTACCCATAGTTCTAAGTAAAAAAAGAAGTAAAAAGAATGATAGAAGTTACAGGCAATTCAAAACACAGACTAATAATCCAAATTATTTATGGGTGTGGTTTAAGGCTTTCAGAGGTAGTTAACTTGAAAATATCAGATAGATGTTGATAGAAGAATGTTAACAGTAAGGTCAGGTAAAGGAAAGAAAGATAGGCAAATACCGATTCCAAAATCACTAATAAATATCTTAAAATGTTCATTTTCAAGGAGAAAGTATCTGTTCGAGGGGAGGAAAGGACATCTTTCTCAGAGATCTGTATACAAGATAGTAAAAAAAGCAGCAAAAAAAGCAAGAATAAGAAAAAATGTTTCTCCTCATACTCTTAGACATAGCTTTGCAACCCATTTATTAGAGTCAGTGACTAATCTAAGATATATCCAAAAACTCCTCGGACATTCAAAACTTCAAACAACACAAATCTATACAAAAGTATCTAAGTCTTCACTTGAAAAAATAAAGAGCCCACTAGATAGTTTATAGGAGATGGTTTAATTGGTTCTCAAAAGAAAAAAATCAGAAGACTATTCAAGAGATTTCAAGACAATTAGCGGCGTTTTTGACGAAAAGACCAGGCTCAGTCTTTACAAGTTGTTAAATAAGAAGAAAATCCAAATCCAATCGTTGGTCAAAGAGGGAAAAGAAAGTATTGTATTCTCAGGTTTAACAGAAGATGAAAAAGAAGTTGCGATCAAGGTATATAGAACCAGAACAATGGACTTCAAGACCATTTCAAAGTATTTACTTGGTGATCCCAGATTCCAGAAAGTTTCAAGGTCAAGGAGAAACTTCATTTACATTTGGTGTAGAAGAGAATTCAAGAATCTTCAGATAGCATCAAGAAATGATGTAAATTGTCCTAAACCAATAGATTGTTCAGAGAACTCATTAATTATGGATTTCATTGGGAAGGATGGTACCCCGTCGCCTAGAATAATTGATGTTAAATTAGATCAACCACAAAAAACATACGATTTGATTATAAATGAAATAAAAAAATTAAGTAAAGCGAAGTTAATACATGGGGATCTTAGTGTCTATAACATACTTTTTGACGGTTTGCCAATACTAATAGATTTCAGCCATACAACAACACCAAAAAACCCTATAGCCCCGCAATTGCTAAGAAGGGACGTTGAAAATATAAATTCTTACTTTACTAAATTAAATATTCGCGTGATTGATTCAGAAAAACTCTATAAAGACCTTATTAAGCTTTTAGGGATAAAAGAAGATGATTGATTTTATTAAAATTCCAAATAAGATGAAAAAAGTCCTTTTCAGAGATGATAAAGGCAGAAAAAATATAGAAAAATTAACGAATACAGAAATCAGTATAGAAGAGGACGTTAAAATTGAAGGAGAAAGCTTCAACGTTTATCAGGCAAAGCATGTCTTAAAAGCATTTGGAAGAGGATTTCTAATAAAAGACGCCTTGTCTTTGTTAGATGACGATTATGGTCTGGAAATAATAGACTTATCAAAATTTATGAATTCAAGAAATAGGATAAAAGTGGTGAAGGGTAGAATAATTGGTAAAGGCGGGAAAACCAAAGAATTAATAGAGAAATATACTCAGGTAAAACTCTCCATACTAGGTAAAACTGTGAGCATTTTAGGTAAATGGAAAAATGTAGATTTGGGAAAAGAGGCCGTGATGATGGTAATAGACGGGTCTAGTCATACAAAATTATATAAGTGGTTAGAACAACAATATTCGGTTGTGAGAAAATGGTAGTGGAAGGAAAAGACGCAGAGCAGATGGCAAAGGAACATAAGGAAATATCAATTTCTGAATTCTTTGAAAAAAACAGACATTTGTTAGGTTATGATAATCCTACTAGAGCCTTATTAACTGTAGTTAAGGAATTTGTTGATAACTCCTTAGACGCCTGTGAAGAAGCAAGAATATTACCCAGAATTTGGTTAGAGGTTAAGCCAACAACTTCAGATAGATTCAGAGTCATGGTCAAGGATAATGGTCCTGGTATGCTGGATAAAAGAATTCCCAAGACCTTGGGTAAATTACTTGTAGGCTCAAAGTTCTATAAACACATCCAGTCCCGTGGGCAACAAGGGTTAGGTACAAAAGGAGCTGTTCTTTACGCACAATTAACTACTGGAAAACCTACCACAATTATATCTTCAACTGGGAATGGAAAAACCTCTTTTTACGAGTTAATGATTGATGTTAAAAAAAATGAACCTAAAATTATTTCCCACAAATATGTAGAAGACGGGAGAAAGTGGCATGGTTTAAAATTGGAAATGGAAATTGAAGGGAGATATGTTGATAGTAGAACTGGTGTACCTGAGTTCATTAAAGAGGTTGCTATTTCTAATCCTTTTGCTGATATAATTTTTGATGGTCCTGAAGGGAGAATGGAGTTTAAAAGAGGAACAAACGAACTCCCACCATTGCCCAAAGAAATTAAACCACATCCTTATGGTGTTGAATTAGGTATTTTCAGAAGAATGCTTCAGGATACATCTTCAAGATCAATTAAAACATTTTTTATGAACGATTTTACCAGGGTAGGATCTACTTCTGCAAATGGAATATGTGAAGTCGCTGGAATAGATCCAAAAATAAGTCCAAAGAGTGTAGATAGGGAGACTACAGAAAAGCTTTTCAAGTCTATGAAAAAAGCAAAATTACTAAGACCACCAACAGATTGTTTATCTCCGTTAGGAGAGAGTATAATGCTCTCCGGTCTGAAAAAAGAAATTGAGGGGGAATTCTTTTCCGCAGTTACAAGACCAGCTGCGGTTTATAGAGGAGAACCATTCCAGGTAGAAGCAGGGATTGCTTATGGGGGTAAATTGCCAGAGGACCAGGCCGTTGAAGTAATCCGTTTATCCAATAGGGTACCTTTAATGTATCAAAAAGGAGATTGTGCAATTACCAAGGCGGTAGAAAAGACTAACTGGAAAAGTTATGAATTAAAACAAAGCGGAAGTAATCTACCAAGGGGACCTGCAATTGTAATGGTACACTTTGCATCTACATGGGTTCCTTATACGTCAGAATCCAAGCAGGCTATTGCATCATATCCGATTATAATTAAAGAAATTAAATTAGCCCTTCAAGAAGCCGGTAGAAGAATGAAAAGTTATGTTATCGGTAAAAGAAAGTTTGAAATGAGACAAAAAAGGAGAAAGAAGTTTGAAAGATATATTCCTGAAGTTGCTGAGACATTGAATAAAATAACAAATGAGGACAAACAACTTATTAAGGCTAAATTACAAAAAAAGGCTAAAGAAGTTACTGGGGTGAAGATAAGTGGTTAAGAAACGAGGAGAAAATACTTCCAAAAAAATATTCGAATTTGCGGAGGGTATTGTAGAACAGATCAAGGAAGAGAAAAAACCAAAGATGAAAATCCCGGTTCGTTCGTTGAGTAACGTTGAATGGAGCGAGGATAAGGGAGTACTTACCTTGGGAAATAAAAAATCAAACAGATACTTCTTCAATGTTGGGCACGCCAGAAAATTTATGCAAACATTACTTATCGCTTCTTTTTGTAAAGATATAGTTGATGAGAATATTCATGCATCAATCAGAGATATGTACTATAATTTAAAACATAGTATAGGAGATTCTAAAGAAAACACGTTTGAGGAACAGTCAGAATCAGATCCATTGATTGTAGACATTGAGACAGCTTTAAACCTCCTAAGAGAACAGTTACATTTACTTGCTGACCGAAAGGGTGTTGTAGTTGGTAATGTAAAAGTCAGAGATAGGGGAGATGTTATTGATTGGTCAAAATTAGGTTCAGGGGGTTGGTCAATTCCTTCAGTTGTGGAAGATATCGAGTTTGTTGATGTTGATGCAGACTTTGCTTTGGTAATTGAGAAAAATGCCGGATTTGAAAGGTTACATGAGGATAAGTTCTGGAGAGATTATAATTGTATTTTAATGGGGACCGGAGGACAGCCTGCAAGAGGGACAAGGAGATTAATCAGAAGACTTGCCGAAGAACATAAAATACCAATTTACGTGTTAACAGATTCTGATTCTTATGGATGGTATATTTATTCAGTTATAAAATCGGGTTCAATGGCGTTGGCCCATGCTTCAGATAAATTAGCAACTCCTTCAGCTAAATTCATTGGATTGACAATAACAGATATAATGGAATATAAACTTGAAAAATCGATTATCCGGGCAAATGATAGAGACATTAAAAGGGCGAAAGAAATGTTAGATTACCCATGGTTCCAGGAAAAGGAGTGGAGAAGAGAGCTAAAATTGATGATAGATAAGAGGATTAAAGCAGAGATCGAGGCATTGTCTTCAAGAGGCCTGAAATTCCTTACTGATACTTATTTACCAGAGAAATTGGATAAGAAAGAATTCCTACCATAAATTTTAACCTACAATAAATCTAAATTTAATTCTATGAATAAAGTCTCAATCAAAGATTTCAAGAAAATACATAAACCTCGTAAAGATTCTCATAAAGGGCAAAATGGAAGATTAATGATAATAGCCGGTTCAGAGATGTATCATGGTGCATCAATACTTCCCTTGAAAATTGCTTCAAGAATAGTTGATCTGGTCTATTTTTCTTCCGTTCCTATTAACAATGAATTGGTTAAGATGATGAAGGTAGATTTAACCGATTTTATAGCGATACCCAGAAGGAAAATAAAAAACTACATGAAGAAAGTGGATTGCGTTCTTATTGGACCTGGTATGGGAACAGGTTGGAGGTCTAGAAGATTAACTAAAAAATTATTGGTTAAATATCCCTACAGGAAGTTAGTACTTGATGCTGATTCCTTGAAAATAATTAAACCAGAACTATTGAATAAAAATTGTATTGTTACTCCACATAAAAGAGAATTTGAGAAATTGTTTAAGGTGAAATCTACAGAGGATAATGTTAGAAAAATGTCTAAGAAATATGGGTGTGTAATTGTACTAAAAGGTAAAAGGGATATCATATGTTCACCAAAAGATTGTAGGGAAAATAAGACCGGTAATGAAGGTATGACCAAAGGTGGTACTGGGGACATTTTAGCCGGATTAATTTCTGCTCTTGCCTGCAAAAATGAACTATTTACAGCTGCGTGTCTTGGAACTTTTATCAATGGTCTGGCCGGTGATAAATTGGAAAAGAGAGTTTCTCATTATTATAATGCTTTTGACCTCGCCGAAGAGATACCTAAGACTATGAAGTGGTTAGAGGATCAATGATTAATTTTAACATCAAGAACAACGTGATTAACATTCGGAGCATAAGATTTGACTTCTTTAAAATTTATTAATTCCACCTTCATCCCATATTTGAGAGTTACATTACTTATTTCCATCATTAATTTCTTGTAGTCCTCTTCCTTTCCTAGGGTAGAATGATAGTGAATAACCCCTCCATTCTTAATTATTTTCATTGCAGAATCAAGGTAATCCTTAGGTGTTGGTAATAGACCCATTAATATTCTGTCGGCTATTCTCCCCATCTCACTCAAACTTTCGCATTCTTTCCTACAGTCTCCGAACATAGGGACAATTTTATCAGTGACTTGGTTCAGCTTAATATTCTCCCATAGATAATGATAGGATTCTGGGTTAAGTTCTATTGAATAAATTTTCTTTACTTCTGAGAATTTTGCAATCCCTAATGAAAAATAACCTATACCCGCGAACATATCAACAATAGTTTCACCTTCTGAAACCTGATCGATTAGTCTCTTTCTTTCTGTTAGATTACCTTTTGAGAACATTACTTTCGCTACATCTAGTTTATATTCAATTCCATGTTCTTTATGAATAGTTTCCGTGTTTTTTTTACCGGCTATTACCTTGACATTAGGTTCTCTAAGCTTTCCTGTTATAAAATCTGTTCTCTTACATACTGTTCTGGTATTAGGTATATTTTCTAGTATTACTTTACCTATTTTTTTGTCATATTTCCAAAGAGGTTTTTTTATGTTGATTATTACTATATCTCCTATCTTATGGTAACTAGATGGGAGTAAGGATCGTTCATTTTTTGGTAATTTTAATTTTTCGTTAAGTAGTTTTTTGATTGGCTCTACCATGATTTAGTGTTGTTGGTTAGGATTTAAATAGTATTTTGTCCTAAACCTCTTGATCCTCATTCTGTCTTCTCCCATGTCTAATGTGAGCGGCTGTACAACTTGGGAAAATATCTGTATATGGTAGCGATTCCTCTGTAAATGACCCGATTGCTCCTGGTAAATCATTGTATGCAAGCCATATCCATGCACCCTGTGCAGCTCCGTATAAAGGATCAAATGGTCCCATTTCTATTAATCCAATTCCATCCAGAACCGCACTTACTGTAAGTTTTCTCCTATCTGGAATTCCATACATTTCCTCCTGGAACCCCGCGGCTCTGTCCCTGATCCTTCTTATACCTTCAACTACTCTTTCCCCATACCCTCTTATTCTATCTATCATTTACCTCACCTCTAGTTACTAAGAAGTAGTATCCAAATTTATATATAATTGATATAAAATATATAATAAAGGTGATTTTATATAAAAAGAAAAGCAATAAAGTTTGCTTCCACTTATGTCGTGTCTCTACCAATGTCCTGGTCTAGGAGATTTGATATCCCAGAAAAAAGAGAATTAACAGTTAAAGAAATGAGTGATGGATCTTTAAGAATAATACCTGGTGATTTATAAAAAAGGCAAAAGGAAATTAAGATACCAATATTAAAGGAAGATACAGGAGACAAGATATATTATAAAATTCTTAGAAAATACCTAGAAGCTTACAAGAAAATAATCCTTGTAGGTAATTTAACAGATGAACAGATGGATTTTATCCAGGTTATACATAGAAGGATAGTCGGGCTGGAAGTAACAGAGCAGAAAAAAGATGAGATAATTCTGACAGATCTACTTAAACCAGAAGATGTTGATTTGGATAAAGTTGTTAATCAAATGTTTTCTTTTGTAATTGCGATGACCAATGATATAATATCCCATATAAATCAGGGAAAATCACCTAAAGACAAGATTTTGGATAGAGATTCAGTTACAACAAGAAACCATAATCTAGCCTATAGATGTTGTAATATGGCCTTAAGGGATTCGATCTATCTTGGTAAGCTCAAAAAAACAACCAAAGAAATATTGATTATCTCAAGAATAATACGTTATTTGGATATGATAGGGACAATACTTGTTGGCATAAGTTATCTGATAAATATGGAGATGACCGAAGGTATGAAAAAATACCATTATAAGGCCTTTGAAAGAGATGAGAAACTGAACAAAAAATTGGGAGGATTTCTTAAAAAATGGTTAAGTTATTTCAAAAAAACAAAAAAAGTACTTAAGAAAAACGACATCAAAGAGGCAACAGAATTGTATCTAAAGAGATTTAACTACATTTTCAGTACAAATATCCAGGGAGTTAAATCTCCAGAACATTTAACAAATATGGTCGATCTTACTGATCAGTTAAATAGTATGAGCTCCTTGATACTTAGGGACTTTATGATGTATTAAATGCCCAGTCACCTAGTTAAATGAAAAAGAATAATTAAGCCATTTCCTAATAATTATTTATGCCTGTCCCGGGAATCTGTAAAAGTTGTAGAAAAATCAGTTACACTCTCTTTATATGTACTTATTGTGGATCTAAGGTTTGTCATGTTTGCTTGGAGACTAGAAAAACACCGTGTAAATTATGTAAAAAAGAAGAGGAACCCGACGAATTCACTGTTTTCCTAAATAGGTCTTAATTTTTCTAATGTCCTCTTCACCGTCCAAATGTAGATATTTTTTACTGCTGAGATGACCCGAAATAAGTCCTCTTTCTACCAACTGTGAAAAAACGTCTTTTTCCAAACTTGATCCCCCATATTCAAGTATTTCTGGATCACTAACAAATACACCTGAGAAAAATACATAAGATTCAGGTTCTTTCGGTTTTTCTACAAACTCAACTATTCTACCGCCCTCCATTTTAACTGTCCCGACCTCTTCTCTGGCTATCGTTGAACTGGAAATTAATAAAGTTGTGATCGATTTTTGTCTTACATGTTCTCTCCAAAGAGCCTTGAGGTTTATCTCATTAAATATGATGTCACAGTAAACCACCAGAAAAGTTTTTTTCACCTTACCTTTTAGTAATCTCAGAGATTCAGCTGAACCACTGGTTTTCTTTTCTTCTATAAACTCAACGTTAACGCCATAACTTTCACCGTTACCAATAACCTTGAATATCTTAGTTAGAACATTTCTTCTCGCTATTATGTAAATATCCTTGAATCCATTCTCTCTTAATTTTTTAATACCGGATTCTATTACAGTTGTATCTCCTATTTTAAGGGTAGGTTTGTATTGATCGCCTATCTTGATATTTTTTTCATTCCCCCCCGCAAGTATAACTGCGACCTTATTTTCACCTAGGGACTTGTTTACCAGGAATTCAATTGCCTGAGATCTGTTCCTTATTGATATACCATTAACCATTGAGTCAACTTCTTTGATAGTTTTTTCATTCATAGTTATAGAGATCTTCCGTTTCATAACCCAAATAATACTATTTCAGATACTTAAATTCATACCTATTGTCGGATAAAGTAGGATGAAGGTAGTATATTTATACCCACAATCCAATAATATTATTAACCAAAAGCAAAGCGGAGATAAACCCCACAGAGGAAATCTGATTAATTTGCGTCTCCCAGCTTTCGCTAAAAGTTTGGTTTTCAACCCCTTTCTTTTTTCTTTTAATTGATATAGAATTATCTATATTGAAACATCCTTTATTTAGAAAAATTCTTTCACGCTTCATCCATTAAGTCAGCATGTTTTAAAAAAACAAAAACTAAAATTCCATTAATACATCTACTATTCTTTCGACCTTTTCCTTTTCGTCTTTACTTTTTGCCTTAAGTAGATCTCCGAGTCTTTCTCTTAGATTCTCTCTCTTTGCAACTTCTCCTAATTCTGCAAGTCCCTTCAAAGCAACCTCAGTTTTCTCGACTCTTTCTGAAAGTTCTTTCATTTGTCTTGAAACTTCTGTTAATGCACACCAAACCTGAGCAACTTTAACATCGTCAGCTTGCATATATGCACATTTATGTTGCTTTGCTCTTTCTATTAATTCTGCTAATTCTACTTGGGCATTTCCGCAAAGATACTCTTTCCAATCCTTTTCTTCTCCAAAGAGCATTGCATCACCTTGCTTTAACATGTTCGAGTTAAAACTTAAATACTTATCGATACCTGATGGTAGTAACAATTCTCTAAAATAGAAATTTCCAAAGACTTTTAATTCTATCCATCCCATATTATTAGATATTGGTTGTTAAAAATGAAAGAAGGAGACTTTATACGGATTGATTATATAGCGAGAATAAAAGAATCTGGTCAGATTTTTGATCTTACAGATGAAGAAGTAGCTAAAAAGGAGGAAATTTATAATCCTCAAGTAAGGTACGGGCCTATGCCTGTTATCATTGGTTCTAAGTTTCTTATAAAGGGTCTAGAAGACGCTTTAAAGGATATGAAAGTCGGAGAAAAAAAGCATCTGATTGTTCAGCCTGAAGACGCCTTTGGTCAAAGGAGTGAAAAGATGATCAAATTAATACCAGAGTCGGAATTCTCAAAACAGAATATGGCCCCCTATCAGGGTATGCCGGTCAGAATAAAAAATCTACAAGGGAGAGTTCTTTCTGTATCTGGAGGAAGAGTTAAAGTTGATTTTAATCATCCTTTGGCTGGTAAAGAGCTTGAATACGATCTTGAAGTTAAAGAAAAAATCAAGGATATATCAGAAAAAGTTAGATCAATTCTCCAATTTTTCTATCGACCTACTGGTAATGAGAAGATTAATGTAAGTAAAAATAAGTCCGAAATAAAATTGGATCCAGAAAGTGATTTACCTAAGAAATTGAAGGAAAAAATAGCAGAGACAATAGTCAAGTGGATTGACGAATTAGATAAAGTAATTTTCATTGAGGAATACTCACCAAATATGTCCGGGAAAACCCAAATTAACAAAAATACAGAAAACAAAGAATAGGTTATATGTCAGTTTGGAAAAACATTAAATGCCCTAACTGTGAAAAACCGAATGATAGGGAAGAATTAAAATCAAGAAACGGCGAATGTTTCTATTGCGGATTCAGAATTGTTTCTAATCTCAACGGGTTTGTAAAACAAGCCAGTTGACGAGTTATGATAGGTATAATATTTGGTATATTACTTGGTTTTCTAATATATCAGGAATCTTGGATATCGGTTATAGTTTTACTTATCTTATTTTTGAATGAAGTCAGTCAGGGGGCTTTATTCATGAGCTTTGAGGAAATGATAGGTCAGAAGACTAGGATTTTTTTGTATGCTGCAGCCTTTTTATCATAATCTACATACTTTTATAATGTCTCTTCACTACTTGAGGATGCTCTAGATAAGTTTTAAATAGTTTTTTGATCTAAAATTCCTTGATAACTATGTCAGACGATGATTGGGATTTTGAAGTTGATGATTGGGACGAAAACCCAGAATTAGACGAGGAATGGTAATTTAGAACAAGTTTAAAATGTCCAAAAGCGGCTATTTATTGGAAGTGAGGTTTCTGAAAATTTAACCAAACATGGCGGAGAATCCGCTAATAACATCCTCTTCCTTTTTTTCTTGTATTTCAGGTTCGGGGTAATAATATTTCGGTTTTTCATATTTAGTCTCTGGACATTTATGACACACCCATTTACCATATTTTTTTCGGATACATTTAGGACAACCAATAGTTTCACAATTGTTACATTCAATTAGTTCATCAGTTTTACTTTTGCAATTTGGGCAAAACAATTCCATGGTAGAAATATTGTTTTTCTTGAAATTTATAAACAATGTTCTCGGAAGCAATTAATTACGAAAAATATAAATTCCATTATAACTAATCAATACCCTGTATCCAATGTCTTCTGACTAAAGATACTGCTTTGAATAATGGGAAAAATGAAGTCCTTGGACGGAATTAAAGTTGCTAGGGGAATTTATTATTAATCAATTTAATATTTTCTCCAGTGCTGTTGTGATACTATGGTTAAGAACTTGAAAAAAGATTTGGATTATGCTGTTAAAGATGGGGTGGCCCATTCAGCTATGATGGGAATGGGCGAGAATTATCTTAGTCCTTATGCTATCGCTTTGGGAGCAAATGATGTTCAAGTAGGTTTGTTAACCTCTATACCACAGTTACTTGGTTCCTTCTCACAGCTTTTTTCAACGAAAATCACAGAAAAGATAGGTAGCAGAAAAAAAATGGTATTGATATTTACTTTAATTCAGACACTACTTTGGTTTCCAATAGGATTACTAATGTTTTCAAGCTATCAAGTGATCTGGAATTTGATATTACTTGTTACCGTTTATTGGATATCCGCAACTATTGTTATCCCCGCTTGGACAAGTTGGGTTGGGGATTTAGTTCCGGTTAAATCCAAGGGAAAGTTCTTTGGTAAAAGAAGAACCTATAGTGGTATTTCTTTGTTTGTTTCACTTACTATCGCAGGCATGATTCTTTTTATTTCGTCTAAATTCCGTCCACTTTTAGGTTTTGGTATTATTTTTACTATAGCCTTTGTTTCAAAATTTATCTCCTGGAATTATCTCAGGAAGATGAAAGAGCCCGCCTTCCATGTATACGATGAGAATAAGTTTACTTTTTTTGAGTTTGTTAAGAGAATGCCAAAAACCAATTTCGGTAAATTTGTGATATTCTTTACCTTGATGACATTTTCGGTTAATATAGCTGCGCCATACTTTTCTGTCTATATGTTGAAGGATATGGGATTGAATTATTTCACTTATACCGCAATTCTAAGTGTTTCAAAAATAACAAGTTTTATTTTTATTGGTATATGGGGGAAGTATTCTGATTTTTTTGGAAATAGAAAAATTATGGCCCTGACAGGATCAATTTTATTCCTTCTCCCAGCTTTATGGGCCTTGTCAACCAATGTTATTTATTTGATTTCTGTCCAAATTTTATCTGGTTTTCTCTGGTCTGGTTTCAATATTTCAACTTTTAATTTTATTTTTGATGTTGTTTCTCCATCCAAAAGGGTTAGATGTGTTTCTTATTTGAACGTGTTGAACGGTTTGGCAATATTTTTGGGAGCATCCCTGGGGAGTCTTTTAATGAGTTTTAGCACCCCTTTTTGGTCTAGTTTTATCCTAGTTTTGATATTTTCAGCTTTGGGGAGAGTTATAGTCTCACAGATAATGTTACCTAAAATAAAAGAAGTAAAATGGGTGGACGGTAGAGGGGAGAGAAAGTTACTGATAAGTGTAATGTCAGATGTTTCTGAGGGTTTGAAATACCCGATTTCCTTTTTATCAAATAGAAGATTAATTGTAAAAAGAAGAAGTGAGAGGGTTATAGAAGAGATAAGGAAGTTTATTGAAAAAGTACTTGGGAAGAGACATAAGTATGAATGATTATATTCTTTTTAATCATAAGATTGCCCATATACAAAGAATTCCCTGTCTCCTATAGCCTCATTGGGCAGTAAAGTACAACCAACGTTCCTTAATTTAATTTCATCTCCTTCCCGGAGAACATTAGAAAACCGGCCTTACTGGATCTCTGACTCCGATACTCATTCCAGGAAGTATTGTATTACTAGTGACTAATTTTTGGAATTGAGTATATCCTTTGTATCTTGCTTGGAGATTTGTTATCATAATGGAATAATTATACCTTAAGTTTAAATAGTGAGGTTTTTGGTAAATGCAGGGGATCGGATTCGAACCGACGAACCCACTAAGGGAATAGGTATCCTATGGTCATAATCTTGAGCTTCGACATCATTAAATCAGCGCTCAATGATTCTATCGCGTTTGACCACTTCGCTACCCCTGCTTAACTACAATAATACACAGAAACATAGATATTTTTAACTGATATCATTTAATTCTAATTTGAGATTTTCGACCTGAGTTTTTAGGTCATCTACCACACTATCTAATTCAGGTTTTCCTATGGCTGATTCCAATTCTTCCCTGAAACCTTTGGGTCTGATGAATTCTGCGTCCAAACTGAGGAGCTTATTATCAATCTTTTTAACACCATCTTCAATCAATTTCCTATTTTCTTCAGCTAAAACCTCAATTTCTTTTTGGACTACCATAGCATTCTTTACCATCATTGTTGTGGCCTTAAGGTCATTAAGTAGGTTAAGAACAGAATTATATCTGTCGATTTTCACGAATAAAGGAGCGAACCTGTCTTTCTTCTTAACTTCTTCTGGTCTTCTTTTAGGACTTTTTTTAGGTACTATTTCTTCCTCAACTTCTTTCATAGCGACAGTTTTAGGAAAAGTTTCTTCTTCACCCACAGCTTTTTTAATCTCATGTATATCCGTCTTAGGTCTCTCTTCAGGTTTTTTCTTTTTGAATAAGCCCATGGTAATCCTCAGATGATTATTTGTTATTTATGATAATAAAAGTTTGTTTTAGGAGTTTAAAAAGTTAGAAGTAAATGCGCCAGACGGGATTTGAACCCATGCTGCAAGCTTGGCAAGCTCGTGTCCTAACCAGACTAGACTACTGGCGCTTAAATCTTATCCAAAAATGCCCCCGAATCCCTGCATTGCTTGATCTTCCTCTTCCTCGATTTTCTTTAATACTTTTTCTTTTGTTTCTTTATCTACTTTTTCTCCTAAATCTTTCATTAAATCTTCTGATTTTTCACAGTTTTCTTCTGTCCCTGAAATATAAACATAGTATTTATCTTCAAATCCAATTGTTTCTCCGTCTTTGAATTTTATACTAGATCTCCCTACTAGATCATCATTAAAAAGGACATCTTTAACCTTCTGAAAGTCTGACTTTTCTATCTCATATACTAATTTCAAATAACCACCTTAACCTATTTTACTAATAACATTCTTATATTTTTGAGTTTTTTTAGAAATAGAACTAATTAAATGTAGAATTAGAGTAAAAGAAGCAGAATTCTAGTTTGGGTTTTGTTTAACAACAAGACCATAGTTTTTAAGAAGTTGCATTTTGATTTTTGGATCAATAGTCCTCTCAGTAACTACGACTCTACCAGAGTTAACTGCTTTCTTCCTCATTAACGTTATTTCACTCTTCTTTTTCTTTGCCATATTCAAGCACCTATCAGAAAAATTTGTTAATAGGATAATACCCTTCATTATTAGTTATGATTACTTATAAATCTTTTGGTGATGTTTTATATAGTTTTGAAGCCCTGGATGGGACTTGAACCCACAACCTATGCTTTACGAGAGCATTGCTCTACCATTGAGCTACCAGGGCTTATAGCACTATTTTATTAGTTTGTAATACTATATATATGGAAGATTAAATGGAAGAAGCCTTATTATGGAATAGTGAATCTGGAAAAGCTAGATGTGAACTCTGCGCTTGGAGATGTCTAATTCCTTCGGGTAAAGCGGGTCTCTGTGGCGTTCGAGTAAATGAAAAAGGTAGACTTTATTCCAAAAATTTTGGGAAAATAATTCAGATGGATGAACAACCTATTGAAAAAGCACCCATGTTTCATTTTTATCCTGGTTCCGAGTCTCTCTTCTTAGCATCTTTTGGTTGTAATATGAGATGTCAATTCTGTATAAATGCTGATATGAGTCAAAAGGTTGGTGCTAAAGTTAAGAAAAAAACACCTGAAGATATAATAAAATATCTCAATGAGAAAAGAATAAAATTGATTGTTTTCACTTACACAGAACCCACGGTTAATTTTGAATTTGCTTTTAAGGTTGCTAGGCTCGCTAAGAGATATAATATAAAGACTGTTTTCGTCACAAATGGCTATATGACTTCTGATGCAATCAAAAAAATCGGAAAATATTTGGACGCAGTTTCAGTCGATATAAAAGCCTCTGGGGACCCTGAATTTTATAAAAAATATATGGGCATTGAAGACGTAGTTCCTATATTTGATGCTTTAAAAAACTTCAGAAAACATAGGGTTTTTATAGAAGTTTCAAATTTAATTGTTCCTGAAATCGGTGGTAGTAAAGAACTGAATAGAGAATTCCTGTATTGGATAATAAACAATCTTGATTCCAGTATACCTTATCATCTCAGGGGATTTATACCGTCTTATAAAATGCAGGATACCCTCCCTACATCCTTGGATAAATTAGAGGACTTTGCATCAGATGCAAGGGAAATAGGATTGAGATATATCTATATTGATGGTCAGTTAGGTTTTGGGAGAAATAATAATACTTATTGTTACAACTGTGGTGAACTTGTAGTTGAAAGAACTGCTTCTACCGTTAAGAAATTGAACTTAATTGGGGACAGATGTCCTAAATGTGGTTTCAAGATAGATGTAGTTATAGAATAATTATATTAGAATAAATCCTAAATTATTGATTATGAAACGTTTCATTTTACTAACATTATTAATTCTGTTACTTACGCCTGTTTTATCGATGGCTTTTGTTCACGAACTAAACGTTACCATTGACATTCAAACTAATGATAAGGTCAATATGGAATTAGATTTTAATTTTCCACATACTTCTGATGAAGTTTATTTCTCAATGCCTTATGAGATAAATGATCTCGAAGTCGAAGGCGGTAAATGTCATGTTGAGAGTAATATTAACAATATATTGGTTTGTGAACCTCCGTCTCCTTTTATTGTTGGTAAGGTTTTCGTGAAAGCTAGTTTTGAGACCCATGGGATGATAGAAAGAAAAGATAATAAAACCTCTTTTAGTTTTGATATTCCGATGCTTCAGGATACCGATAGAGTTAATATAATTACAAAACTTCCTGAGTTAATGGTTTTAGTTGACAATAAATTATTACCACTTTCTCCTTCTGGAGCAGATATAGGTAGTGATGGTAGAAGAATTACTCTTAAATGGTATTTCAGAGATCAGTTTAAAGGAGATATAATACCATTAAGGATTTATTATGAAAATATCAATCCCACAAATTTTGTTCAGTTGATAGACGTGAGATGGATAATATTATTTTTACTGATATTGGTTGTTGGTATATTCCTAATATATGATAAAATATCTAAGAGATCAGGGGTAGTTTTATCTGTTTTGAATGAACCCGAGAGGATTGTTGTTAAGGTTATTCAGGAGCGGGGCGGCGAAGAAGTTAATCAGAAAAAAATTGTAAAGGCAACCGGATTTTCTAAAGCAAAAGTTAGCCGAATACTTCAGAGTCTGGAGGCACGTGGAGTTATTTCAAAAGAAAGATTTGGTAGGAGGAACAAGATAACGGTGAAGAAAAAATTCATTGAGGAAGATACTTAAAAAATGTTAAATTTTCCTTCAAAAATCAAAAAGTCTTTAAAAACCTTTTTAGATGAAAATAAGACATAAAAAGTTTAATGGAACAATTATGTAATTTCTAAGAGCCTATTTTCAAATTTAGACTATGTTTTTAATTATGTAAAAAAAAGCGTGAAACAGTTTCACGAAAGGTTTAAATACCTCCCGAAAGTAATTAGTTAGTAAAAGTGGACGCAAGTCCGCGCTTTCCGCGCAAGCGGAATATTTGGTGAAAATAAATGAACGTAAAAAAATTGCTATCAGCAATTTTGACTGCACTTTTGGCAATGTCGCCAGTAGTTATGGCATTAGATTTAGGAGACTATCCAAGTTTCCTATTCGAAGACAACAATCTAGATGCATATGTAGTTGTTGGCTCTGCCGCAGCTCCGGCTGACGTTGTAGGTGCCGTTGATTTAGCAGCAAGATTAGCAGGTGAATCCTACGAAGAAGTAGGTACAGGAGGAGATTCAGTAACAGTAACAGGAGGAGAGTCGGAAGATATTCCTATTAATAAAGGAATGTCTGCGACAAACTACATGGACCAAGTCATGGACGACGAAGACCTTGCAGGTCTTTTGGATAGTGAAGTGACTTTCCAGAGTGACTCATACAATTACAGAGAAGTACTTGTATTCTCCAGTAGCCAACCATCTGTCCACTCAAGTTTAACGAGTTCAGACGATGATTATGGTGAAGGAGTATATCTAGAAACATCAAGTGGATCTATAGCCTATTATTGGGTATTTGATGAGGCAATTAACGTAAGTACAGCCACATCATCTCAACCACTTAGAATGGAATTTCTAGGCAAGGCAATAAAAATTACAAGTGTTTCCTCAGCGACTACATTCACAGCTTATGTGGGAGATACATACTCCATGAACGTAGGTGATAGTGTAGAAGTAGAAGGAAAAACAGTAACATTAGAAAATGTAGGTAGTACTGGATCAGTCAGATTAAACATTGACGGTACATTGTACACAGTCAGTGGAACTGAGACCCATGAAGGCATTGAAATAACAATCGATGATTATTTCTATGCTGATGCACTCGCTGAAAGAGGAGCAACAATAATTATGGGTAAACAGGCATCTGAAAGTTATACAGATGGAGACAAGTATCTAAAAGACGATAATATCTGTAATAATAATCCAGAGGATACAGATTGTTGGGAATGGGTTGTTGCCGGTTTAACCGGTAACTCAGCAACCACAGTTGGTAGTTCAGGACCTTCTGCAGGTCCATACATTGGTGTTAAAGGTGTTTTCACAGTAAATGATGACACAGATAACCCAATTACGGCTGGTGGATGTTATAAGTTCCCAAACGACTATGCAGAAGTTTGCTTCGATAGTCTAAGTGTATCAGAAGACGCCTATATGACATTGACACTTGAATACGCAGATTCTGTAGACCTAAGTAATGCAGTAGGTGGTAAGACAGCGCAAAATACCATGTACCTCCACACTTCAGAGGAGGAAGGACTCAAATTAAAGAGTGCCTTGAGTGGTTTGAGTGCCGATACCAGAACAACACAAGTCTGGTTAGAAGTCAATACAACTGATGCAGATTGGGTCAATGTATATTACAGAAACAGTGAAGGAGCTAAGGCTTACGCAGGTTATGTCAACACTACAGCTAGTGGTGGCGTTAACTTTGCTGAGATCGAGTACGGAGACACAAAGGGAACAAATATGGCGTTAGACCTTGCAGGTGACGCATCTGGAGGAGCCGATGCTTTGAATTTGACCTTTGATATCTTAGGAAAGACAACAACAGACTTAGCAGACAATTATGACGATTTAAGAGTCCAACTAAGCCACGCAAGTAGTGGTGCTTTCGACGGACTTGGTGCTACACCAAGCAGTGAGGAAGCAAACGAGTTACAATGGTGTAACGGTGCTGGCAGTGGTTGTGTATGGAAGAACATTGGTACAAAAGACGAAAATCACAGATCGATTTACGGTATAGTAATCGAGGATCCAAAATCACACGGAGCAAGTGATGAAGTCGTACTAAGAGTACCACAAGAGCAAGTATTTGCTAAAATCGTTGTAAAAGGTCCATCAACAACAGTAACATCATCAACAAGTGGAACAGTTAAGAAAGTTGTACCAGTAACAAACGCAGTTGCTAAATTAGATACTGAAGTATCTCTACCAGTTGGTAAAAACCTAGTTTTAGTAGGTGGTCCAGCTGTAAATAGACTAACCGCCCAGGCAATGGGTCTTGATTATCCAACTTATGGAGGTTCAGGATTGTTGCCATTCTCTGAGGGAGAAGGTTACATCGCATTATACGATAGTGGCCTAGAATCAGGAAAATATGCAGTAGTCGTAGCTGGATGGGCAGCCGGTGACACAAGAAATGCTGCTTCAGTATTACAACAATTTGGCTCATTTAACAGCCAATTAGACGGCAATGTAGCAGTCAAAGTTACAAGCGTTTCAGCTTCTGGAATTACAGCAGCTTAAGAACGCTAAAGGATTTCTTTTTTTTCTTTTTTATTTTTCTAAGATTCTACTTATTGGGTTACAAATATTAGCTAATTTCACAATAATGAGTTATTGATAACATGGAACTTCAGATAAGAAAAAGGACTATATTTCTCATATTAGGTATTATTGGAATTATTGTTCTAATTCTGGGGTTTTCCCAACTGTATAAAAATTATCTAAAACCAGTTAAATCGGTTTACATCAATGATGTACCCTTTACTTTTAGAAGAGATGTTAGGAGAGCACTAAAGGTAGATTTATTTCCAAAAGAGGAATTACTCCATGAGTTATTTACAAACTACAGAGTAAGAAATATAACAATATTATTCAAAGCAGGTACTCCCGAAACAAATGCTCTTTATGAGCTTGAGACAATCGAATTGACTTACAAGTTGTTTAGATATGATGATATAACAAGGGGAATGGTAAGACCAAGAAAGAGTTTCAATGCCGAGGAAATTGAAAATTATGAGAATATTACTCGTGAAGATAGTGTCTTGAAAATAATATTAGTTCCCCCAGAATTTTCAGATGAGACCAGAGTGAGTGCGGGCGGTAACAGGATTTGGGTTTACGGTAGGACTGACAAGGAATTTGATCTTGCCACAATGAAGGCGATATTGAGTATAATGAATGTCACTAATGTGGAAGATTTAGTCAATTAATGAAGAAAGCTTTTCTTTTGATTGGAAGCCTGTGAGTAATTTGTCATTAAAAATCACCGAAGGCGACGTCTTTACTTCATAAATGTCTTTTAATGTTTTAAGTGCAGGGTTTTCTTCGTCTATATCAAAAGCATATATTACAACATCATCCGGGTATTTTTCGTATATATAATCCAATACATAACCCTGTGATTCACTTTCAGAGCTATTTAACTTGTTTGAATAGAAGAAGATAATTATGTTAATACTCCTATCGCACTCTTCTTTAACTTTTTTTACTAACAACCACTGTCTTAATGATAACAAGGAATAATCCTGTTTCAAATCCTCAACAATTTTATGATCCTTTCCTAGATTCTTTTCCAAGACATCTATCCTTTTACCCAATTCCGACTTTTCTTTGGTTAATTGAAATACATTTACTTTACAGATATATTCTGATGCAATTTCCGATTGGAGATTTAGGGATAGTATATAGTTTCTAAGTTCTTTTTGGGTTTCTGTCACCTGAATCGATGTTCTAGATGATATTCTTTGTGCTATAAGAAAACCTATTATAAAGATGAATAAGGTTAGCAGAAAAACCGAAAAATACTTATTCCAACTAATTTTTCTCATAGCTAATAATTTAGATAAAGAGATTTAATTGTTTTACCAACCAGGCTTTTTTCTAGTAATAAAGTGGACTAATGCTATAACTTGTGATATCCCCATTGCCCATCCGTATATCAAGAGGTAAAAAACATATCCTAACCTAAATTTCTCATTGACGTTTCTTCTTGCAATCTCGTAAAGGAGAAGTGCTGTTAGAAATGAAAACATTATTAAAAGCGTTTTTTCATCGGTTAAGAGATGACTCAAACTTAATTCTATATTGAAATTCAGTAGAGGAAATATATCAAAGTTAATTAAAGAGCTCAGGTAGATATTGTGAATTAAGTCAAAAACAAGTCTTATTGAGAAATACAAAAAAAGAAAAGATACGAAACTTATGCTGAATAAAGTGACTGGGAGAAAGAAAACACCTAGATCCCCATAATCAGGGCTTAGCATATGCTTATACTTGAAAATATTTTCTAATCCCCCGAAACTCCATCTCACTCTTTGTCTTATCAGGCTCTTAAGGTTTTTTGGTGGAACGGTATAAACTTTGCTTTTCAGTGATTGAATTATTTGATAGTGTTTTGATTGTATTCTCATCCCCATTTCGAAATCTTCTGTTAATGTATCTGTTTCGAAAAGTCCATATTTTTTCAGGAATTTTTTTCTTACAAAAGCTCCTGCTGGGGCGCAATTCATTGAACCCATGAACGAGGAACTCTTCTTAATAATGGCCGTAATAATGTATTCTATAGCCTGACATTTTTCCAAAAGATTCTTTGGTCTCCAAATTTTTTGGAGGGGCAATGCAGCCATCACTTTTGGATCATTAAAACACCCGATTATATTTTCGAAACAATTTTTATCTGGGAAAGTGTCAGCATCTAATATCATAACTAAATCCCCTTTCGATTTTTTAATTCCATAATTAACTGCCTCGGCCTTACCTCCGTGTTTTTTTGAGAAAACCTTCAATACTTTACTTTTCACTTTCTTTGCCTGCTTAAAAGTGTCATCCTCAGATTCATCATCAACAACTATTATTTCCAATTTATTTCGGGGGTATTTGGCCTTTAAGACCGATTTAATTGTTCTAATTATATTTTCACCTTCATTATAAGCCGGTATAATAACTGAAATTTTAGGATATTTTTGATTTCTAGTTTTTTTATCACATTCATGATCATTCTCTATAAAGGTTGTAAGGAAAAAAAGTGTTGAAAATAAGGAGAAAAACATTGTTAGACAGACTAGTATATTATTAAAATTCAGTATCATAAGACCAATCAAATATAATTAATGTTGTCAGTCTTTAAGTAATGGTACATTACCGGTTATCTTGTCAATCTTTTCTTCCTTATCTGGTCCTATCCCTAAGGCGGTTACTGTTCCTGGTTCTAATTCTGTTAGTCCTGCGTCCTTTACGAGAAAATATGGGATTTCAGATTTTTTTGCTTTATTTTTTAATCTTATCAATTCTTCCCTTGAACCCACTTCTAAAGTTACCTTTTTTTGTCCTTCTCCTCTCCAGGATTTTAAGATTGCTTCAGGCGTTTTTTCGTATGATCCAATACACGCATGACAGGCCTGCACACACTTTTTTCCCGAAGTCATTTCTAAATCCTTTCTTATTATAATCACTTGTTTTAACATAAAATCACTCATTAGGTTAATAATAAATAATTGTCCTTCTTTAAATTATGATATGTTGACAGGTAAGCTCAGTGATATCTTAATGGGTTTGCTTAGTTTCTTTTTCCTAGTAATTTTTCTCTGTTAATTTGGGATGATTCTCTTGTTTTGAGATGACCTATCTAACTTTCGTTTTGGATTGGTGGTTCAGTTTTGACAGATTTATTTTGAATTAAAAATAAATGGAGGTGTGATAGTATGGGTAGACGCTACCATGATTTAGATAGAATGGAGGGCCGAATAGCTCATGTACAAGTTCGTGGCTATGCTGGTGTAGAAGTAGGTGGAAGACAATTTACATGGAGGCAATTAGGTATAGGATCTGGATTGAACAGAACAGGGGTTTCAGGGATTTTAGGAATAATTGAATTACATGAGAATGGGAATTCTGATAATCCTCCGTATTGTACCCCCACGACTTTTTAGTGAACCAACTCCCCTTTTTATTTTTTTATTCCTAAAATGTACTATATGACTAGACTTCTTTTGTTAGTTCCTCCAAGAAACTTCAATGACACAGAGTATTCGGTAACTAGGGAAAGATTGGAACAAGCGGGAATTCAGGTAACGCTAACAAGTGTAGTAGAGGAAGAGATAACAGGTATGGGAGGAATGAAGATAACCCCGGAAAAAGAATTGAGATTAACGAATCCCAATAATTATGATGCACTCGTGATTATAGGAGGTTCGGGTACACCAAAATTGTTAGATTATCCTGAAGTCACAAATATAATTAAAAAATTCGAAAATCAGGGAAAACCTATAGCAGCTATATGTTTAGCACCAATAATTCTAGCAAAGGCAGGTATTCTCAAAGGGGTTATCTGTACAGTCTTTCCCACCAATTTTGCGTTGAAATGGTTAAAGGACGGGGGAGCAACTTATTCTGAATTGAATGTAGTAGAGGATGATAATATAATTACCGCAGATGGCCCTGGGGCTGCTAAAGAGTTTGCGGGAAAAATACTTAAGAAATTTAACCTTTAAAGGTTATTACTAATTGAGGAGATATTATGAAGGTTATGGTTCCTTTAACAGATGGTTTTGAAGAAATTGAGGCTTTGACGGTAGTTGATGTTCTAAGGAGAGCAGGTTTGGACGTTGAAACAGTTGGTGTTGTTCGATCTGTTGTCAAGGGTGCGCATGGAGTAAGAGTCATGGCAGACAAAAGACTGATGGAAGTTAATCCCAGACAGTATGATGTAATTGTTCTTCCTGGCGGGCCAGGTTACAAGACTCTTGCCAGGGCAAGTAAATTAATGGAGACCCTGAAAGAATTCCATTCAAAAGGAAAAACAATAGGTGCAATTTGTGCAGCTCCAGCAGTTCTAGCACAAGCCGGTATATTGGAAGAAAAACGCGCAACTATTTATCCTGGTATGGAAAAAGAATTATCTTACCCAAGGGGCAATAGGGTAGTAATTGACGAGAATATAATAACTTCCCAGGGACCAGGTACTGCAATGGAGTTTGCGTTGGCGCTGGTCAAAAAACTCAAGGGAAATACAGAGATGATGAAATTAAAACAGGAGTTAGTGGTGTCTTAATTGGAAGATGGAATTGAAAGAAAGATTTTGGAAGAGATGACTGTGCATTTAGTTGCAACAAGGAAGGAAATAATGAATTTTGTTAATGGTGAAAAAGATGTTCCTATGTCTGTTATTAAATCAGTGACAACTTCAATGGTTCAGAAAGGATTTCTGAAAGAGATATCTACTTCTACTACTAGTTACGCAATAACAAAAAAAGGAATGAGGAGTTTCAGGTAATTTTTTAGATATTATCCTTTAATTGATTCCTACAGTAAAAATATTTCTCTACGACGAGCTTGATAATCTGGTGTTCTTCTTGTTATTTTAACTTCCACGGCACGCCCTTGGTTCGTCATGACAAATCTCCCTTCAGCCAAATAATCTCCACACATACCGAGGGCACATTTAAACCCCCCCCTATCATTTTCTTCCAAACTAAGGACCACTCTTTGGGGAAAGACTTCCCTGACATCGGGATATCCAGGACATACTATATCACCTACCTCAGTATTTTCGTACATATGACCTTCTGGAACAAGGTATCTCATATTCAATTTTATTCTGATGTTATATTTAAATTCCTTACTTTCTTCACAGTACTTCCGAAAGTGGATGATTAATTGACGAAAATTCTGATAATTTCACCTATTTTTACTTACTAAATGGCAATCAATCACACCAGACTCAATGGAAAGACAATTAAATCATTCAATTTTTGATCCAAGAGCCTACCCAGGATTAAACAAATTTCCTGAAATTAATCAGAGAATCAAGTAATGCCCTGTTCTAATATCCTTCTGAAGGTTATTCTTACCTTTCTTACTGTTATTGTCTTCTCTCCAAGAATATGATTTTCTACATTCAGTAATATCCAGAAATTGTATAGTACCACTGATACCAGTATGAACAACAATCTAACCGTAAAGCTGGTTGAACAAGTCTTGGCACGGAATTCTTTTTTGACTCTGTAACCAGTCTCTATTCCCCATCTTTGTGGATATGTTCTAGCTACCCAGTCTGGTTCTACATCCATGTTTGTGAAGAACCCAACCAAATCACCATCCTCTGTCGGATAAATCAGTAATCTGACATCAATGTAGTTCCTGTTGCATTGTAATCTGTAGATGGTCTTCCATACATTCTTTTTAGCACATTCATCCATTATACTCATTATTTTCGCTGTTTTCTTTACTGGTGTTATCCAATTCTTCTTTCTTTTGTTGAATAGTTTGTAAACATCTATTGACTGGAATCCTCTATCCATAAGTACACAATCTATCCTTACCAATCCTTTTATGTGGTTCAGAAGGTCTTTTATCACTTTTCTCTTTGATTTGAATGTATTCATTGGAATTATGGATAAAGTGAATCTTCTTCCTCTTTCAACTATGTCAATTGAGATTATCTTGAGAAACTTATTTGTTCCAGACTTAGGTTTTCCTCTTGTGATGAATAAATCATCGTCTTTTCCATAATAAGGGATATCATGAAAATCTATTGCTAATTTAGCTTTTCCTGTTATCCTGTACATTCTTCTCACATCAAGGTAATTTTTTCTTATCATTTCCTGGAATATTTCAAGGATATCCTTCCAATTGAGTTTCTTTATA
>WJKS01000016.1 GCA_014728985.1 Candidatus Aenigmatarchaeota archaeon
TAAAACCCATATAAAATCATGATTTCTCCATAAAATCGTCAACTTTACCAAAAGCTTCTTCCATCATTTCAATCGGAGGTAAAATAACCGATCGGAAATGATCTTTACCATATTTTTCATCGAAACCAGAACCATAGGGAAACACTACACCTGTATTTTTGATCAAATCCAAACAGAATTCTTTATCATTTTTCCATCTATCACCCAGATCAACCTTTGGAAAAATGTAAAATGCGCCTTCTGGTTTTTGGGTAGTTATTCCATCTATTTCATTCAATCTTTTGTAAGCAAAATCCGCTCTTCTCTTCAGTTTTTTATTAGTCTCCTTAATATGATTTTGAGGACCAGAATAAGCCACCTTACAGGCCTTCATAATTGGTGTTGAAGGAGATAATCTAAGTCTTGCCTCTTTAAGTATGGATTGCTTGAAATCAACTAAAATCCCCCTAGGGTCATGGAAATACATGTAACCCATTCTCCATCCAGGAACAAGGTAGGATTTTGAAAATCCATTTAATCCGATAACTGAAACATTTTTTGTCAACGAAGCTAAACCAGGAGAATCCTTACTGCTGAAGATTAATTGATCATATATCTCATCTGTGATCAGAACTATTTCTCTTTCTTCAGCAATTCTCACTATCCTCTTTAATGAATTCTCACTAAAAACTGCACCTGTAGGATTGTTGGGATTTATAACCACAATAGCCTTGGTCCTCTCTGTTATTTTACTCTCCAAATCCTCTATATCTGATCCCCATTTATTTTCTTCGTCTAATCTATAAGTCACAGGAACTCCGCCAAAAAATCTCGATAGTTGAATGTAAATCGGATAAGATGGGCCTCCTATGAGTATTTCATCTCCTTTTTCAGGTTCTATTAACGTACCAAGTAAAAAATTAATCCCTTCACTAATACCTTGAGTCACTACAATGTCATCTATTCGGAGATCAAGTTTGTTTTTTTTGTTTTCTCTCTTGGCTATCGCTTCTCTAAGTTCCTCATCACCCTGGGAATCACCATAATACCCGGATTTACCTTCTTTCATTATTTTTATCATTTCTTTTTTCAGGAAATCTGGTGTATCAAAATCAAATTTGTTAGGATCACCGATGTTAAAGTAGTAAACCTTTTTCCCTTTTTTTTCTATCTCCTTTGCGGGAATCACAACATCTCTGATTGCATATTCTATATCTCTTGATCGTTGACTTGGAATTAACATAGGAAGTTATTTTCGTTTCTAAATATTAAAGAATTCCATTTATTACCTCAATTATTATATTTTATTTCCTCCAATAACTTATAATATGTCTCAACAGAAAACCAAGAAAAAAAGGAAACATAAACTAAAAAACAAAAAACTTTTCCTAAATTATGCTATGCCCTGTATGGTTGAAAGAGTCAGGAGAGGAGAATTCACACAAGAAGAATTTGAAAAATATTGTGAAGACCTAGTCAAAGAAAGAGAGGTTCCTGATGAAGAAATGTATAATTTATTCCCTGTTGCAATGAACTTTATTGATGAATCCGCTGAAAAACTGAATAAGATAAAAGATGATGAAGTTACAGTAGACAAAGAAGTTGTTCGGGAATATTTCTGGTATGATCATGATGGTGTTGTAAATAAGAGAATGAAGCATGGTAGAAAAGATTATTGTTTGGTCTTACCTGGTAAGGTAAAAAAAGTTAAAGGAAAAGAAGGATTAGTCGAGACCCCTAAAGGTGATAGAGAAGTTAGTCTGGTTTTTCTTAAAGAAAAAGATTTGAAGGACAAGAATGTGACCGTTCATTATTATCATGCTTGTGAAATTATTTCAGAAGAAGAATTCAATAAATTATGGGAGTTGAAGAGTGATGAACAAAGAAATTAAGGGAACTCTATTAGCCATTTTCACCGCTATTATCAGCGGTTTTGCTATCCCTGTGAACAAACTAATTGTAATCAACATGGATCCCACGGTATTTACTGCAGTTAGATCTCTGATACTTGGACTGGTTTTCTTAGGGATTTCCTGGAAAAAGAAAAAATTAACAGTTTCTGTACTCAAAGATCAGAAATGGATGTACTTAATTTTGATTGGTTTAATCGGCGGAGGCATAGCATTCTTATTATACTTTAATGGACTGGAATTAACAACTTCAGCAAGAGGCGCTTTTTTACATAAGACATTGCCCTTCTATACTACAGTACTTGCATTCTTCTTTCTAAGGGAAAAAATGGGTCAAAAACAACTTATGGCTCTTGGAATAATGTTTCTGGGAACAATTTTCATTTATTATGATAAGATAGATGCCGATATTAATAAATGGCCTGACCCGTCCTTTGGTGATTTATTAATTATACTCGCTACTTTTCTTTGGGCGGTAGAAAATACTATAGCAAAAAAGACTATGATTAAGGGCGAATCTAATTTTGTAGTATCTGCTGCTAGGATGTTTATTGGTTCGTTATTGCTCTTTACCGCAGTTATTCTTTTTGGAAAAATACCTAATTTACTTTCTTTATCCTTAATTCAGATATTAGGACTCATTGTATCGACAGTTATTCTCTTCGGATATGTTTTTTGCTGGTACTCTTCAATAAAATTAATTAATGTTTCCAAGGCCTCAACTATTCTGTTAATTTCACCGGTAATCTCGATGGTTCTAGGAATAATCTTATTTGAGGAACCTACACCGTTAATTCAGTTAGGTGGATCAGTACTGATACTTCTGGGGGCATACCTGATCAGTAAAGTTAAGAGTGAATTCATAGAAAAAGGAATCTGACATAAATCTCTAATAGATTTTTATTATAAAAAACGAACTATTAATTGAGGTGTTGAGATAGTCCTAGACCCAAAGAGTTTCGGGTTAACGGCTGGTATATTCTGGGGTGGATTTTTACTAATTTCCACATTGATATCAGTAATTACAGGATTTGGGACAGAGTTTTTGGTTTTGATCAAAAGTATATACCCAGGATACGAGATAAGTTATCTTGGAAGCCTAGTTGGTTTAGCATATGGATTCTTCGATGGTTTATTCGGTTGTTATATCTTTGCCTGGCTGTATAATAAATTTGAAAAGAAATTCGGGGATTAATGAAAAGACAATAACTTATGAAGAACAAATATAAGGAAAACACCAGAAATTAATGATAGAGTCTGAATAATAACTAACCCTTTATCTGTTTCCTTATGTAGTTCTGGTATAATGTCAACTAAGGCTAGGTAGATAAATCCCCCGGCTGTAAAAGAAATTAAAATAGGTATTGCTTCTTCAAAATTCTTCAGAAGGAATACGACTATCAAAGAACCTAGAACAGCAATAAGCCCGGAAAATAAATTGAACAATAAAGCCTTTTTTGGTTTCACACCTGCATGCAAAAGCACAGCAAAATCCCCTATTTCCTGAGGTATTTCGTGGAAGATAACTGCTATAGTGGTAATTATACCCAAATTAAAACTATGGAGATAGCTGGAGGCTATTAAAGCACCATCTATTAGATTATGTACGCCATCTGCAATTAAGTTAATGTAGGCTAATGGTTTTACATCACAATCCCCCTCATGACAATGGTGCCAATGTAAGTATCTTTCCAGAGCGAAAAACCCCAGTATCCCTAAAAGAACATAAAGGAAGCCCCCATTTCCTTCCATAGCTTCAGGCAAAAGATTGAAAAATGTTGCTCCCAGGAGTGTACCTGCAGAAAAAGATACTAAAACAAACAGAATTTTCTTTAACATTTTTTTCTTAATGAGCAATACTGTTATACCAACTAAAGAAATCAAACTAACTAATAATGAAGAAGCGGTTATAACTAGAGGGTTACTCATTCTAAATTAATGGGAAAAAGAGGATTAAAGCTTAATCAAAAATAGGCCAATATTCCAAAGGCTCCATGAATTATTCCTAAAACAATAGAAATTTTAGCCATCCTGAAATGCCATTGCATGGGGATTTTATTAATCCCTTTTTTGTTCATAACAGAAATAGACGCGGTGAAAAGAAATGATAATAAAGTTACGATTCCACCATACATAATAGCCGGTTTTCCGAAAATCATATAGTAACTGATACTTTCTAAGACCATGAATAATATTGGCTTTATTATCTTAAAAGCCTATTATAATAGGGGTACAATGGAAAGAATTCTGGAATTAATTGAAATTAGAAAAGAGACTCATGATGTTAAGACCTTTAGACTTAAATTAGATGAAAAATTGGATTTTATCCCTGGGCAGTATTGCCTTATTTCATTTACTGATGAAAAATACCCTGACGGGAAAAAACCGTTTACCTTTGCAACATCACCTACAGAAAACAGTTATGTTGAATTTACTATCAAAAAAATGGGGGAGTTCACCACATCTCTACATGGATTATCAAAGGGTGAAAAACTTGAAATGGATGGTCCCAGAGGGGAATCCCTGAATTTCGATGAATCTGTTGATAAAGATGTTATTTTCATCACAGGGGGGTCCGGAATTACACCATTTATGTCGGCATTAAGATATTCAATCGATAAAAATCTCAAGAACAAGTTAACCTTATTTTTTAGTAACCGAACTTTAGAAGACATCATATATAGAAAAGAATTAGGAAAACTGGGGGGAAAAGATCATATAGAAGTCATACACACGCTAACACAAAAGGTACCCGATAATTGGGAAGGTGAAGAAGGTAGAATAGATAAAGAAATGATTAAAAAATATGTTGATAATCTTTCTGAAAAACTCTGGTATATTTGTGGTCCTCCACCAATGGTAGACGCTATGAGGGAACTATTAACTGAATTAAATGTTCCGGAAGATAATCTAAGAATAGAGGACTGGCAAATACCCGGTAAACACGATTAAGGAGGTGAAAATATGGCAAAGGAATTTTGGAAATGTAATGTTTGTGGAGATGTCCACTTTGGAAAATCAGGGCCTGAAATTTGTCCTACATGTAAAAACAAGGATGCTTACGAAGGAATAGATAAAGAAACCGCAAAGAAAAAGATGGGTCTGTGATAATAGTTAATTTAAACCCGTTCGAAAATAATATAATAATATGCCAAGTATCTTACCATTCTTTGTCATACTCACAGCAGGGCTAGTATTCTCAGAAATATTCAAAAGGCTCCATTTACCCTATGTTACTGCATTAATTCTTGCTGGATTACTTATAGGACCATATGCTCTTGATCTCATAGAGCTTGATGATACAATTAATTTCATAGGATCTATTGGGATTGTATTTCTGATGTTTATTGCAGGTAGTGAGATAAAATTAGAATCATTTAAAGATTTGGGTGATGAGGTAGTTATTCTATCGCTTCTGAACGGAGTTATACCCTTTCTGATAGGATTTGGTATTGGATATCTTTATAATTATGGTATTTTTACCAGCTTAATTCTGGGTACTGTATTCGTTTCTTCCTCGGTTGCAGTGGTTATTCCATCACTAGAGTCGGGTGGCCTACTGGATACAAAGATTGGGAGCATTATACTAAGCTCAACAATATTCGAAGATATACTGAGCCTAATCTTATTGTCAATTATTCTACAAAGCTTTACCGGGAAAACAGCTATACCGTTAATTTTCTACATTCCCCTGATAGTTATAATGATAGTAGTTCTGAAACTGATTATTCCTAAAATAGAGAAGTGGTATCATTTTAAAAGAAGAGAAAAGGATATGTTTGAAAGTAGATTAAGGTTTGTTTTTGTGGTTCTGCTTGCGACAGTTGTTCTCTTTGAGTTCATTGGAATGCATGCTATAGTCGCAGGATTTATAATTGGTATTATACTGGGAGATTCAATTGAAGGTAAAGTTGAGGATAAGATAAGGACTATTAGCTATGGATTATTTATTCCAACATTTTTCCTGATAATAGGTATGAGAACTGATTTGTCTGTGCTTGGTTCTACCACTCATACTAGCCTTATTATTACTGTGGTTCTTGGTTTAATACTTTCAAAAGTGTTCAGCGGTTTCATTGCAGGGAATATAACTAAATTTTCAACCAGGGAGAGTTTATTAATTGGGTTTTCAACAATCCCTCAATTATCAACAACATTAGCTGTCAGCTTTACGGCACTGGAGATTGGTATACTCAATGAAGAAGTAGTGACTTCCCTTGTTATTCTTTCAATTATAACTACTTTTGTCGCTCCATTTATGATTAAGATTTTGTCTAAGAAAGAATAAAATCTCATTCCAGAATCTCATCAACACCATAAATACTGGTATGGTTATCGTCTATTCTGAAATAATTATCGACACCCTTGACTTCTTCCCCAGTGTAAGTAATGTTAGAGAAATAGAGATAGTCAATATTGGTTTTACTGTTCACCACTGTTAATTTATGTGCTACAAGATCGGTTTTATTAATAAAACTTTCTAAACCGATGGTATTGGTAGTTTGTGATGAGTATTTGCCCTGAATGTATAACTTCCCTTCAAGTCTATCAAGAAAACTTGGCCCCCTATTACTACTATAATAATATCCTTGAGTCGCATGATCTGTGAAATTTTCGATATGCCAGATTTTGTCTTCATCACCATCGACAAGAACATAGGTATTGTTTGGTATCATTCCAGTAACATTGGATACTCCATAAACATAAGGTATTATTGTCATGTTACTGACCTCCTGAGTGGATATAACACCTGAATACAAATTAACAGTTAAACTATCCAGTTCTGTAGGATCGTCTATTACCAGGACTTTAGTTGATTTATTCGGACAACTTATTGCAGGAGAGGAATCCCCCTCAACAGAAAAGGTTAGTCCTCTGATCCAACCATTATCACCTGAACCTGCCGCTAATAACTGGGTAAAATTGGTTGAATAAGGTGTTTCATGAATTGTATGTGTAACCATTCCATATGTGTTAAGAGGATAAACCGGATCTTCAAATCCTTCTATTGAAACTAAATGGCTGACACTATCGTTCCTAGTAATTGAGGCAACACCATTTTTGTCAGTTATATTGACAGTTAGATCAGATTCAACCAGAATATTGAAAGAATCATAAGGTTTAATTTCCAATCTTAAGAAATCTAGGTTCAGGTTGTATCCCTTGAGCTCCCCAATATCACTCATCCTGTCAGACCAATCTGATATTGTTGAGTTTTCCATCATAAGTTCTTCAGTGTTATTAAAAGTTCCGTTCAACATAAGTTCTTCTATAACTTCATCAGCATCAGATAGAGGAACCCCTTCCTGAATAACATGACTGGCAGATATTGATATAGCTCTCTTGGTAATTATTTCCATGGATTTACCAGAATCCCGGATTATGTTGTCGTACAAATCGTTCATATCATTTATCCTGTTCTTAACATAGTATTCCTCTCTAGTCTCTGAGATTATGTTTCTTTGAACTAGAATTATCTCCACTATCGTTAATGTTGCAAGGACCATTATTAAACTAAAAGTTACACCTTTTCTCACTTATACAACCAATAATTAATTCTGTTTTTCTCCTTAAAATTATTGGATTAATCAACATAGAACCAGATATCACCAATATAGTAAATATCCCTTGTCATATAGATGTACAAACCGAGATATGTCCAATCAACTGTTTCTGGAATATCTCCGCTAACATAGAGTGGGAAACTTATAACTCGCTCAGTTCCACCTCCAGGGGAAGGAATGTCCTCTATAATATAATCTCCAAGCTCAAAATACTCGGCCATGGGCCCATAAGCTTTGACAACCTTGACGTTTCCTTCTATGGTTGAAAGGTCTTTAGCAAAAAGCTTGAATATTCCAATATAGTCAGTTATATTGTAAGTCTCATTAAAACCAATTCCCTCGTAAAAACTTGTTTTAAATTCAATTTCATCCTTTTCTAACACCACATAGTAAGGAAGTAAATCTTTAACCAAACAATCCCGAGAATCCTGAAATTGTTCTGCCTCCACGTCTGATTTACCTGAACAGATTCCGAAAACGTCAAGAGTTATAATTCTAGTACCTTCGGGTGCATCTTCTCTTGTTGGGATTCCTGTACCCGCGACCCCACCACCAGATTCTCCTCCTACAGGTTTTGCCCCACCTGGTGCGGGCACTGATTCTGTCTGTTTTCTCGGTTCCTGTTCAAGAGATTCTGTAACGACTCTTCCTCCCCTGGATATTATCTCAGTTAACTTTGGCTTAGATACCACCAAATCTATTCTCTCGCACCCTGCTACACCTGTACTTAAAGTGAACTCATGTCTTAAACTTCTCCTTGTATCCAAAAGTGTCTTCCCGGAGGGTTGACAAACTACTTTAATATGAACCTGCGCGAACACGAAAAACCCTAACCAGAAACCTATGAATAATCCGAGGCAAAAGATGGTAAATAAATAAGGATTTTTGAAGGACAGCCACTCGGGTTTTCTGAATTTCCTTCTTTTTATTTTCTTTTTGAATTTGATTTTCTTCATTTGATAAATTATTGGGATTAGGGGAATAAAATTGTTTACAGGAAATCTTTATTTCTCCCAAACAACAACCTTAGCCAAACTGGGTCCCCAAAGCCACCTGAGACCACCTAAAGTTTGGTTTTCCATGACTATATCGTCCTCAGTCACATTAACATAATCCTCAATCTCATCAATCAATCTCTGAACTGCATCATCTACCGCATCTAAAGAACTGTTAAAAACATCTCCATAACCAACTGAACCTTTAACCCTTGCGGTGTAAATAACTCTATTATCTGGAGAGCCACCTGTTCCATTCAGAGGAGATAATCCAGTACCTATTCTCACAGAATTATTACCACTACCAACCATATCTGAGGGTATCTGAACTATGTAAGGATCTCCCAGACTTGAATAGTCGTCACCGTAATCTCCAAGCCAATAAACGTTTGTCCAGTTGGTAGCAGTTTGATTTTTAACATAAAGTCTGTCTGTCCAATAATCAGAGGAGTAAGAAGTGATTTTAGCGTCAACCACCTTTATCTGTTCAGATATATTAAACCATCCTTCCTTGTAGGGATCATCAATATCATCTCCAGTCAATTCACCTAATTTATCCGCCTCCCTAGTAAAAGAAATCTCTCCATAATCATATGGTACCACTGATGGTATATAATTAAATTCGATGTAAGAATCCGGATAAAGTACATTATCCTGAGTAAAATTACCCGTAACATTAATTATCTGAGTCTGATAGGTTATCTCCACTATACTTTCGGCAATACCACGGTATATCTCCTGAAGCTCAGTAGCGTTATCACTCTCATAATAATCACCATTACCACAATCAGCTATATCCCAAAGCGTCTGATTGCCAATAGGACAATCACCGACAGTACCAAAACCGATAGAATGAATAGTTGAGTTAGTGTCTTGATATGCCTTACAAGAATCCTGGACAGCATCATTTGAAGCCTCATCAGAAACCCAGTCACCACATTCATAGTAAAGACAATCACTTCTTCCGAAACACTGACAAGTTGAAGTATAGGGACACCTGAAGTTCAAACAACCTATGACATCATCCTCATCGTTTGGATCACATTGGACATTAGCAAGTCCATCAGTCATTACTACAATAAACTTTTGCTTGGAAGGGTCTCCCTGAGATTCCATTATTAACCTGGCCTGTCTTATAGCACCGCAAATACCAGTGGCACCATCCGGTTCATAATCTTCTATCTGAGTTTCTAAACTACCTAAGTCTGTAGTCAAATCATGATAGGATATTATAGGGTCACTATTACCCGTACACATATAATTGGGCTTACCGCTATACCCGACCAAACCTACCCTATTACCAGTTGTATTCAACAGTATATTAACAAAATCCTTTGCCAAACATCTAGCAAGACTTATTCTCTTGGTATCCCCATCATAAAGATCAGGATCATCACAATCCCTGTCCACCCCGGTACTGCTACTCTCAAGTTCCCAGTTCATAGAACCAGAAAGGTCTGTAACCAAAATCACATCAGCGTTTCCACCTTCCTGAACTACACTAATTTCTCCCGTACCTAATCTTATCGGAATAGTTTCACCACTCAAATCATTGTAATCAAACAAACCCGAGAGAGTTGCATTGCTAATATCAACAGATTGTTCACTGGTCTGGTTATCCCTGTAAATTTCAGTGTTTCCAAGTGTAAGATAAGTAGTATAGTTATTTTTGTAGTGAAGATGAGCAGACATTCCTTTTAAATCACCGGGAACATAGGACGATGAGTAAATATTTATGAAACCCTGGATTCCAGGAAAATAATATCTACTTGCCCCAGTTTCTTCCTCTGGTGCTAACTCAGAAGTTTCATAAGTGACCCTTAAATGACCACCTCCTATATAGCTGTTACCAAGCGTAAAATTAAGAGTAATTGTGTTATTACCTTCCTCGAAATGCGAAAATTCAGAGGGGTCTATATACCATTTGTCCGGAATCATAATCCCTCCTCCACCAGAACTCTTTAAATAACTGCCAGCCGAATTCCCGTTAATATAGAGATCAAAATTTCCCCCAAGATCCATCTCCATGTAGACTTCTTCGATCTCACTAAACGATGGAAGGGACAATATCCTGGTAATATTGCCATCACCTACATATCCACCAAAATAGACATAAGAACTAGTGGTTTTCCCTGAAATACTTGAAAGAAACGCTCTGGCAGTATAACCTTCTGTTGGTCTACCTATTTCATAACCCGTCTCTATTTTTGTTGAAACAGAATAATCCTCATCTCTGGTTTTGTTACATGACTGATAAAGAGAGTCAGAACCGACCAGAACTTCCACACAAACATTAGAAGAGATATTTTGAAGTACCTCTTCAACAATCAAACTTGCTATAGTTTCATTACCTGTGTAAAAGAAGCTAGTTGAAACATCCAAAAGACTTTTATCAAAATCCTGTTCATTTAACTTCCCCTCAGATATTAACTGCTGTATTATTGAACTACTTTGAACCTCTCTGACTTTAAGTTCAGAAAGTATGTCAATAATATCTTGTGACTGACAGCTAATCTTCTGATATCTCTTGTCCTTGAAACTAAGATCGCTCTTAAAGAAATTGAAAGTTAGGATTATGGCTATAACCAAGATTAATCCAAGGAATGTGTCCATTGTAAATAGAAATCCTTTCTTCATTTCCACACCACAGTGTCAACAAAAACTATAGTACTGTTTAATATTCCAAAACGCTGGCTTTTTGAGATAAATTCAGAATCCAAGGGATATAGACCAAAATCAAATATCGTATTGTTATCTGAGTTATAAATTTTCAGATAGAATTCATAAAATCCGACACCAGCTATATTTTTCACTTCTGAATAACCAATATCCTCTAACTGATTCAATTTTGTTTGGTTAAATCTAGAGTTACTCATTAATCCCAGATCTATGATATTAGAAGAATCCCAGTCTCGAGGACTCCCTTCTCTCATCCATAACTCAGATAATTGCTGCGACGTTCTTGTTATTTGATTTATTTCTTGATTATCTGATATCTGTGTATTAGAATATCTGAAAAGAGAGAAAATGATCGTGATAATTAAAACAAATATTATACAAGAAATGAAAAAATCGTATGACAAAGCTTGTCCTTTAGTTGACATAAATCCCACCATTGATGTTTCTTATTAAATTCCATCCCTTCTCAATAGTCCCATTTATTGATTTGGTACTTGCCTTTGAGATCTTGGACCTTCCGTCCCAATCTATCAGGACGTAATAGTCTCCTATTTCCACAGTATAGTTTGAAAATCCTCCTATCTTTTCCTCCAAATAAAAATTCCTCTCATAACCATTCCCTGCAATTACAGCAGAATTAATTTCAAATGATACCTTATCGGCAATTTCTTGTGACTCAACCTCCATTTTAAGATTGGATAATTTTTGACTGTTACTTAAATGGTTAGCGAGAAAAAGAGAGGAAACTAATAGAAGGAAACCAAAGTATACCAAAAATTCCACACTGACCTGCGCCTTCATTAGACCACACTAATATTAACATAATCTTCTTCAGCGGACAAGGAAACATAATAATTTCCTCTATTGGTAGGTAAATGACCAACTATTTGAGGGACAGTGTTATAAGAAATGTCATTTACACCCGGCCCAGTATCTACTTTAAAAAGAACTGTTTTATTTGAAAACGATATTTCCTGAATGCCCTTTGGTATACGGATTTCTATTTTCATTTTCGCGGGTGGTCCCTGACTAAAGACTAAATCTGCTGTTTCCCCTATTTTATTGACTGAATTTTTCGCCAAAGAAATCTTATTTTCGTCTGAATAGTCCTGATAAGTACTATAGAGATAACCGACTGAAATCAACATTAGGGTTAGACCTATACCGGTTACTATTAGATATTCGACTCCAACTTGTGCTTTCATTTCAATCTAAATTAATTTTATTATTTCGTAATTTAATTAGTTATATAATAAATTCAGAGGTTATGTAAATGGTTTTGAAGAAAGTGAAGAAAAATCTCAAAAAGGGGGTGAGAAGTGCCTCAGATCAAAAAATAATTGAAAATAAAAGAAAACTAATAAACAAACTTGTGAAGGACGGAAAGGAAGGTAAATTGATGATAATCAAAACGACAATAAAGGATATTATGTCGACCGACCTTAAGACCCTGAGTCCTGATGATAATATAGGCTATGCACTTGAACTTTTCTCTGAATACGCTATAACTGGAGCACCCGTTGTAAAAAAGGATAAAGTTGTGGGACTTATAAGCCAAACCGACATCATTCGTCTGATGTCTGAAAAAAAATTATTTGATACCCAAGAGGATAAAGTCAACATAAATGAACTTCAGAAAATGAAAATAAAGGACTTTATGATAAAAAAGATTTTCTTCATAAATCAAAATGAGAAATTGACTGATGCTTGCAGGCTTATGGCAGAAAAAAGAATCCACAGGCTACTTGTTCAAAATAGCAAAAAAGAGCTTGTGGGGATAATTACTATGGAAGATGTGATAATGGGTCTGAGCGCTGAGTTTTTTGTTGAATCTATACATGAGGCAACTGACAGGGTAATTGAAAGTGAAATTGATACTTTGTTGGACATAATTCAAAGAAGGGAAAAGATCAGTGTTGATGAACTTGTGAAAGAAATGAATCTCAAGGAAAGTCACATACAGAACCTGGCAAAAATATTGGAGAAAAGAGGGCTGATCAAAATAGAGTATGGGATATTTGGATCTCCTGTATTAAAGGCGAATAAGTAAGATGGGACTGGGAAAAATGGCTGGGAAAAAAAGGGAAGCTAAATCTGATAAGAAGAGGAAAAAGAAGACGAGTAAAGGGAAGAAGAGTAGTGAAGAGAAGGTCGTAATTAAAACCAAAAAATTGAAAAGAGAGGAAAAAGAAGTTTTAGATAAGTATGGTATTAACGTCGATAAAGTGTTCGGAGAAGTCAGGGTAATAGAAGATCCAGATGAATTTGTTCCAATATATAAATTGATCACTCCACAGGTTGAGAAAGGAACTGGTGTCCTAATAGATCAAATAAAAGAGACCATGATATCTGAGATGAAACTAAGTGTATCTGAACTACTTGATCCTAAGAAAATATCCGAAATCAAAAAGAAATTCTTTTTAAAGTCCCTTAAAATGCTTGGAGAACAGATACCAAATCTTCCGATAGATAAAAAACAGTTTCTGGCTGGTTCAATGGTACATGAAATGTTGGGTCTCGGTAGAATTGAGATGCTTATAGGAGACGGGAATTTAGAAGAAATAGTTGTTAATAACTCTGAGGAGCCTTGCTGGGTGTATCATAAAAAATATGGTTGGCTCAAAACAAACATAAAAATGGAGACTGAAGATAGAATTGGTAATTATGCTTCTTCAATCGGAAGGAGAATCGGTAAACAGATAAGCACACTTAATCCCTTGTTGGATGCTCACTTAATTTCTGGGGACAGGGTAAATGCAACATTATTCCCAATATCAACCAAAGGTAATACTATAACAATAAGACTCTTTAGAAGGAATCCCTGGACCATCACAGACCTTATAGCAAATAAAACTGTGGATGCTGAGGACGCGGCACTAATATGGCTTGCAATGCAGTATGAGATGAACATTCTAATTTCCGGAGGGACGGGAAGTGGTAAGACCAGTTTTATGAATGCAGTAATTCCATTTGTTCCCCCAAATCAAAGAATAATAAGTATTGAGGATACAAGGGAAATTGTTCTACCAGATTTCCTTCACTGGGTACCACTTACAACAAGGGAACCAAACCCAGAAGGTAAGGGAAAGGTGGATATGCTAAGTTTACTTGTAAACAGTTTGAGGATGAGACCAGATAGAATAATAGTGGGTGAAATCAGAAGGGAAAAACAGGCTCAGGTTCTTTTTGAAGCTATGCACACTGGGCACAGTGTTTATGCGACATTGCACGCGGACACTGCCGATGAGACATTGAGACGTCTTATTAATCCGCCGATAAATGTACCCGAAACTTTAGTTGAAGCTATAGATCTAATAGTGGTAATGTACAGGGATAGGAGAACAGGTAAAAGGCGTGTATATGAAATTGCTGAATTCTCTCAGATGGAAAATAAGATGTTCGTCAATATTATCTCGAGATGGAATCCGAAAAAAGATAAATCAGAAAAAATTGGTGACTTCAAATTCTTGAAAAAAATAAAGATGTTTGCTGATCTCTCTGATTCTGAAATTAAAAAGGATCTTAAAAACAAAGAAACTATTCTAAAATGGATTCGTAAAAATAAGATTAATACGGTCAACGGTGTTGGGAAAGTAGTTGCAGAAACTTATAATGATTCTAAGAAGGTAATGGAAATAGTCAAAAAGAAGAAGAAACCAGAAGCTATAGTTCCTAAGGAGTGGTTGAAGGTCGTTTCATGAAAAATATACCATTTGTGCCAATACCAATTCAAATAATGAAAAATCTTACCAAGAATTTTCTGAGTATTGGAGATTTTCTTTTAAAACTGATTCCAGGATTTGAAGTGACATTGTTAAGGGCAGACATAGAACTCGATGAAAGAGAGTATATTACAATATCATTCTTTTCAAGTTTATTTTGGACTTTCATGGTAACCATGTCTTTATTTTTATTGAACGTCTTCAGAACCCTCCCAATTAGTTTCTTTTTTATTGGACCCCCATTAACATTTTTTGTAATATTTTCTTACATTAAATCGTACCCAAAATTGATAATTTCCAGAAAAATAAAGGACATTGAAAGGAATTTGTTATTTGCATTAAGAAGCATGGAGATTCAGGTTAGCTCTGGAATAAATTTATTCGACAGTATCGCTTCAGTCTCAAAGGGAAATTTTGGCTTGATATCAGAAGAATTTAAAACTGCCGTAAAAAAAATAACAACAGGTAAACCTGAAATGGAAGCCTTAGAGGAATTGATATTAAGAAATCCTTCTCTGTACTTCAGAAGAATAATATGGCAGATAACTAACTCTTTAAGGTCTGGGACTGACTTATCTTCAACCTTAAAGGTTATTGTAGGCGATCTTTCCTATGAAAAGCTGGTTTCGATTAGAAAATATGGGTCCCAACTGAACCCTATGGCAATGATGTATATGATGGTGGCAGTTATATTCCCAACTCTTGGTGTTAGTTTACTTATGATATTATCTTCCTTTTCAAGTATGCAGCTAAGTGAAGTTGTTTTTTGGATGATACTCGGTACTACAGCATTTTTACAGTTCATATTCATAGGAATGATTAAGAGCAAAAGACCGGTGGTAGATTGAAGAGAAAAGAAATTTTAGAAAAAATAGAAAACAATGTTATCGGTAATATCTACAGATTTTTCTACAGTCTAATGCCTAGGAAATATAGGGATTTTTGTGAAAATCAATTCAAATACGCTGACATAAAAATACCAGAAGGGATATATTTCGGTTTCTTAATACTGTATGGAATAATTCTTGGCTCACTTACATTTCTTTTCGTGAATCTAATGGATTTAAGTTTACTGTTAAAAATTGTAATACCTTTAGGTGTTTTCTCTGTTTTTGAGATACTATTTCATTATATTATAGTAATGGTTGGGGATAAAAGAGCTAAAATAACAGAGGAAATACTTCCCGATGCATTGAAGCTTATGTCATCAAATATAAGATCGGGATTAACACCTGATAAAGCCTTAATGTTATCTGCAAGACCAGAATTTGGGCCTTTAGAGATTCAGATAAGAAAAGCTGCTAAGAAAAGCTTATCAGGTGAGAGTATAGGTGACGCGTTAAAAATAATTCCAAAGAACATAAATTCCAACGTACTTGAAAGAACCATCAAATTAATTATAGACGGTATTTCCAGGGGTGGTGATCTTTCTGACTTACTTGACGGTATAGCAGAGGATATAAGCCGAACAAGGATCCTCAAAAGAGAAATTAGAGCCCAAGTGATGATGTACTCAATGTTCATATTCTTTGCCTCTGCTGTAGGAGCTCCAATATTGTTTTCAGTTTCAGGTTATCTTGTCGGCATAATGGCTGGATTTGGAGATAAAGTAAATTTAGAACAGGTACCAAATACCGGAATGATTAAGCTTAATATCGGGGGACTGAAAGTAAGTCAAAGTTTTCTAAATACTTACTCAATAGTTTCTATAATAGTTACTTCTATTTTCGGTGGTATACTGATGGGCACGTTAAGAGGAGGATCAGAAAAGGAAGGGATAAAATATATACCTGTCATTTTATTGATTGGGTTAATTGTTTACTTTATCTCAAAGCTGGTCATTGGCAATCTATTTACCAGTATCACCATTTAGGATTTTTTGGTAAGGAAATTATTTTTTGAAAATAGTTTCAAATTTATTTTTCTAAAGGGTATCAAAATTTAGGTTAAAAGTATGTTAAAATAATTAATTTTAAAGTCGATTCTAAGCAACATTAAATCCTCTCAAAATCGACTTAGATAACGATTAAATTGCAATTATTTTCAAAAGTATATTCGGAAGATTTAATTATTCACGGGTTAAATAATACTGTATTGTGGTTATTGATAAATTTTAAAAACTAGTTTCAACAAATTATTAGTATGAATCGAAATTTAAGAGGAAAAGATTTGAGAGAAAAAATATTCGAAACTATAGCAGCAAAATGGCCAACAAATGTAAGAGCAGTTATAAAAGAAATGGGAATGGATGAAATGAATATATCAAACGTTACCAAGTTCAAATATCATTTTGACCAGTTAGCCAGAAATGGTAGGATAAGAGTAAAAAAGATTGACCGTGCTTTGGTTGCCTGGCCAAAAGAGATCGAGAAGTTAAGAGTAGTACATCAGTTTATGAGGGGAATGGATTGAATGGGTACATCTTTGCCAATGGATTTGGTGGAGATGTGATTGTGTTTTGTTTATGTTTTTGTAGTAAATTGTTTTCTATTGGAGGTAGAATGAATGTCTAAGAATGTTTTTGCTGGTGTTGGGATTTCGGAGAAAGAGGATCCTTTTGAAGCTGGGAAGGAAGCTGTTGAAATGGCAGTTGAAAAGATGAAGAAAAGAGGGGGTAAGGAACCTAATTTCGGATTTCTATTCTGTTCTGGTGGAAAATATGGAGAAAGTGGTAAATCTATTCAAAAATTAGTTGATGGTGCTCATTCGATCTTTAAAGATACACCTTGGGTCGGCTGTACTACCGGTGGTGAAATATCTCCTCATGGATCAAAATTGAATTCAGTTGTCTGTTTAGTTTTAGATAGTCAATATATAAGATTCGGTATTGGAA
>WJKS01000017.1 GCA_014728985.1 Candidatus Aenigmatarchaeota archaeon
CCTAAGTATATGACCACCTTCTAATGGTGGAACGGGAAGTAAACTAAAAAATGCAAGCCAACCATTTATCTTACTTACAATTTGAAATATTTCTACACCAGGATAAGTTGTGTACAAAACACCGAAAATAAGCATAAGAAAAAGATTGAATCCAACACCGGCTAAGGCTATATGACCATAGTCTCTTGACGTCATTCTTATCAATTTTATACCCCATCTTCCGAATTTGTATGGGACGATTTCAACATATCCTATCGCTAGGAATATAATACCAAAACCCATTTTTAGGAATAAAGAAATTATTCCTATAACTAGACCAAGCATCCATAACTTGAAAGTCGCCGTACAGCCCAATCTTCTTGCCATTAATTTATTTGAAAATACTCTCAAAAATACTGAAACTCCAATTACAATTAGGATTATAAAAACATGAGGATTAATTCCAAATCCACTGAGAAAATCTCCTTCAAAGGTTAGAATTAAAGTTGTCATGAGGATAAAAATAACTAGATCTCTTATCTCACCAGGTTCGAAATTCTTTTTTATTTTTTCCATGATTACAATTTATCTTTTCTAAAATATATTTACTTCCTTATCAGAACTCAAATTTCTTCTTATAATCTTTTGTGTAGAATCTTATCAATGATATTAATACGGATAAAATTAAAGGACCGAAAATTATACCGATGGGTCCAAATACCCTTATTCCACTTACAATTCCTATTAGAACTAAAAGGGAGTTTATCTTGGATTTTTTTCCCGCTATATTAGTCACTAACAATCCATCAACATTTGCTACCAAAACCTGTATTAAAAACAACAAAACCGCTAAAAAATATTTTTGGTAAAAGAATAGATATAGTGAGCCTCCTATCCAAACGGGAACATTACCTATTAATGGGATAAATGCCAGAATTCCCATCAGAAAAGACCATAGAAGAGCATTGGGTATACCAAATATGTAGAAGACCAATCCTCCGACAATAGCATTGTAAAGGGATGAGAAAAATATACTGTAAACCATCCCCTTAGTAACTATCTCAAATTCCTCCAACAAAGCTTTTTTTTCCTCTTTATCAATTGGGAGTGAAATTCTAAATTTTTTAATAAGATCTGGGCCTTCTTTTAGGAAAAAAGGGATTGCAAGCAGAAACACAAAAAGATTAATTAATCTCTCAGGGAGCCTAGATACAAACTGGGAGAGCATGGATAAGAGACCTGAGGTTAAATTTTCTATAATTCCCACGAAATAATTCTGGATTAAAGGTATAGCTTCTGGGGGCAAAAAAGACAATGATTCTGTCCTAAGGTTTCTTAATATCATTAGAAAATTCGCCATATCATCTAACAAACTATAAGCCACTACGGTCAGAGGCAACAGTAACAGGAATATGATGATAATAAGGGCTACTATTAAGGATAAATTCTTATTTTTTATTTTCTCATTGATTTTGCTGTAAAAAGGGTACATAATGTAACTTATAGTTATTGCCGATATCAAAGCTCCCAAAAAAGGCTTCATCAAAAGATAGGACAGGTAAAGTATTATCAAGGAAAAAACTATCGAGAAATAATTGATCTTTGCAGTCATATATAAAAATTAATTTACTCTAATAAATTAGTTATGAAACCTAAAATTGGATTAGCTTTGGGAGGTGGAGGCGCGAAAGGTTTTGCACACATTGGTGTAATCAAAAGCCTGGAAAAAAATGAAATACCGATTGATGCTATTTCTGGGGTTAGTGCAGGATCATTGGTTGGGGGAATGTATGCCAGTGGTACCCCGATAGGTGAGCTAGAAAATATATGCTATTCAAGCGGATACAGAGACATTATAAAACTCATTCTAGACCCTATTAAAGGAAAAGGGGGGGTAATTGCTGGTAGAAAAATTGCTAACTTTATTCGCTCACATATGAAGAAAATAAAAATTGAGGACTTTCCAATAAAATTCGGTTGTGCGGCTGTAGACCTAATTTCGGGCAAGCTATTTTATTTTAAGAGAGGAAATATCATAGATGCTGTGATGGCTAGTTCTGCTGTACCAGGAATTTTTACTCCCATAAAATATGAAGGAAAATATCTAGTGGATGGGGGTGTACTAGAACCTATATCCCTGAATTTGGTAAAAGAATTGGGTGGAGAAGTGAATATAGGTATTGACTTAGCCAGCTACCCAGGATTCTCTTCGAAAATTAAGAAAGAGGATAAAATATCTATAAAAGATACAGTTAAATATTCCTATAAAATAATAAGTAAGGGATTAACTGATTTTAGTTTTAGGGAAAACCCAGATATACTTAGGATTAAACCTGATGTAAGTAAAGTGGGTATTTTTATGTTTGGATCAAAAAAGATAGCAAAAAAAACAGTAGAAGAGGGCGAGAGGGCAATGGACAAAAATATACCGAAAGTAAAAGAAATGATTGAGAATTACCGAAAAGATTAGATTTTTAAAGTTTATTATCTAAAATTAGGTTAATGATGGTGGGTCAGATGGCCGGGGAATTAGTTTGCAAGGTTTGAATTGAATTTACTTAGTTCTATTTCTACTAATTTATCTTCTAAAAATGTTAATATTCTAGGTATGCCGAGTTGGCAGAACGGTTCATGCATCCGGCTGCAGACCGGAAGAAGCGAGTTCAACTCTCGCACTCGGCTTCCTTATTCTAAAAGAGGTGAGTTGGAATGACTGGTGAACAAGTTTGCTCAAAATGTAACTGAATTGGTTGGAAATACTCCTCTAGTTAGAATTAATAGGATGAACAGTAATAAAAACGTTGAATTATTTGCTAAATTGGAAAGAACTAATCCTGGCGGGTCTGTCAAAGATAGAATAGCCAAGTACATGATTGAAAAGGCCGAGAAAGGAGGAGAATTAACAAAAGATAAGATAATTCTCGAAGCGACTTCTGGAAATACTGGTATAGGTTTAGCTATGGTTGCTGCTTCTAAAGGCTACAAAATAACATTGGTTATGTCTGAAGGGGCTAGTATTGAAAGAAGAAAGATAATGGAAATTTATGGGGCTGAAATTATTTTAACCCCAAAAGAAAGGGGAACTGATGGAGCAATTGATAAGGTTAAAGAATTATCCAGAAATAAAAACTACTGGAACCCAAATCAATTTAGTAATGATCACAATGTTCTTGCTCATTATGAAACTACAGGAGAAGAGATTTGGAGGCAAACTCAAGGTAAAATAACTCATTTTATCGCTGGTATGGGCACTGGTGGAACATTAATGGGAACTGGAAAAAAATTAAAAGAATATAATCTTGATATCAAGATGATAGGTGTAGAACCCCATAAAGAAAGGCCAATTCCTGGTCTCAAAAATATGGAAATCAGCTATATCCCTAAAATATTTGACGAAACGAGGTTAGATCAAAAAATTGTTGTCAGAGTGGAAGATGCAATCAAAACTGCTAAAAGATTAGCTAAGGAGGAAGGGCTATTTGTTGGCATCAGTTCTGGAGCATCGATGTTCGGGGCACTAAGGATTATCAAAAATTTAGAAAAGGGTTTTATTGTCGTATTCTTCCCAGATGATGGAATGAAATATCTGAGTACTGATTTGGCGGGTGATTAAATGGGTGAACACTTTTGTTTTAGTTGAAATTTCAAAATTAAAAGAACATGAGGAAATTATTCCTGAGAGATTTGATGAGTTAAAAAATGAAATTTTATCAAGTGGATTCCTAAAAGAACCGATTGTAGTAGATAAAAATACCAATATCATACTTGATGGGCATCACAGGTTTAACATTTTTAAATCACTTGGATATTCTAAAATAGCAGTTCAGTATGTCGATTATGGAAATCCTAAAATTGTTGTTGATAGTTGGAATGGTAATTTACAAACCAAAGAAAAAGTTATTGAAAAAGTGGTTAGTGGGGAGAAGTTCCCACCAAAGACAACCAAGCACATGATCCCTAATAGAATTAGGGATTTAGTGATTCCTTTGAAAAGTTTAAAATAATTACCGATATGGTTAGTAGTTTATCCTTAAGGTACATTAGAGGATTAGGTAAATAATATGACAAATATTCAATTCATTTAATATTAGATGGCTTTGTCTTATCTAGTCTTCCATATGAACTATGGGAAGCAGAGTATCTGTACAGAAGATTGTCGAATCTAGGAATAGATGAAAGAGACATTGATATAACCAGAGACGGTAAGGATATGCCTCAAAAGGAATTTACAAGAAATTTTGGGTCTTAGAATAATAGAATTGCCACTATCGAAATTTATATATATGACTAAAAACCATAGAAAACGGGGATATTATGACTGGTGAAAGTGTTTGTATTGTCAAGATCGGCTCGGGAAGTGATTAGAATTTTATCTAGTTCTACTTATACTCCAGAAGAAATTCATCAGATAACTGATATTCCTCCCAGAACAATTGGATCTGCTATTAATCTTCTGAAAAAGAAGGGTTTGATTATCGAGAAAAAATCCTTCAAAGACATGAGAAAAAGATATTGCACAGGTGGGAAATTACAAGAAATATAAACATTTAACAATTAAAAAATTAGAAAAATAATAAGGTGAAACCAAATGAAAATAGAGTTATTCAATACTATGGGAAGAAAAAAACAAGAGTTTAAATCGATTATGCCCGGAGAAGTTAGACTCTATGCATGTGGCCCAACAGTCTATGATTATGCTCATATAGGCCATTTTCGTGCGTATGTATTCGTAGACACATTAGTGAAAATACTGGAATACAATAAGTTCAAGGTAAAACATGTAATGAACATTACTGATGTTGGACATTTAACAGACGATGCTGACCAAGGAGAAGATAAGGTAGAGAAAAAAGCTAGAAAAGAAGGTAAAAGTGCCTGGGAAATAGCAGATTATTACACAGAGGATTTCTTTGACGCAATGGAAAAGTTAAATGTTAAAACCCCTGACATTGTCTGCAAAGCAACTGACCATATCCAAGACATGATAAATTTAGTCAAGGATATAGAAAAAAATGGTTATACATATGAAACCTCGGACGGGATTTATTTTGATACTTCTCAATTAAACGATTATGGAAAATTAGCTGGATTAGATATAGAAGGATTAAGAGAAGGTGCTAGAGTTAATGTAAACCCAGAAAAGAAGCACCCAACCGATTTTGCACTCTGGAAATTCTCACCAAATAATAAGAAGAGGCAAATGGAATGGGATTCGCCATGGGGAAAAGGATTTCCTGGATGGCATATTGAATGTACGGCTATGTCAATGAGATATTTAGGAGAAACATTGGATATACATACCGGAGGCATAGATCATATACCCGTCCATCACACAAACGAAATAGCGCAAGCCGAATCAGCAACAGGTAAAAGATATGTGAATTACTGGTTACATAACAACTTCATAACAGTCAACGGAGAAAAAATGAGTAAATCAAAGGGTAATTTTCATACAATGAAAGACATTGAGAATAGGGGAATTGATCCTATGGCGGTAAGGTACTTGTTCCTAACTGCAAACTACAGAACACAATTGAATTTCACCTGGAAAAGTGTAAAAGCAGCTGAAAAAACTTTGGACACATTAAGAGAACATGTCAAAATATTACAGGAAGAAAAGAAAGGGGGAACTAATCTTGAAAAAGTAAGGAAATATAAAAATCAGTTTTTAGCTTACATCAACGATGATTTGAATACACCTGAAGCTATATCCCTTATGTGGAAATTAATTAGAGAAGAAAAGGGAATAAATAGCGAGGAAAAATATAAACTAATATTAGAATTTGATAAGATTTTTGGCCTTAATTTGGATAAAATAGAAATTGGGAAGATTTTATCAATAGAAATCAAAAAACTCATCAAGGAACGACAAACAGCAAGGAAAAATAAAAATTATGAAAGAGCGGATGAAATCAGGGATGAATTAAAGAAAATGGGCTATGAGATACAGGATACTAAAAAAGGAATAAAAGTTAGGAGAATCAATTCATGATGAAGTATTCTAAGGCCTCAGAAATACTTCCAACTTCAATAACTTCTATTCCAATTTCTTCTTGGATATCAACTCTTTTTGAAGTTGTCTCAGTTTCACAATAAGAAGTTAACCCGATAGTTTCGCATACTTTTCTGGTCTCAGTCTTAACCTGAGCTCTCTGACCTAAAGGCACTAAAAATAGTTTTATACTGTTCTTCTTCGCTACTTCAGCCTTTGCTAAAATTCCAGATACTTTACTCACTGTGCCATCTTCTTGTAAATACCCTGAAATTATTACAGAATGGTTTAGACTTTCATTTAAAAGAGCGAATGAGGTCGCCACTGCCATTGCAGGCCCGGCTGAAGGGCCTTCTATAACCGAGGCGTTTGCGTCTATTGAATAAATTATATCATAATTTGAAGTTTCTATATTCGTTACCTTTTCTGAAACCCTTTTTGATACTCTAATCGACTCTTGAGTATTCTTTAAAAAGGATATATCATCTATCTCTAGGAGTGTCTTTCCTTCGCCCTCAACAAGCTTAACTTTCAACAAAGCCATAATGCCCTCTTCGTTTTCTTCAACCGCAGGTAAAAATATCTCAACTTCTCTAGAGTAATCCTCATCTGAAGCTTTCATTTCTATTACTCTCTCCTTAGACTCAATTCTTATTAAAGGGGTTCCAAAAAAGACTACATAAAGAACTAAAAAGGCTACTAAAATTCCAACTAATGATCTTTTTTTCATATAATCATAAAGCAAGGAACATGCTCAAGGTGGGAACAACTTTACAGATAGGTTAATCCGAGTTTCATTCTCCACCCCGAGAGCTCGCAAGCATCGAGTTCCCTAACTTATAGCTGCTCGGTTCCCCGCCTGACTCGTTCACCAGAGAACCGACCCTGGGAGACGGGGCTTCGCAGGCCGAAACCCGGGCCTAACTGTATCATTGAACCTCCCTTGAACTGTGATCCCACCATAAACCGGATCTGTGGCAACAGGAGACCGGTGGCCTCCCGATCAGAGGTTCCTTGCAAATGAATTATATTGAAAGTATTCTTAAATAGGTTGATGTTAAGAAAAAAATAAGGTAGAATCTACTTAACTACTTATTTTTAACAAGGAAAAGATAGAGTAACGCACCTAAAGGGCCAAGTAGAATCAGTACTAATACCCAAACTAACTTATCTCTGAACCTTCTTTGTAAACAGTCTATGAGCATCCACAACCAAAAGACAAAACTTAGAATTACTAAAAGTAGTCCTAATAAACCTAGCCCCGCTATACCTAAACCTGTTATTAATGGGAAAATTCTGATCATCTTAATCTTCTATAAACTATGGTTTCCTTTATAAATAATTATCCCAGAAGGGGTAATAAAATCGGACTTAAATTCCAAAAGTATATCAAAGTTATTCCAAACCCAATTAAACTCATTAATAAATTTGATAAAAGTTTAGACTCGAATAAACCGGTAATTAGCCCCACGAGAAAAAAATAAAAAAAAGATAGAATTATCCCCTCAGTTAAAAAATCTAAATTGACCAATATTGAAATTAAATTCAAAGTAATGTTAACAAAGAGGTAAACAAATTTACTAGGTTTGAAACCCCCTGTGAAGATTGAAGGAATAAACCCTGATAAGACGGTGAATAGAATTGTATAACCAAAACCAAGAGTGGCTGTTATGATAATACTTAGGAAGAAGACGGGTGAGAAATCTATGGGTACCTGTGTTAGATGATTCAAAAAAACTATTGTGGTCGTTAGAAATGTTAAGCCAAGGAAAATGAAGAGCTTGGGTACCCTCTGAAAAAGTAAAAATACAATGATTGTTAACCCGATTGCTAATATTACATACTTTATTTGCGATTTTTTTAATTTCATTATTAAATTAATAGATTCTCAAGGTAAAAAGAGATTATCGGATGCCTATTTTTATTTCGGATTTCTGTTCCTACATCAATACTGTTAAATTTCAGATTTCCCTTCAGTTCTGTCTCTTTAACATAATTCTCACAAAATTTTTCACAACTCTGAGAGGGCTTATGTAGCTTACTTGGTCACCATAAATGGTTAATATAGGAACGTCACCAACCTTGTAGCCTCCCTTCACTGCTTTAAGTAATATTTCTGTCTCCATTTGATATCCGTCTAGATTCAAATCAAGTGATTCAATTATATTTTTCTTAATCAATCTAAAACCTGATTGACTATCTGGTATTCTATTCTTAGACTTCCTCGAAACTAGATAGGAAGAAAACCTATTTGAAATTAAATTCGGAAGGGGCATTCCCCTTGAATCCCCCATTCTATTTCCTATTATTATATCAAAATCATCAATTTTTTCAATGAACTTAGGAATATCAGATGCCTTATGTTGTCCATCAGCATCCATAGTTATAACTGCATCGAAATTATTCTTAAGAGCATAATTGAACCCAGTTTTAAGTGCAGCGCCCTTCCCTCTATTTTTTCCATGTCTGAGAATTTTAACTCCTTTCATCTTCTTCATTTCATTGTAACTGTCATCAGTACTTCCGTCATCTATTACCAATATATTCTCTTGATATTTCTTAATATCGCTTATTGTACTTTCTATGTATTTTTCTGCGTTATAACAGGGAATTATAGTGAGAATTTTCATTTAAACCCCTTTTTATTACTAATTCAGTTTAAAGGATATATTTTTAATTAGGTCAAAAAATGAATAAAAGAAACAGAGTTAAAGAGGCTATGCTAAATAACATTATCATTCTACTGAGTTTCGGAAAACCCACATTTTTCCTACCTTTAACATAACTTGCTGGTATTTTTCCATGAATCCATTTATGAGGATATAACCAATAAACTCCAGATTCGTCCAGAGAGTCTACCAACAAATGAATGAAAATCCCTATTGAAAAATAAAAGGTCTTGGAACCAAACAAAAAGAAAATTGGTAGTGATAAGAATAAAAGCCCCCAAAGACTATGTAACGGTGTTCTAGGAAAGAAAAACAGCTTCTGTGGACCCTTTAATCTTTTCTCGTCGGATGCCCATGATTTTTTAATATTTTTAAATAGAAATCCCAGAAGATGATCTATATCCGGAATTATAGAGCCCAGAGAAAGAAAGAGAAAATCGGAATGAGTCATGCCAGAATTTAATAAGTATATAATTAGAGATGGAAGTAAATGAGTGAAAGGATCCATTAATATCAATTATAATCTTTGATTTTCTTTTTTAAAAGGATTTATTTGATAAGGGAAATATTCTAGGAAATTATTCGAAGTTCAATTTTAAGTCTCTATAAAACAAATAATTAATTATGAAACTAGAGAAATTTTTCAATCCAAAATCAATAGCGGTAATAG
>WJKS01000018.1 GCA_014728985.1 Candidatus Aenigmatarchaeota archaeon
ATTTTACAGTCACCCATTCAAATTCACCTCAAATGATATTTGGATGGGTTTCTTATTATTTTTTACTTATTCTGAGACACTTTCGGAAGTACTGCTACCTTTTGATTATAAATGAAAAATGGAGTTTTATTTAATGTCAATAACTGTACATCAAGTAACTGGACATTCAAATTTCACTTCATATGATTTAGCGAGGGGGGACGCTAATGATAAAATTGAGGCTATTCTAAGAGGGTACGGACGAAGAGCAAAAATTGTAAATACTGAAGAGGGACCAATGTCTTTTAGAAACGGTGGTTTTTTGGGGTTAAGACGTGAGACTTTTTTATCTGTTACTGTCACAATAGAGTATTAAGAATAAAATTTTACATTTTCCTCGATACTAATCTAAAGGAACCTGTCTTTATCATTGAATTTCGGGAAGAATATATCTAAAATCAAGGAAAATAGGGATTATATCTTCAGTTTCTTTCTTCTCCAGTTTCTTCTATTAACGGCTACCCTTCTGTTACTGGCTCTTTTAAGACCGAATTTTTTAATATCGACCCATCTAGGAGCCATCCTTACTTTTGCCGCTTTTATTTGCCTTAGCTTTCGACTTAGTAGTTTTCTTCCCATTTGAAATCAACTTCCTTATTTCCTTTGATTTTTTAACTGCAACATCAATCATCTTGTCAACATCATCATCACTCAAAGGCCCATTTCCACTCTTTTGCATTGAAACAACTGTATCTTCCTCGGTCACTGCAATACTTAGCTTGGTTTCCAAGACTTTTTCTTCCTCAAAAGTTGGATCAACCAAGAATTTTCCATTGACTTTTCCAACTGTGACTGTTATTGGCTGATGATTTATTGGAAGTGAACCTTTTAACTCTTCCCTATTTATTTTATCATCTTCCTCAAGTTTAGGCATTCTTGTTGAATTTAAAGCCACTAATGACGCCAATGATCCAGCATCAATTAAATTACCATCATGATTAATCGGATAAGCGTCTACATAAACCATCCAGACCTTTTCTCCCTCCTCTATACACAATTCTTCGACCTTTATAGTTTCTGACTCCCTAATTCCTCTATCAATAACCCTAGCAACCTCTGTTGCATCCTCACCTGGAGGACCGGTTTCGAATTCCGGATGCGCCATGGGATTAAATTCGGCTCCAGTCCTTAGTACACCAGCATCTGGTGTATCCGGATAAGGAGTACCTAATTCTAATTTAACACCGACAATAATATCTGTTTTACCCATTTTTACTCGAGCAGATCCCTCAGCTCTTTCGATTGGGTTCTTTTCAATAGTAATTTCTCTAAATTCATCCAATTTTCTTCCATCTAATCTTTCATTTTTCTCAAGTAATTTTATTATATAATTTGATTTCATATCACTCACTATATTTCTTTTTTAGGGCTTCCACCTGTTTTTCATAGACTTTTTTGGAAGCGTGTAAAACATCTCTCACTATTTTTTTGGTTTCTTCAGGAGTTAATCTCCCGTCCATTTGTAAGAGCGTTATTTCTTTTTTACTTGGTAAATATGCTATTGGTATATCTGCATCACAATAATTATCCTCTTTCCCCATAAGGTCTATTACTATCTTACCATCAAGCATTCCCCCAGATAGACCAACAACCAAATCCCTCATTGGAACCCCAGCATCAGCCAAAGCCAAAGAAGCGGCATTTATTGCTGTTACTCTTGTGGAACCATCTGCCTGTAATATCTCAACAAAAACATCTACTACGGTTCTTGGAAACTTTTTCAAAAACAAAGCTGGTTCCAAGGCCTCTCTGGATACTTTTGAAATTTCTATTTCCCTTCTTGAAGGACCAGGCCTTTTTCTCTCATCTACTGAGAAAGTAGCCATATCATATTTGTATCTGAGTAAACCTGTATCCGATTCCTGTAAATGTCTAGGATGTAAAGGTCTAGGACCATAAACTGAAGCTAAAGCTGTAGTTTTACCAAAGGATACTAATGCTGAACCTTCGGCATTTGGTATTACACCAACCTCCATTTTCATCTTTCTTACATCTTCTGGTTTTCTACCATCTATTCTTTTACCTTTTATAATTAATTTTTCATCTGTTTTCATCATATCAATCAACCTAAAAATTCTGCAACTTCTTCTGTTAAACCATAAACATGTGATTTCTCTTCGACCATTTTAATCGCTTTCACGGCCTTGCTTATGTCATCCCCAGAAACCCAAACCAGACCGTTCTGCCCAATTCGGATGTTTGTTCCTGTCTTATCCTTTATCATGTTAACCATACTCCCTTTTTTTCCAATTAACCTAGGGACCTTGTTAGGGGTAATTTTAACTATAGTTCCGCCTCTAAGTTTCCTTGATATAGGGGATTCCATTGATAACTGAACATCACTTCCCCTACTGCTCAAAACCTGGGTATAAATTATATCACCAAGGTCAAAATATTTAGTCATTCTGACTTTTTTAAGGTCAACGTACTCATCAACTCCCTCTGATAAAGAAAGGAATCCTTCCCACGGGGAATTAATATCTACGGTCCAACCAAATTTTTGAACATCAATAACAATACCAATTACATCATCATTTATTTGAGGTATATAAACCCCTGACAAGGGAATAACTGAAACATAGTCATTTTTCTTTCTGAGTATTCCCACAAATTTTGAAAATACTTTACCATTCTCTGTATAGGTACCGTAACCACCTTTAAAGGTTTTTTCGCTACCTATAAGTTCTCCAGGTATTGTAATTTCTCTTACTTTTCCTTCATCATTATTATCATCTTCCATTTAACCACTTCTTTCGATTATTTTTGATGTAAAGTGTCCCTTTGTTATCGAACCAACCTTTTCCAATAGTTCTCCTTCCCTTCCTGCAGGAATTTGAATTATTAGCTCAAGTGATCCGTCATTAAGCCATCTCTCGGCTGATTCCTTGAATATTCTTTTAATTTCAGAGTAAGCCCGACCAGCATACTGAGATGGTATTACAATTCGAACCTTTACACTCTCAAAACTTATTGGTAATATAACTTTTAAATCTTTTACTATTTTTTCGACCTGAGAATTAGCGTTTTCGAAAGGATCTACCTTTACTCCGACTTGTTCCATTGCATTTAAAATTCTCTTAGGTGGATGAGGACTATTGGTTTTAGGGTTTATGCCCTTTCTTGCTATTATATCGGCTATTTCCTTTGTTTTTTCCCTAACAAACTCTCTTCTCTGAGCTGTTGTGAACTGTAATTCACCTTCTTCTAGAATCTCTCTAGCAATTTTCCTTGCATCTACTGTCCCGAAGTTTTTCTGTAATTCATCGTTTGGGATTGCTTCCCCCTTCCTAACGTCATGGTATACCTCAGGAAATGCTAAAACATCTTCCAGGTTATCCAGTTCGTCTTTTTTGAATTTCCAGGCTTTATCAGGATCTACAAGAATTTCAAATTCCTGATTTCCCTTTTTCAGCCTACATACAACTGCTTCGTCTACATCAACCATACTAATTCAACAATTTTTTGATATCTTTTCCTGAAAGGATTTCAAATTCCCCTGTACCCTCTCTCACAACTGCTATTTCCAGAGATTTTTCTGTATTTTTGATTTTCTCTGCTTTTTTCATTGTCTCGATAGTTAGTTTCAATGCCTCTTCTTCGCTCATATTCTCTTTGTACTTGGATCGGAAAATCTTGTTTACCTCTGTTGCACCTCTACCTATAGCATAAGCCTTCCATTCATAAAGCATTCCAGAAGGATCTGCTTCAACCAAATGAGAACCTGTCGAATCAACCCCTCCTACTAAAAAGGATACACCAAAAGGCCTTAATCCTGCGTAAAGGGTTGAGAATTGCATTCTGTCCCCAAGTTCTTTTGACAAGGTCAGAACGTCCATTTTCTCTTCATAAGTTATTCTGTTTACTTGTGCTTTTGTCCTTAGTTGATCTACTATAATCCTAGCGTCAGCCAGTAAACCAGCTGAAACCACTCCAAGGTGCGCATCAACTTTGAAGAGTTTTTCCATTATTCCTGGAACTGCCAGATCATTTGTCTGCTTTACTGTTGCAAGTATTACTCCACCACTGAAAATTACTCCAACCGAAGTACCACCTTTCTTTACTGCTTCCTTCGCATATTCTACCTGGAATAATCTCCCATCTGGTGAGAATGTAGACATAGTCCTATCATAACCCATATATTCGGGTAACATCTGTGGCATATATTCACCTCATTTTTTAATCATAATTTAAACAATATTTTGGTTTTAATTCTTAAATCAATAATACAAGAGAAATTTTTATTTGAGTGATTTAAAGTTTTGGGTTTATCATATTTTACAAAATGAAACATTTGATCCAATTTTCAATAACAAGTATTATAAAAACATCCACAAAATTAATTCTATCAAAAATGAAGGTCTATTAAAGATGACAAATACTGATCAAATAAATAACAGTTTATGGATATTAGGGATTCCTTTTCTAGGGGTAGGTATAACATTTTTCACTTCTGTAAATAAAGGATTGGGAATTTCGTTTATTGCTATCGGAATCTCATGGATAGCTATAGGTTTGTACAAAAGGAGGGAATAAAATGAAGTGTTCAATTTGTGGAAAAGAGGCCTGTTATATGGTTGCTATCGACAGTACTTTCAGTAGTATGGCAAAACAACATGTAAGAAAGTATGCCGGAAGATGCAAGGTTTGTGTGGGGAAAAAAGAATAGCCCAGAAAAATACAGTTTTTTTTCAAGTTAGAGAATCGGAATCAGTCTATCCTAAGACCTTTAATAGTTCCGGAAACACCAAGAATCTTAAAACATATCCTAGTATCGCCAAGTCTATCAATTAGTCCTAATGATGCTATGATTTTCTCGGTACTTTTATGATTACATCTAATGATACCAATATTTTTTTTCGGATTCCATTTTTCTTTTAACAGCCACATTGAAGTTTTTGCGACTCCGAGTTCTCCCAGGAAATCCAGACTAACGTTCCAGATAGCTGCTTCCAAATCCGAATAAACAAAATCTTCTTTTTCCTCAGGAATTACCTGAAAAGCTATGTATCTTCTCTTTTCTCTCAAGGTTGGTGGAATTATTTTCAGATTTTTCATTCTATCAGCCCCTTCTCAAGTAATTTAGGTATTGTATGTTTTCCTAAAACCGAACCCAATCTTATCCCTTTATTTTTATAACTACTATCTATCCATCTGTATTCCTTGATTTCTGACTTTGGTACAAATTCTCCTCTGGTATCTACGAAATATATCTCTAATTCTACTTCGGTATTTCTCTCAAGGGCAGCGGGTTCTATAAAAGTTCCTAAATAACGAAAATTGAATACCTCAATTCCGAGTTCTTCCATTAACTCTCTCATAAGTGTTTGTTCGGAACTCTCGGTCCCTTCAACCTTGCCACCGGGAAATATGAATACATCAGTTCCTCTTTTTCTAACGACTAACATTTTCTTATTATTGATTATTATTCCACCTATTTTTTTGATAGCTTTCATTCTATCACCTTAACTCCAGGCCTAACCCATTTATCACTTTGTCTTTCCCTGATCATCTTAATAATACCCTCAGGTACTTCAGACAAAGATTTCTTCGCCTCATTTAATTCTAATCCAAGTAATTTACCCATCGAAATAAGAACCTTAGGATCCTTCATTTGTAAATGGGAAAACGCACCAGAACAAATTATTAGAGGCGCCTTATACTTCTTACATAACTTAACATTGTTTGAAATATTATGAATAATATGAGCCCTTGTATTTTTCGAAGACAATAATATCTCTCTGAAATTGATCTCTATTGCAACCTTATTCTCCTTAGCAAGCTTTGCCATGGTATGATTAAAACCAGAGTCGCGTCTTTCAAACTCAGGATGGAGTAATAAATCCACTTCGGGTGTTTCAACTGCTTTCCTGTTAAGATTAAGTGTTCCTCCCTTCACCAAAAGTACATCATATTCTCTCCTGAGGTCACTCAGTTTTCTGAGCTCTTTTAGATTTCTAGCCTGGAAACCAAGAAAAACTTCAACTTCCGAAGATTTTGTTATTTTCTTACACTCCTCTTTTAATTTTTCCATCTGTTTTTTTGAGCGAAAATGTTCAGATATACAAATTCCTTTATAACCTAGAACCTTAGCTCTGTCAGCAAAATCTTTTATCGAGGATTCTCCCTCAGAAAACTCTGAAATTAAGTGAAAATCGTAGTAATTCATCTAACCAATTAAGAATTATTTTAAAGAATTAAGAAATTAAGCATTTGACCTTTTGGCCTTTTTACCAGAACCAGTGAGTCCTCTGTGTACCCTTCGTTTATTTTTACCGGAGGTAATCCATTTCAGATTTTTATCATTTTTTATCTCTGGTCTTTTTGGATCGACAAGAATGACTTCAAACCATTTGTATCTACCGTCTCTTCCTACTTCATAACTTCCGAGAACTTCAAGATTAGGATATTTTACCTGAACCCTCTCTTCAATTATCCATTGACGGGATTTTCCCGGTGTAAAATCAGTAATACCAGATTTTGATGGTTTCCTCCCCCTCCTACCATAGAGAGGTCTCTTCCTACCCCCTCTTTTAATCCTGGCTCTAACGATCACAAATCCTTTCTTCGCTTTATAACCTAAACCTCTAGCTCTGTCCAATCTTGTAGGCCTTTCTAATTTCTGAAACCTTGGCTGCCTTCTCCATTCTATTAATCTAGATTTTGTTAAGGGCTTCATCTCTTTTCCCTGAGGCTTCTTCCATAATTTTCTTATGCTTTTGTATAGACTACTGGACATCTTTTACACCTACCTTAACTGTTTGTATCAGAATATTTAAATATTAAAGTAATCGATTCGATGTTTTATCTCTTCAAATTCATTATCCTATCTATGTCTTTTCAAGAAAAAGTATGGGAACTACTAAAACAAATACCAGAGGGCAAAGTAACTACCTACAAAATAATTGCCGAGAAATTGGGTACTAAGGCATATCGCGCAGTTGGAAATGCCTGTCACAATAATCCTTACGCTCCTGAAGCTGCTTGCCATCGTGTCGTAAATAGTAACGGAAAAACAGGTGGTTTCAGAACTGGAATAAAGGAAAAAATAGGGCTTTTAGAGAATGAAGGGATAGAAGTGGAAAACGGTAGGATTAAGAATTTCGATAAAGTCCTGTTCAGATTCTAAACTAACTTAATTCCCTTCTTAGGTAAATCTAATCTTATTTGATCTAGTAAATTAGAAATTATTCTTTGTTTATTTTCAATCTCCCATATCCAAACAAAGACTTCAACTGTCAAGGAATCCTTACTAATCTCTTTTATCAAAACTTCCGGTTCAAATCTCTTTACATCCAACTTTCTATCAAGAAAACCTAATAACTGCTCATGCCCGCCTGGCAAGGTTAATAAAAGTTTTCTTAATCCTCTTTTTTCTCTTCTAGGAATATTAGGTAATATTTTTTCGTTTTTGCTACATATTTCATCAATAACTTCTTTTACTTTTTCTACCTTGGCTTTCGGGGAAACTTTAAGGCTAAAAAACGCCCTGAAAAAATCACCACGAGGATATTTAACTAATTTATTTGAGATAAAGACCGAGTTAGGAAGAGTTACAATGCTTCCACTAACTTCCCTTAAAGTCGTTCTAGTTAGACCTATATCCTTTACCTGTGCTAAATCTGTAGATGGTAGTCCTGAGGTTTCTATCCAATCATCAAGCCTGAATAGATCCCCAAGTAATATAAAAAGGCCTCCAATTACATTCTGTATAGTCTGTTGAGCTGAAAATGCAATAACAATTCCCATTATACCGAACGCGGCAAAAAATGCCCTAAAATCAAATCCGAGAATATTGGATAATCCATAATAAGTCACAAGAAAGACTAGAATATATTGAACAACTCTTGCCGGAATTTTATATCTTGATCCCTTAAGCTTCCCTTTTAAAAATCCTTTAATTAGTTCTGATATAACATTCGAAATCAAGATGGTTACTATGAAAAGGAAAATAAAAAGCAGGAAATCTGCTAATGAAACATTGCCTATAAATATAGTAGTATCAACCATGCTTTAAATATGAAATTTACAAGATTTAAATAAATGAAAGTCGATAATCTTTCCATTAAATGGAGGGTGGTGTAAAGGAATGAACACATACACTAAGCTTTTGATTGGCGTTTTATTGCTTGTAGTACCTCTAGGAATGTACGCATATGAGCTACTAAATGGACCAACACAGGGAATCATGTTACCAGTAATCGGAACAATATATCTATGGAATTCTTTAGTAACTTTAATTGTCGGATTCGTACCCGGATTTGTGTTTTTAATCGGTCTGTTTATCGTCTGGCTGGAACTGGATGAGATCAGAATCGAAAAGGAACTCAAAAAAGAGGAGGAAGAAGAGAAAGAAAAAGAGGGGAAGAAAAGCAAAAAAACAAAGAAGTCAAAGAAGAAGACCAAGAAAAAGTCCAAAAAGAAGAAGTAGATTCTTTTATATTCGGAATAACAAAGTAAGAGTATGGGAGTTCAGATATCTGAGATAATCCCAAAAAGAGAAATAGAACTAGAGTTCTTGACAGGTAAAAAAATAGCTATCGATGCTTATAACGTTCTTTTTCAATTTTTAAGTATTATTAGACATAGAGATACCGGGGATCCCCTGAGGGATTCAAAAGGTAGAATAACATCTCATCTTACTGGAGTTTTTTACAGAACTATAAAATTAGTTGAAAATGGAATTAAACCTATTTTTGTCATTGATGGTCCACCACCAGATTTCAAAAGGAAAGTCCTCAATGAAAGGAAGGAGACCAGAAAAGAGGCCAAGGAAAAGTGGAAGGAAGCAGTGGAAAGGGGGGAGAAAGAAAGGATTATGACTTACGCGCAAAGTGCTTTGGAAGTAACTAAAGACATGGTCGATGAAGCGGCAAAGCTACTGAATTCGATGGGTATACCATCATTGCAAGCACCCTCAGAAGGAGAAGCTCAGGCAGCATTGCTTGTAAAAAAGGGTGATGCGTATGCAATAGGATCGCAAGACATTGATTCAATTATATTCGGTTCCCCAAAAATGGTAAGGAATCTCTCAATCACGGGTAAAAGAAAAATACCGAATCAACAAAGATGGATTGAAATAAAACCAGAATTAATAGAATTGGAAAATGTTCTTTCTGAATTAGGGCTAACAAGGGAGCAATTAGTTCTATTAGGTATGTTAGTAGGTACTGATTACAACGCTGGCGGAATAAAAGGTATAGGCCCTAAAACAGGTCTTGATTTGGTGAAAGAAAAACCTACCTTGGAAGGAATTCTAGATGAAATAGAGTGGAATTTCGATACAGATCCGGAGAAAATCTATAATTTCTTTTTGAAGCCGCCAGTGAAGGAAGAGTATGAAATAGAGTGGGGAGATCCTGATGAAGAAAAAATAATGAAGATAATGGTCGATGAACATGACTTCTCTCCAGAAAGAATTGAAAGAGGCGTGGAAAGATTATTGGATGTTAAAAAATCGGGTACACAATTCACACTTACTGAATGGGTTAAGAAGTAAACTATTTACCAACAATATTTTTAATAAAACCTGATAATTTCCTCTGCTCGTATTTCCTGATAATTTGTCTTGTGGTATCCCAACTGGTTCTAACGTATCTTGGCATTTTTCCCTTATTTTCCCTGGCAAGTTTTTCTAAGTGTTTAATGGTTACCTCATCATGTGGATAACCGACACCTATGGGTTCCCCCACTTCTTTCTCCAATTTCTCGATCTGACTGTCCCTATCTACTTTTGCCACTATCGAAGCTGCAGAAACTACTGGATATTTTTTATCCGCATAATTTTCAGCTATTATCTCTATGTTTTTGTCTTCCAGCTTTGAAAGAAGATAATCTGAGAATTTATGACTATTATAACTCGGAGAATCAATATAAACTCTATCCGGTCTCACCATGTTGATTATTTCTGCCATTTTCAGGGCTTCAATCTGATTTAGATTCACGCCTTTTTTTCTGTTTGTATCTATCTTATGCGCGGGAACTCGAATCACCACAGTATGTCTTGCTATTTTTTCAATTTTACCTGAGAGATCCTCTCTTTTTTTTGCGGTCAGTACTTTAGAATCTTTTACGTTGATTTTTTTTAGTTCTCCTTCTTTCTCTTCATTTATTGCTACTCCACAAAGTACCATCGGTCCTATAACTGGGCCTCTACCCGCCTCATCTATCCCCATTATTAACAAAAAAACACCTATCCAATATACCTAGTTGCTTCTTCTGAATATTCGGTTGGTTCGCTTTTGGATTTACCTTTTTGAGTTTTTATTTCACTGAATCTTTCCTCGAATTTTTTGATATTGTCGTTAAGAATTCCAAGTATACTCTTCGCGGTTTCAGGATCCACTATTATCGTGTTATGTTTGTAAGATAAAGATTGCTTCATTTCATCTCCTACCTTATCAAATCTTGGTGTTACCTGCACAAAATCAAGAATGAATTTCTTTGGATTATGAGAAACTACCAGATAGTCAGCTAAGAATCCTGGTTCTCTATAATCTATATTCACATTCACTGTTTTTTTTGCCACAACATCACCCCTCTCTGAATTATTATTTATTCAAGTTTAAAACTAATATAGGTAATTTAGATGAAAAAAGCTATGTTCTATGAGAAAATGGAGGGTAAAAAGGTGCAATGTCATCTTTGTCCATGGAACTGTAAAATAATCTCAGATAATACTGGGTATTGTAATGTAAGGAAAAACATTGACGGTAAATTATACTCACTTGTGTATGGAAAATTGAATAGTATACAAATTGATCCGATTGAGAAAAAACCGTTTTTCCATTTTCATCCAGGCTCAAAAGTACTTTCCATTGCTACAGTAGGATGCAATTTTCGATGTAAATTTTGCTGTAATCCGCACATATCACAATCAGAAAATATCACTGGTAAGATGGTTTCACCTAATGAAATCGTTAAGATAGCCCTAAAAAACGATTGTGATGGGATTGCTTACACTTACACTGAACCAACGATATTCTTTGAATACGCTTATGATATTGCTAAATTAGCAAAAAAGGAAGGACTCTATAATGTATTTGTGACCAATGGTTATATTTCAACTCAGCCCTTGGAGAAAATCTCAAAATATCTTGATGCTGCTGTTATTGATGTCAAAGGATCATTGGATAAGGAATTTTTGAAGAACTATTGTTCAATTACTAAGGGAGGGAAAACATTGGAGAGTATGAAAAAATACCACGAAAATGGTGTCCATGTAGAAGTCACTGATTTGATTGTCCCTGAAGTTGGAGATGATTTGGATAAAGTTGAGGAATTAGTTGAATGGATAAAGAATAATCTTAACGAGAATATACCAATTCAATTCATCGGATTTTTTCCGAGCTACCGATGTAGAGACAGTCCAAGTACTAGTGTAAAAACATTAAAGAAATGTAGGGAAATTGCTAAGAAATATCTGAAATATGCTTATGCCTATACCTCCCAAGACCCTGGAAATCCTATGAATAATACCTACTGTCCTGAATGTGGGGAATTATTAGTAACCAGATATGGATGCTCTATGGTTGAAAACAGGATCGAAAAGAGTAAATGTCCTGAATGTGGAGAAATATTGGTTGGTATTTGGGAATGATTTCACTAGACAAGATCAAACAAAAACTTCTAGAAGGTAAACAAATAGAGGAGATAGTTGAAGATATTGGCTGGCAGGACTTTGAGGAACTAGTCTCTGAAATAATGGGGAAGCATGGGTTCGAAACATGGAATAATTTCCGTTTTAAAACAAAAAGAAGGTACGAAATTGATATAACAGCTACAAAAGGTGATAAAACGCTTCTAATAGACTGTAAACAGTGGTCTACGGGCAGATATAAAAAATCCGCGTTAAAGAGTACTACTGAGGATCAGGAAAAGAGGTTGGGGGAATTCAAAAAGTTCATAGAAACTAATCCTATAGCTAAAAATAAGCTAAAATTAGGTAAAAATCAGGTATTTATATCTATTATTGTAACATGGCATGAAGAAAACCTAGTAAAACGCTCGTAATTCCTATATGGAAGCTAAACGAGTTTTTACTGAATGCTAGTAAATACCTTTAAATAAGTCATTTAAATATGTCAATTAAGATAATAATGTAAGTGGTGATTATGGCAAAGAAATTTGATATCAAGGTTGAAAATATTGTAGCTTCAGTCGCTTTAGGAATAAGAATACCCCTAGAAAGTTTGGTTCATCATTTGGAAGGAACGGAATATGAGCCTGAACAGTTTCCTGGGTTGGTTTACAGAATGAAAGATCCGAAAGTAGCTTTCCTCTTGTTCAGTTCAGGTAAGATTGTCTGTACTGGTGCTAGGAAGGTTGAGGATGTAGAATTCGCTGTCAAGGCTTTATCAAAAAAA
>WJKS01000019.1 GCA_014728985.1 Candidatus Aenigmatarchaeota archaeon
GCCCTCTAATGGTGCGACTGGAGAAATTAACATTATGGAACTTGTAAGTAGCGGATGCTCTAAAAAGATTGCGTGTGACACCCGCAATAACTGGGTGACCATGCTTTTCGTCACCAAAAACAGGTACAACTGCTTCAGAAAACAACAACATATTGACACGTGTACCCAAGCGTTCCACAAGTTGGAACGCTATGGGTATGAGTTTGGGGATTTCGGGTTCGCCTGAAATCATGTTCACTTCCAGGTGAACATCCCCAAACGATACTCTATACGGAATGTGGAGATTATGATGAAATCATATGCCAGTAGGTGTATGTTCGAAACCCATCCTGGGTTTCGGAAACGTTACCCACGTGGTAGTTTCTGGAGTGGCTATGAACACCATCAGTCAACTGGGCTTACTAACTTGGAAGAATCCAGTAACTATCTACGTGATCAGCAACGACATCACAACGTAAAAATTGTTGATGATCGACAACAGTGCTTGACCGCCGAGCGGGGATACGGCAATGCCTGATAAGGCTTGCCGAGGAAGCGAAGGAGGAATAGGATTATAAGGGCAGATCCCTTATTTCATTTTATAAAACGAAAAGTGGGCCTGGCAGGACTTCAGGAGAGCAACAGGAGGGAATTGTTTAGATTGTTTACTGGAGAAACATCAATCTAACCTGGGATTAATTCTGTTCTTTTCTCACTAAACCTTTCTTCTTTCTTTCTATAAAAATAATCGTATAATTTTTTATTTTTTGTTGTGTAAAAAATGAATGTGTTTAAATGTGATTTTTTCATTATTGGAGGTGTAAGAGTGTGTATTCTCATTCGAGATTAAGTTGTTATGAACAATGTCTGAACAATGTCCACAGAAGTATAAATTACAATATATTGATAAGGTTGAAACTGAGATTGAGGAAAGTATTGAGGCATATCTTGGTATCCGAGTTCATGAAACATTAGAGAAGTTGTATCGAGATCTAGGATATCAAAAAGTAAATACATTGGATGAACTTCTTGAATTTTTCCATAGTGAATGGAAAAAGAATTGGGATGACTCAATTGTTATTGTCAAGGAAGAGTATGGCCCTGAAAATTATCTGAAAATGGCAGAGAAATATGTTACTGATTACTATAATCGGTATCGCCCTTTTAATCAAGGGAAAACCATTGCTCTTGAAGAGCGTATTTTGATTGATTTGGATGATGCTGGTGAGTACAAGCTACAGGGTTATATTGACCGAGTGATGGAAACTGAAGAAGGGTATTATGAGGTACATGATTACAAAACTAATTCCCGGTTACCCCTTCCTGAATATCTAGAAACCGATCGTCAGCTTGCGTTATATGCTATAGGTATCAAAGAACGGTATCCTGGTGTCAAAGATGTGAAATTAGTGTGGCATTTCCTTGCTTTTGACAAGGAGGTTGATTCTACTCGCTCTGATGAAGAACTTAAAGCACTGAAGAAAGATGTTATTGCTTTGATTGAAAAGATTGAAAGTGATGAAAAGTTTGAAGCAAATCCTTCTACATTGTGTGATTGGTGTGAATTTAAACCTATATGTCGGCAGTGGTCTCATCTTTACATGATCAAGGAAAAACCTGAGAATGAATATCTTGCTGATTCTGGTCTGAAACTTGTAGATAGATATGCTGAGTTAAAAGCTAAGGAAAAACAGGTAACTCTTGATATCTATGCCGAACTAGAAAAAATTGAGGAAGCATTAATTGCATTTGCTGGAAAAGAAAATATTGATATGGTGTTTGGTTCCAAACATAAGATTCGAATCAAAGAGAGTGAACGATATTCATTTCCATCGAAAAATAGCAGTGATCGAAAGCAATTAGTTCAGATTTTAAAGGATCTAGGTAAGTGGGATGAGGTCGTGCAGCTTGATACATCTGCTTTAAATAAAATTATTCAGGAAAAGCAATGGGACAAAAGATCACTTGATGTTTTAGAGCAATATGTTACACTTGAGAAATCCAGAAGACTCTATTTATCAAAAATAAAGAATTCTTCTTGATTAAAAATATCATCGATTTTTCAAAGAAGTGGGTTTATAAAACATTTTATGTTATACAATTTTGGTTTATTAGGAATGAAGTAATACATTCAATGATCTTAGATTAAGATTTAATAATATAGTATGAACATAAGTGATGATGTAGAGATGCAACACGGAAATGAAGTTGATTTAAAACAAAAAGGTCTTGAGAATTTTATTCTCCTTGTTCTGGGGATGTCGGATAGAAAACTCTCTCTTTTGCACTTAGAAAAAGAAGTGTTTCTTCTTTGGAATTTTCATAAAAAAATAAAACCTTATCTTAAATTCATCAAACATTATCGGGGGCCATTTTCAAAAGAGATCCAGGAGACTGTCCTTAATCCCATGTATCTTGAAGGACATTGGAACTATGTTTCGTCAAGAGATAGAATTAGTGGTGGTTATGTACAATTAACTCAAAAAGGAAAACAAGAATATAAACGCCTTGTGGAGAAATTACAAGATAACGAGGATATGCTTCATTTATTAGCTGGAATTAAAATGGTGAGGGAACTTTACGATAAGTTATCACTTGAGGAACTTTTGTTACTGATTTATGATACTTATCCAGATTACACTGAGAGATCAGAGGTGTGGAAGGACATTAAGAAGAAAAAGTCGCAGCTAGCGATAAGCTTGAAAAGAAAAGGCGTTGCAAGTGATGAAAGATACCTCTCCCTCGTCCACTAAATCACTCTCTGTTTCTTCTGATGCTAGTTTTTACATCAGCTATGCTGATGGCCTAAAGAGAACAGATTGGTTGTTCTTTTTTCTCAAGAACTATCACTTCTATATTGGTAACAGAATAATGAACGAGATATCTCAATCATTAAGTTCAAATTCTACATTTCTTAAATCTGTACATTACACTGATGTTGATTATTAGTAACTGGTAAAACCATATTTTGGTCGTCACCCAAAGCATTTGGATGATGGAGAGTA
>WJKS01000020.1 GCA_014728985.1 Candidatus Aenigmatarchaeota archaeon
CCCTTTGTTAAAATAATTACAAACTCGTAACCCATTTCATGTCTTTTGAATAGTTTCTTTCCAGAGGATTTTAGACTAATTTTATTAAATTTGAGGAAATATCTCTTAAAGGCGATAAAGGTTATGATGACACAAATTGTCACTAAAAATTTCACAAAAAAATCATGTGCCATAATTTGAACTTCTTTTTCACCAAAAACTTCAAAATAACCTGCAAAAAACAGAGCTTTGACTAGAATGTAAATTACCAGAAAAGGCGCTACTCTTGTTAACCACCAAACTAAACCTTTTCGAAGGACTTCTAATGACGTTTCTTTTCTGATCTTGGTCATATTCTCATATAAATTTTAACTTCTAGATTAAATATTGTTAACATGTTTTGGTCAAAGAAGTATTCCCCGGAAAAGGTATCTGAAATTGTGGGGCAAAATAAACCAGTTGAGCAGTTTTTATTATGGTATCGGAATTGGAAACCCGGAAAAAAAGCCGCCCTTTTAGTAGGTGGTCCTGGAGTAGGGAAGACTTGTCTGGTAGAGGCGTTCGCAAAAACCAAAAATTTAGAATTAATTGAGATGAACGCTTCTGATAAAAGAACCTCTTCACAGATAAAAGAATCAATCGGTCAGTCCATGAAACAGCAATCCCTGTTCAAGAGAGGGAAAATATTTTTGATTGATGAGGTTGATGGTTTGTCCGGGAGGTCAGATAGGGGAGGCACGGGTGAGATAGTCAAAATAATAAAAGAGTCACATTTTCCAGTGGTACTTACAGCAAACGATCAATGGGGCTCAAAGCTTTCTGGAATAAAATCTAATTCCAAAGTAATTAAGTTCGGTAAAGTTCATCTATGGAGTATGATCAAGAGGTTGCAGGTGATATGCGAAAAAGAAGATGTTAAGTGTCACAAGAAGATATTGAAGCAGTTGGCAAAAATGTCAGAAGGAGATATGCGCTCTGCTATAAATGATCTTGAAAGTATAGCAAGAGGAAAAAAGGTGGTGAGTCTGAGAGATCTGGACGATCTTAGTAACAGAGAGAGAAGTGAAGATATTTTTGAGACACTGAAAATTATTTTCAAGACCAAATCCTTAATGGCCGCTAGAAGATCTGTTAGTGATGTTGATAAGAGACCCGATGAGATTTTTTGGTGGATAGAGCAGAATATAGCTAACGAGTATGAGAAGATAGAAGAGATTTCCAATGCATATGAAATGCTTTCTAGGGCAGATATATTCAGAGGCAGGATTTCTCGGAGACAATATTGGACGCTTCTGAAGTACATGATAGATTTGATGTCAGGAGGAGTTGCTCTATCAAAGAAAGAAATGTATAGAAAATTTTCGAGATATCAATACCCGGATAAAATAAAGTATTTGGGTCGTACCAAGGTTAAGAGAGCAAAAGAAATGGAGCAATTACTTGAAATTTCTGAGAGACTACACTGTTCAACAAAAAAAATCAGGCAGGAGTATCTCCCTTATTTCAGATTAGAGGAACTTGTAGATTAAGATGAACAGCAGCATCTAGGATCACTTGATTCGCAGTGATAATTCGCCTCTGGACGATATTCATCCCCAAAATTCACGCATTCTATGTATGGATCTGAAACGCAATCACCAGTAGTATATCCTAAATCCACACAAAAATCATCACAGTCATAATTTTCATCATCTGGTATAGGAGTCTGAAAGTCGGATTTCAATGTATATCTATCCGAAATTAACGATATATTCATTATGGCGATTCTTAGTGGAGCATTTATGGTATAACTAAAGTCGAGAATATATCCTCTTCCAGAGACTACATCTTGGACCGTTTCTTTAAAAATTGCCAATCTCTCGTTAATGTTGGTCATATTACTGATATGAACAGTTTTCATTGCCTTTTCTTTAACATTATCTATAATAAAAATTTCAGATCCTTGGGCAGCCCTTGAAGTATCAATGAGTGAATACCGATTTATGTACTTACTGAGTGTGAAGAAAACACCTATTACTATTACTGCCGTCAGGATAAAGAATTGTGCTTTCCTATTTGATAAACTGCGCATGTGGTATTTCCCCAATTAAAATAACGTTTTCCTTTGTAATAAGCTTTTTTTCAACACAAAGAGTAATAATTTTCTTGCCTACCACATTGACTATTGTACAGGATTTCATCTTTTCTAATATCTCTTCTTCATCACAGATTTCTTTTCCGTAGAACTCCTTACCGACTTCAAATAAAGGTTCTTTTCTGATAACTTTTCCAATTAATTCCCGATCACAGATAGCTAAAATTCTATCTTTTTTTCCTGGTAAACCATGAACTTTGTAACAAAACATCTTTATTCTTCTAATTCGAACTTCCTGTCCAAATCCCTTATTAGCGAATCACAATCCAATTTAATTTTCTGGAGAGACGCAACAATCCTTTCCTTTTCTTTTTTGAATTCCTCGATATCTTCATACTTTTTAATGGCTTCCCTGAATGCTGGCAGGCCTACAGTCGTGTAAGGACTCTCATTCATTTTCTGACTAACCTTTGCACACATCTTTCCAAGCCATATATCCATTTCTTCCTTTACCTCTCTTTTGACTAGTTTATGTTCATCCAGATTATCTTTTATGAGTCTTACGATTGGTGCCAAAGGGAATGGTAATTCCACTTCTTCTTCCTGTTGTTTTTCTTCTGCCAAAATATCACCTCAATCTACATAAATTTTGATTTTTAGATATTTAACTATTGTTAAAGCTTAGAAATGGTGTTTTCCGATGAAATCAATGTGTTTGGCATGCAAGGGAAGGAACTGGTGTGGTGTTTCCAGATGTCCTATTGTGAACAGCATGCAGGCTAAATTGAAACTTAAAAAAACAGTTAAAAAACCGGAGTTATTCGGTTCCAGTCCTCCCGCTACCTTTATTGGGAGATTCGGTTACCCAAATGTTAATGTAGGAATACTTTTACCCTCGGAAAGAGGAGACACAAAATTAATGGATTCTCCCAGGGATTGGCATAAACAGAGATTGGATATAGGTAAAGTTCTTGAATTCAGGGCCTCTCTGATCAATTCCCGACAGAAAAACATCGTCAATGCGTCCAAACCAGGAAGATTTTTGGAGACGGTTCAAGAGGTGGCTTTGTCATCCAAATCTGTCGATACAGAGGTCATTCTTAAGAAAATACCTAAATTTTCAATGAGTTTTGGTCCCAATGTTTCACCCTTTGGTCCCTCTGGTGATGTCAAGAAAGCAAGTATAACCGAGAATCCAAGTGTGGATAAAAGAGTGGATTATATTGCCTCTGATGTCGATTTCAAGGCTACTAAAGCTATGGTTGACTTATATGAGCATGGCCAGGACGTATATGATTTATCCAGATTGCTGTCGGTAGGTATTCTTGGACTGAAAAAACAACGGAAATTGGTTCCGACAAGATGGTCAATAACCGCCGCAGATTCGACTATTGCTGATCATTTGTTAGAGGAAGTGAAAGATTATCCCAGGATAAATGATTATCTACTCTTTGAATCTAATTATATTGGTAATTATTTTGAAGTTCTTTTAATACCTCATGCCTGGATGTTTGAGCAGGTTGAAATGGCTGTACCAGGAGGTATATGGTCTCAAGGACTGAAAAAACCAAATGTGATCAGTGATTATGAGTTTTATTGGGGAAGGAAAAAATATGCTAAAAATGTCGCTGGTGCTTATTATTCAGGTAAATTAGCTGTTCTGGAGTATTTGACTAAGATTAGGAGACAGGCCGCGGTTCTGATTGTAAGGGAGATAAGACCCGAATATTTCTCAGAAGTGGGTGTTTGGAAGGTCAGGGAAGCAGTTCGTGAGGCTATGTCCAAGAAACCTCTTAAATTTGATTCTCTGGAATATGCCTTGAAAAGGATTAATATCATGTTGAGGATACATAGTGATGTCTGGGGCAAAGAAAGTAAAGTACTTGATAATCTGAAAAAACAGAAGAGGATAGGTGATTTCTTTTAGAATATTCCCTTCTTAGACAGTATCCTAAACACCATAATTCCGGTTAAGCTCGATAGTAATATCAAAATAACAACAAAAGAGTATATCATCACACCTATTCTTCTGGTGATGGTCGGGTGAGAGACCAATGGTTTTAAAACTAAAAGAAATATGAACATGGATGCAACCAGTAGCAAAACTAAAAGGAAGTTTGTTAACAGCAGAGGTTTAATACTTTTCTTAACCTTTTCCTTTTCCTTCTTTGAAACAAGTTTATAGATATAACCTGCTAATTTGGGTTCATAGGAAACAATATCAGTTGTGGTCAGTATTCCGATTAATTCACCCTTTTCCATCACAGGTAATTTTTTGATATGATTTTTTTCCATTTTTTTGCAAGCGTTATCCAGCCGGGTCTCAGCTGTAGTTGTTATCACTTTTTTTGTCATCACTTCTGATATTTTTGTTTTTTCCGGGTCTTTTCCTTTAGAAACAACTTTTTTCATAACATCTCTTTCAGTCATTATCCCAATCATTTTCTCGTCTTGTATAATTATCAGCGATCCTATATCCCTTTTAGACATCATCTCTGCAGCTGATCTCACTGTAACATCTGGTTCTGATGTTATGACCGACTTCGTCATTGCATTCTTAACAAACATAATTAGATTTTGTTTTAGGTAATTAAAAAGATTAGTTAGTCATTTTTTTATTCATTTTACAAATAATATCTTATGTCTAGTGAAGTATTTTGGACAAGGACTATTTCGCTGGTAATAATACTTGGTGTGGTAAAAACATTTTTTTTACCCATATTTTTTCCTTCTGTATTTAATATTTCCTGGGAGAACTGGAAGGTATTTTTATTCAATTTAGTCTTACATTTATCTGTCTTATCCGGATTTGTTTATTTTATTTTTAAAGGCGGTAAATTCAAGAGAAAAGAATTTTCCATATGGACGATTATTGGAATTTTTATGATAGGATTTTCAGTGTTGCCTTTGGTACAGAGGGTCTATATAGGTTCATACTTCATTGAGCCGTCAAAAGTATTTTTCAATGAATTCATAAACATGTCTGAACTTACTTTTTATGGGTTAGGGTTTGGTTTATGGATAGCTTTCTTTGAAATGGAGAATAGAAAGGAACTGTTGTTCTTCTTAGTCCCTTTGCTATTGGCTTCAATCATCATAATTTTACCCTTTAGTTTAATTTATCATCTTCGCTGGAATAGTTTTGGGGTTGGTTACGGTTTGAATCAGGGGAATGTTATACTCCCATATGGTTTCCATTTGTGGATATTTCCCAAATGCATGTGGAACATGTGGTTTTGGGCCGAATTGTTTATTCGCTACCCTTTAGCAGTATTTTTATCTTTAAAAGTCTTTAACATCCACGTTAAGAATCTAAAATTTATGAAGAAAAGTCAGAGGTTAAGTTATTGAGGATAGTCTTTATCTCCGATGAAATACTTGGTAAGTTCCTCTTTCCACGGTTAAATCAGATCTAATATTCACTGACGGTTTTCCCCGATGATGATGTGTCCCGTGACTTAAATACCTTCCACATCCGCCCGGAGGACTCTTTCTTTGTTTATATTGAGTACAGTCTGTTCTTATAATACATCTTCTGCATCTTGACATACCTAATTTATAATCTTAAAATATTTTTATTCGAATTTTTCATAGATAAATTTCTCAAATGATAATATTTACTTTGGTTATTAGAAGATGTCAGAATATATGTTAATCAATTATCATTCTAATAATAATTCTTAAAAACACAGGAGAAAATAATTATGGGGTGGTAATATGGCAAAAACGAAAAGACTCTATCGATCAGGTAAGAACAAGGTGATAGCAGGTGTCTGCGGAGGAATAGGTGAATATTTCAACATAGACCCGGTTATAGTAAGGTTAGTTTGGGTATTATTTGCATTAGCTTATGGGTCAGGTTTGTTGGCCTATATAATCGCTTGGATAATAATTCCAAAAAATCCCAAACATAAATAAAAATAAATTTCTACGGTAATTTGGGTTTAGATAGAATTCGGTAGTATTATAAGGTCAAAACCGAACATTTTCCATAGGTTTTTAATAACCATATGCTACAATTAAATTCAGATTAGTATGCCCAGGAAAAAAGAAGTTGGAAAGATTAAGGATTTACTACCTTTGATTGTAATTTTAGGCTTAACAGTATTTACTATCAGCTATTTTCAGAGAAATCCTGTTAAACCACCTTATATTGAAAAGGTCGATGATTGGCAATATACCCCGACTTCAGACGGAATTGGGAATTACAGCCCCCTAGGAATTCATCAAAAGATTACCGGAGTAGCTGCCCCTGAAAGTGATCTCGGGTTCGCAGCCGGTGGAGCCAAAGATATTAACAACTTCAGGGATAATATCGAAAATAATTATTTACCAATTCCAACAGATTTGCCTTATGAAGGGCTCTTTTATGATTATTATTTTGATACTGGTCAGGCAAAACAATGCAATGAATTATTTTGTCCGTCTTATAGCAAAGCAGTTACTAGGGATCCTCTATCTGCCGAAACCGAATATTATATGACTGTTGGTCTTAATTCAAATCTTAAGAAAGAGGATTTTGAAAGAAAGAAACTGAATTTGATTCTTGTCCTTGATGTATCAGGCTCTATGAGTTCCGGGTTTAGTGAATACTACTATGATAGATTTGGTAATAAGCACAGGGTAGAAGAACCAAGTGGAAAATCTAAGATGGAGGCGGCTTCAGAATCTTTGGCTGCTTTAACAGAACATCTGGAGGAGGGCGATAGATTAGGAATAGTGTTGTTTAACAACCAGGCTTACAAAGCTAAACCTATGAGGTTGGTGGAAGAGACAGATATGAGTGCGATAAGAAATCATATTTTGGAGATAGAAGCAGGTGGAGGAACGAACATGGCCGCCGGAATGGATATGGCTACCCAGATGCTCCAAGAATACAAGAATGCGGATAAGTCCAAGTACGAGAACAGAATAATATTTATGACAGATATGATGCCCAATATAGGAGTCAGGAGCGAATCTGGTCTGTTGGGTAAGATGAAAGATAATGCGGATGATGGAATATATACCAGTTTTGTTGGTATAGGCGTTGATTTCAATACTGAACTTGTTGAAGCAATAACCAAGGTCGATGGTACAAACTATTTTTCGGTTCATTCATCCAAGCAGTTCAGTGAGAGAATGGACGATGACTTTGAATACATGGTTACTCCATTAGTGTTTGACCTTACTTTGGAATTGGATTCAGATAGTTACAGGATAAAGAAAGTTTATGGTTCTACTGCAGCTGATGAGGCAACAGGAGAAATAATGAAGGTTAATACCTTATTCCCTTCTAGAAAGCAGGATGGTGAGACCAAAGGTGGAATAGTGTTGCTTCAGTTAGAGAAGATTGGTGATGATTCTGATTTGGATTTAACTGTGACTTATGAGACAAGAGAAGGAGAAGTGAGGACTAGTAGTAGCAGTGTTGAGTTTGAGATCAGAGAATCTGAATATTTTGAGAACTTAGGAATAAGGAAAGCAGTCCTTTTAACTAGATATGCAGATTTGATGAAAAACTGGATAATCTATGAGAGGAGTCAGATACCAGATTCTGATGTTCCTATAGATGCTGTGAGAACTGCTGAAATGGAAGGAATAGAACCTCCTTGGATATTCCCAGGACTTGGTAGATGGGAGAGACAATCAAAACCTTTGACAATATCAGAGTTGTACATAGAAAAAATACAGTTATTCAAGGAACATTTTGAACAGGAGATGGATACTATTGATGATAATACGCTTGAGCAGGAAGTAGATATTATGGAGAAGCTTGCTGGGTATTGATTATGTTCTGATAGAAAATAATTCTCTATTAATTAGGACAGAGGAACTATTTTTAGGATTAAATCAACAAATTAATTATTTGTCACCCGAATATTTCTTTTTTTCTATACTAGTCTCCCGAAATAAACAATCTATTGCATTACTAATTAAGTGGACAATGGTTAGGAGAACATGTGCTTATTGTGGCAATGAAGGGAACGGCAATCGAGTTAATAGACATCACTATTATACTAGAGGTTATAGAGATGGCTCGGACAGGAGGTCTAGAAAAGTATCTGTTTGCATAGATTTTCATACTTGGTTACATAGAAATTATCCTAACCAAATACTATCAACCCAGTATAATACTTATGGTAGACTACGTGTTCTTTGGGAAGAGTATCAAGGAGAGCTATAGAGCTAATTCATTAGGTAGATATTTTTCTCGGGTCGCCACAGTTTGGCTCTGATATCACTTAGATTTAATCCTTGTTGTTTGAGTTTTCTTCCCGAACCACTTCCTCCAAATATCAGCATGTTCAGTATGAACAGGAATAATATTGCGAGGATTAACGATCTCAACAAAATCCTTCAACTGAGGACCAGAAGCATGGCCAGAAACATGTGTCCTACGAACGTCCAAAGCGAAGTGATCAAGCCAGTGCTTAACTCTCTCCCAATCAAGTTCCATTTCCATATCAAACGGCTCACAAACTGATTTAATATAAACAGATCCTTTAACCGGTTTAATATCAATCAATTCCTGAAGATCAAAATTCGTGCAAAAAAACATATACTTCCCCTGATTATCACTAACATCCTTGTAACAGATTGTCTGGTCCAGGTAGGGTTTCTCCCATTTGTCATAGTCCTGCGTGAGAATCCTGTAGTCACATTTCCTTCCAATCAAACCCCAAGATTTCCGTGAAGCGTAAAGTTCAATTAAATCATCATCCAGGCTGGGGACATCAGCATCTTTACAGTCTTTCAGGAGTTCAACCAGATAAGCCTGCTTAAGACTAATCGCAAGTTTTTTCCCGATATCTTTAGCAGCATTCACGAACGACATCATTCTGTCGGTATCCCTTACTGGCCAGTTACAGGCCGTAAGACCCTTGTCAGAACAATAATTACCTACTTCCTTCTCAACATCTTTCTCGGTTCTGAATCTTTTCTCGTCAATTCTTGTTCCTTCGATTATGAGTTTGTCTACATCCTCATCTGTACATGCTTGCATGAATTCTTCTGTTTTCTCTCCTCTTCGGCCATGGAATCTAAAATCTCCAGTGTAAACAATTGTCCCCGAAGAAGTGTGGATTACAAACCCTGTAGCACCGGGAAGACTGTGATCGACATTAAATGGTATAATTTCAATTGAGTCTACCTTGAACTTTTTACCAAAATCGAATATCTTAAATTTCCTTGGTTTAACAATCTCTGGATGAGTTCTTGTTGTTTTTCTACTTTTCGTTCCTTTGGTATTGGTGTAGGTTTCAAATGTAGTCCTCATTTCTGTGAGTTCAGTGAATCCTGTTCTGGACGTATCGTTAAGAGCCTTTAGAATACAGTAGGTTGGTTTGGAACAGTGAATTGGAATATCCTGGCGAAGATGATGAACATATGCGGCATGATCTGCGTGTGCATGAGACAGAATTACTCCTTGGAAATCTATATCCTCAGGTTTTCTCCCCATATGTTTAAGATAGTCCCGCCGGTAAAGACCTTTGAGATCAGGTAATAATCCCATTTCCAGAAAATCACCTATACCATTGCATTTCCGTGGTTGTAAAAATTCTGAGAAAAATTTACCTGCCTGACCAAAACTCATACCAAAGTCTAGGAATATTTTGGTCCCTTCATCTTCAAGAAGTATCTTGTTACCACCAATCTCATTCAGTCCTCCAAGGACTTTTATCTGGGCCATATGTTAATTATTCTCGCTAAAGACTAAAATTATTAATCTTTAAAATGATCTGGTTGATACTACAAACTTTTTAAGTCATACTAACCCATATTCTTAAGGCAATTCTTATGAAAAAAATAAAACTCAATTATTTCGTTGACATGATAATGGCGTTGTCATTTATGATTGCATCTGTATCAGGTTTAATATTTTTTCCTTTCTCAGATGGAGTAAGGAGATACATTTCAGTAGACTTTTTAGGAATTCCCAGAAATAATTGGAAGATAATACATGATTGGTCTGGTCTTATTCTGGTATTGACGGTGGTTCTTCATTTGATTCTACATTGGAAATGGATTGTATGTATGACAAAGAATTTTGTTAGAAGAAAGAAAAAAGACAAGTGTTAAAAATTCATATTTCTTTCCAATTTTCTATCTCTTCTCTGGTCTCTATTACAGGTTTTTTCGTCCTTTTGATTTCTATTTCAGTAGGCCCTCTTTTGTACAGTTCCTTCCTTATCTTTTCAAGGTTTTCTTTTATGACCTGTCTGTACTCATCAAATCTTTCCTTTGGATATTTGTCTTTGTTAAACATCATTTCTTTGACCATTTTGAATGTCAAATCAACTTCTTTTTCGTTCATTATATCCCCAGTATTCACCAACAAATTAGTGATATATTCTTATATTTTAGTCCGAAAAACTAAATATATACTGTGGTGAAAAAATGCAAATAATCGAAGAATACGAGAAAACCCAAGATTCTTGGGGAGAATTACTTAAACCAAAGAGAAGAGTATTAGGAATTTTACCAAAAGAAGAAATATCGACAAAATTGATGAGAAAAGCAAATAAAGAATCCTATTTACTCGCCGAGAGAGAAGTCTCTCAACTCTTTGAACTTAGTGATATAATCGACATCAATAACGAGGAACTGAAGAAAATACGGGAAGTCAGAGAAAGATTCAATTCAGGGTTAAGAGAGATGTATCCTTCGCTTGATTGGGAGCGAGAAAAGAACGAAATACCGCAAGTTAAACCACAGAACCTGGGAAACCTTAGAAGAATGGAAAGAGTATTGCCCAGAAAAGGAAAAGAAAGAGAAAAAAAGTCCAAATTGGAAAAGAAAATTAACGAGCATTAATTCTATTTATTTTTCGAACCATAACTACTGCTATGGATTATTGGTTTCCTTATAAGAATCCCAGAAAATATCAAGAAAGGATGATGGACTTAATCTACGATTCCCTTCTGCAGAGAAAACATTGTATCATGAGAGCACCGACAGGTATAGGGAAAACAATTTCCGTCTTATCGTCGGCATTAAAATTCGCTAAAGAAAGAGGACTGAAAATTCTTTACCTGACGAACAAAACAAGCGGCCAGATACAGCCTTTGAAAGAGTTTAACGAAATAAAAAAGAAATTCGACAATAACAATAGTCTGATGGGAGGTAGGATAATTTCAAAGAAAGATCTTTGTAAATTCAAGAAACTTAAAGATTTGGATACCGAATCTTTCTATAACATCTGTAAAAGAAGTAAGAAAAAGGAATGTAAATTCTACAAAAGATTCAAAAAAGACTTGTTTAAAAAACCAAAAAAACTGAAAAGCCTTTTTGGTGACGATATCACGAAGTTTCTGGATATGTTTGAATTAAGGGACGAAATGGGTGATTATTGTCCTTATTATTCGATTAAGACCTATCTCAAGGATTATGCCGACTTTATAGTCCTCGACTACAATTATGTTCTTAGCCCACATATACGCAAGGGGTTCTTCGAGATATTTGATCCGAGTAAATCTATAGTGATTTTTGATGAATGTCATTCCCTTCCCGAGAAATGTCAACAATTGAGTTCTGTCAGATTGTCGAGTAGTGTTTTCCTAGCTTGTATGGATGAGATAGATGAACATAGGGAGGAATATACAAATGAGAAGCTATCGGAAAAGGGAGAAGATCAGATAGATCAGGAAGTCGACGAGACGATCCAATTCCTCGATAGTTTCCAGAGGGTTATTGAGTACATTGTAGATTCAAGAAGGAAGAATGAAGTACCGTTCAACCTCGAAAAAATTCAGGGTATATCAAAGAGGATGGGGTTTGAGATAAACAGGAGGGGGATTGGATATGCAGTGGATGTACTTACATATTTTTCAGAGATAGTACTTGAGGAGAAGAGAAGGTCAAGGTGCTTCTCACTAGCTAATTTCTTAAAGTTACTCTTAGAAGTTCAAGAAGACCAGAGATTCATACAATTCGTGAACATAAAGAAGTACAATGACAGATTCTTTTCCTATCTTAACATTCATTGTCTAGACCCCTCATATCTTTTCAAGGAAATTTTAGATAGTTCCTATACTGTGATAGGGTTTAGTGGTACCTTGTTCCTTGATGAATTCAAGAAGATTATGGAATTTCCCGAAGATACCGTAACAGAGAGTATACCTAATCCTTTCTCTGAAGATCAAAGAAAAGTGTTGGTCTTTCCAAAACAATATGCTAATTTCACACTGAAAACCAGAAATGAAGATGTTGACTTCAAAGCAAATCAACTGACGAAAATAATCAATTCAATGAAAGGAAACGTCCTAGTAG